>NZ_JBQYFW010000037.1:0-60376 GCF_056313565.1 Pseudomonas sp. 3B-A001-10F
AAGTGTGTTTGCCGATGTCGATACCCAAAAGCGTGATGGTATTCATGAGAGATCCTCCTTCGGTAAAAAGAGAGCCTCGGCAAGTTTAGACCCGCCGAGGATCTCACCGGGCTGACCATCTCATTAACGCTTGCTCCTGCGTACGGCCCGCTCGCTGGGGCTCGGGGTTCCTTCGCTGCGGGATCGATCCGGGCGCAGCGCCTACGGTTTGCTTCGCTGCACCTCCTCTCGCTGTGTTTGGCTTCGCCAAACGGTCGCTGCGCTCCCCCCCCCGGATCAATCCCTCCGCTCAGCCTTCCGACGTCGCTCGTGGATCAAGATCAAGAGCTGCAGCCGAGCTAACGCTCATCCTGTTGAGTGGTGAGGAGCGGGGCGTGGTCGGCTTTGGATTTGTGGTGGGTTTTCCCCTTGTTCCAGAGGGAGTCGATTTCGGACTTTCAAAACCTGAGTTCGACTCGGTATTTCACGTCGGCGTAGCTCTCCCAAACACCTCGGTCAGTCCCCTCTCCCTTTGGGAGAGGGTTAGGGTGAGGGGGCTTGTGGAGCTGGCGCGTTTCCTGCAAGTCCCCTGTAAATCGCCATAAAACGAGCGCTCGCGGTCACTCCAGCGGCGCCCGGAGCGGCAAAAGGTTTAGCCAGACGGCCCGCAGCGCTCAACAAAGCCATGCGCAGCCCGGTGAAGAACAAGAGGGGAGACGATGAAGGCAGTTATTTTGGCGGGTGGCCTCGGCACGCGCATCAGTGAAGAGTCGCACCTCAAGCCCAAGCCAATGATCGAGATCGGCGGCAAGCCAATTCTCTGGCACATCATGAAGCAGTATTCCGCCCACGGAATTCACGACTTCGTGATCTGCCTCGGCTACAAGGGCTATGCGATCAAGGACTTCTTCGCCAACTACTTCCTGCACACCTCTGATGTCACCTTCAACATGCGTGAAAACCGCATGGACGTGCACCAGAATTACAGCGAGCCGTGGAGCGTCACGCTCATCGACACCGGTGAGGAAACCATGACCGGTGGTCGTCTGCTGCGTGCCGGCCGTTACCTCAAGGATGAAGAGGCGTTCTGCTTCACTTACGGCGACGGCGTTTCCGATATCAACATTGCTCAACTCGTGGATTTCCACAAAGCCCACGGCCGTCTCGCGACCGTCACTGCCGTGCAACCGCCGGGCCGCTACGGCGCGCTTGAGCGTCAGGGTGATCAAGTGCTGGGCTTCACCGAAAAGCCTCGCGGTGACGGTGGCTGGATCAACGGTGGCTTCTTCGTGCTCTCGCCGAAAGTGCTGCCGTACATCGCCGATGACGCCACCACTTGGGAAGCCGAACCGCTGGCGCGTCTGGCCGCTGACGAACAGTTGAAAGCCTTCGAGCACGAAGGCTTCTGGCATCCGATGGACACCCTGCGCGACAAGAACCATCTCGAAGCGTTGTGGCAGAGCGGGGAGGCCCCATGGAAGCAATGGGCCTGAGTGCGGATTTCTGGCGCGGCAAACGCGTCCTCGTCACCGGACACACCGGTTTCAAAGGCAGCTGGCTGACCCTGTGGCTGCAAAGCCTCGGCGCGCAAGTCAGCGGCTTTTCCCTGGATCCGTCGACTGAGCCGAGCTTGTTCGAACTGGCGCGGGTGCATGAGGGCATCAACGATCAGCGCGGTGATCTGCGGGATCTCGGTGCCTTGCTGGAAATCATCGCCGACACCGAGCCTGAAATCGTTCTGCACCTGGCGGCTCAGCCGTTGGTGCGCGAAGGCTATCGCGATCCGCTCGGCACGTACTCCAGTAACGTCATGGGCACGCTGAACCTGCTCGAAGCGATTCGTCAGGTCGGCTGCGTGCGCGCCTGTGTGCTGGTGACCACCGACAAGGTCTACGCCAACAAGGAATGGCTGTGGCCGTACCGCGAAGACGAAGCCCTCGGTGGCCACGATCCTTACAGCAGCAGCAAGGCTTGCTGTGAATTGCTCGCACAGTCTTATGCCGCGTCGTTTTTCCCGGCGGACAAGTACGCCGAGCACGGTCTGGCCCTGGCCACCGCGCGCGCTGGCAACGTCCTGGGCGGCGGCGATTTTGCCCCTGAGCGCCTGATTCCTGACGTGCTCAAAGCGTGGAGCGCCGACGAACCGGTGACCCTGCGTTATCCGCAAGCCGTGCGCCCGTGGCAGCACGCGCTGGAGCCGCTGGCCGGTTACCTGCAACTGGCCGCAGGTCTCTACGAACAAGGCCCGGAATACGCCGGGGCGTGGAATTTCGGCCCGGGTGAAGCGGACATGTGCAGTGTCGGCGAAGTGGTCGAATTGCTCGCCAGCCGCTGGCCGCAGGCGTGCGGTTTGCGCATCGAAAAAAGCGAACTGCACGAGGCCGGCCTGCTGCGTCTGGACAGCAGCCGCGCACGCCAAGTACTTGGCTGGCATCCGCGCTGGACCTTGCAACAATGTCTGGCCCAGACCCTCGACTGGCATCTGGCGTGGCAGAACGGCGATGACATGCGCAACGTCACCCTCGGCCAACTGAACCTGTACCGAGGCGCGCTGTGAGCGAGTTTTCCCTGAAGGCGTTGCCGCTGGCCGGACTGTTCAACGTCCAGCACAAACGTTTCGAAGATCAGCGCGGACACTTTGCCCGGCTGTTCTGCGAAGGCAGCCTGAGTGCGTTCGGCAGTGAGTTCCATATTCGTCAGATCAACCATTCCTGCACCCGTGAGAAGGGCAGTGTGCGCGGTCTGCATTATCAGAATGCCAATGCCCCGGAAGCCAAACTGATCACTTGCCTGCGCGGTGAAGTGTGGGACGTGGCGGTGGATCTGCGCCCAGACTCCGAGACCTTTCTGCACTGGCACGCCGAGCATCTGAAGGCTGGCGACGGCCGCAGCCTGTTGATACCGGCCGGCTTTGCCCACGGTTTCCAGACCCTCACCGAAGACGCCGAATTGCTTTACCTGCACAGCGCCGATTACGCGCCGGAGCACGAGGGCGGGCTGTCGGTGAATGATCCACGGCTGGCGATTGCCTGGCCGTTGCCTGTCAATAATTTGTCAGCGCGTGACTCCAGCCATCCCGCGCTCGATCAACACTTTGCTGGAGTGCGTCTATGAACTGCCGTGGGTGCGCCGCACCGCTGAGCCTGCCGCTGATCGACCTCGGCACCTCGCCACCGTCCAACGCCTACGTCCACGCTGATCGCCTGGAGCAGGCCGAGCAATGGGTGCCGCTGAAGGTCGCGGTGTGTCAGCAATGCTGGCTGGTGCAGACCGAGGATTACACCAGCGCCGATAGCCTGTTCGACGCCGAGTACGCCTACTTCAGTTCGTTCTCCAGCACCTGGCTGGCCCATGCCGAGCGCTATGTCGCCGAGATGGTCGAGCGTTTCGGCCTGACCGCCGACAGCCGTGTGGTTGAAGTCGCCGCCAATGACGGTTACCTGCTGCAATACGTCGCCGCTCGCGGCATTGCCTGCCTGGGCGTTGAACCGACGCGCAGCACTGCACAAGCGGCACGCGAAAAAGGCCTGGAGATCCGTGAGCTGTTCTTCGGTCGCGACACTGCTGCGCAACTGAAAAGCGAAGGTTGGGGCGCTGACCTGATGGCGGCCAACAACGTGCTCGCCCATGTGCCGGACATCAACGATTTCCTTGTAGGCTTCGCGACGCTGCTCAAGCCGACCGGCGTCGCCACCTTCGAATTCCCGCAACTGCTGACGCTGATGGCTGGCGCGCAGTTCGACACGCTGTATCACGAACACTATTCCTACCTGTCGCTGACCGCCGTGCAGACCCTGTGCGAGCGCAATGGTCTGGAAGTCTTCGACGTCAGCCAACTGAGCACCCATGGCGGTTCGCTGCGGGTGTTCGTCCAGCGCAAGGACGGCCAGCACCGCGCGGTTCAACCAGCGGTGCAACAACAGTTGCAGGCCGAGTTCGAGGCCGGGGTAAAAACCGTCGAGTACTACGCAACCCTCGCGCCTGCCGCTGAACGCATCAAGCATGACTTGCTGCGCTTTCTGTTGCAGGCCAAGGCCGACGGCAAGCGGGTAGTCGGTTACGGCGCTGCGGCCAAGGGCAACACCTTGCTCAACTACGCCGGGGTCAAACCGGACCTGCTCGCCTGGGTGGCTGATGCCAACCCGCACAAGCAGGGCAAATTCCTGCCGGGCAGTCGCATTCCGATCGTTGCGCCCGCGCAGATCGACATCGAAAAACCGGACTACGTGCTGGTGCTGCCGTGGAACCTGCTGCACGAAGTCAGTCAGCAACTGGCGCAAGTGCGTCAGTGGGACGGCCGCTTTGTGATCGCCGTGCCCGAGTTGAAAGTGCTGTGAAGGTACTGGTTACCGGCGCTACCGGTTTTGTCGGCCGCCATCTGGTTGCGGCGTTGCTGGCCCGTGGCTGCGAGATCCGCGCCGTGGCGCGCAACGTAGAAATCGCGAAAGGCATGCCGTGGATCAACGACGTCGAGTTTGTGAGCGCGGATATTCACGCCGCCGATCTCGATTTCGCTGCGTTGACCGCTGGTATCGATGCGCTGGCGCATCTGGCCTGGCCGGGCTTGCCGAACTATCGGGCGCTGTTCCATTTCGAGCACAACCTGATGGCCGATTACCGCTTTATCAAAAGCGCGGTCGAGGCGGGCGTGCAGCAGGTGCTGGTCACCGGCACCTGTTTCGAATACGGCATGCAAAGCGGTCCGCTCAGCGAAAGCTCCGCGCCGCAGCCGAGCAACCCTTACGGTCTGGCCAAGCACACGCTGCACCTGTTTTTGCAAAACCTGCAGCAGGAACTGCCGTTCACGTTGCAGTGGGCGCGCTTGTTCTATCTGCATGGCGAAGGGCAGAACCCCAACAGCCTGTTGGCGGCTCTGGACCGGGCGATCGATACCGGTGAGGCGTCGTTCAACATGTCGGCCGGCGAGCAGTTGCGTGATTTTCTGCCGATTGAAAACGCTGCCGGCTACCTCGCCGCGATCCTGCAACGACACGACTTCGACGGCGTGATCAATTGCGCCAGCGGCCAACCGGTGTCGGTGCGTTCATTGGTTGAACAGCGCCTGCGCGAACGTGGCGCGACACTGAATCTGAACCTCGGCCACTACCCGTATCCGACCCACGAGCCCTTGGCGTTCTGGGCGGTGACCGAGCGCTTGCAACAGTTATTGGGAGAGCCGCAATGAGGCACGAGTTGTACCGGGTCACCGACCTGCCGGTGCTGCAGAATCGCACCTTTGCCGATCCCGCGTCGGCGCAGGCCTCGGCCAGTGCCGACATGCTGTTGGTGCAGGACGAGCGCAGCGGTCTGATCTTCAACGCGGCGTTCGACGCCGACAAGCTCAGCTACGACGCCGATTACCAGAACGAGCAGGCGCATTCCGGCCAGTTCCAGAAGCACTTGAGTGACGTCGAAGGCATCATCGCCAAGCACTTCAAAGGCCAGGAGCTGATCGAAGTCGGCTGTGGCAAAGGCTATTTCCTGGAATTGCTCAAGGGCCTCGGCTATTCGATCACCGGCATTGATCCGGCGTACGAAGGCGAGAATGCCGACGTGATCAAGGCACCTTTCACACGGGGCCTGGGTCTGGAAGCGGACGCCATCGTCCTGCGCCATGTGCTGGAGCATATTCAGGATCCGGTCAGTTTCCTCGCTGAAATGGCCAACGCCAATCAGGGCGGACAGATCTACATCGAAGTGCCGTGCTTTGACTGGATCCTCGAGCACAAAGCCTGGTTCGACCTGTTCTACGAACACGTCAATTATTTCCGTCTCGATGACCTGCGCCGGATGTTCGGCACCGTGCACGAGGCCGGTCACCTGTTCGGTGGCCAATACCTGTACATCGTCGCCGACCTGTCGACCTTGCGCCTGACTCCGGATCAACCGGTGCCGCGCCTGGCCCTGCCTGACGGCTTCACCGCCAGCCTCGATCGCGCCGTGCAGATCATTCAGTCCGCCCCCGAGCAGGGTTCGGCGATCTGGGGCGCTTCGTCCAAAGGCGTGATCTATTCGCTGTTCCTGCAACGTGCCGGTGTGGCGGTGGACCGTGTGGTGGATATCAACCCGGCCAAACAGGGGCGTTATCTGCCGTTGAGCGGCGCGCGGGTGTCCTCGCCGCAAGAGGCCATGGACGCGTTGCCCGAAGGCGCCAACCTGTTTGTGATGAATTCCAATTACCTCGAAGAGATCAAGCGGATGACCGGTGGACGCTACGTCTATCACGCCGTCGACAGCGCTTCGTTTCAGTGACCCTTGAGATTATTAAAATGACCGACAACAGCATCAACCAAGCCTTCGAAGCCGAGTGCCGGGAACAGATTGCCCAGCAGGGTGACGACCAGAAACTGACCGGGCTGGCCCGCGATTTCTTCAATGAATCGGCCAAGCACAAATACAGCTACCACTTCTCGTGGATGGGCCGTCCGATCATCCAGTTGCCACAAGACATGATGGCCATGCAGGAGATCATCTGGCAGGTCAAACCGGATCTGGTCATCGAGTGCGGCATCGCCCACGGCGGTTCGATCATCTACTACGCCTCGTTGCTGGAGCTGCAGGGCCACGGCGAAGTACTGGGCATCGACCTCGACATTCGCCCGCACAACCGCGAAGCGATCGAAAGCCACCCGATGGCCAAGCGTATCAAGATGATCGAAGGCTCGAGCATCGACGCCGGCATTGCTGCCCAGGTGCAGGCTGCGGCCAAAGGCAAGAAAGTCATTCTGGTTCTGGACTCCAACCACACCCACGATCACGTACTGGAAGAGCTGCGTCTGTACGCACCGCTGGTGTCGGTCGACAGCTACTGCGTGGTCATGGACACCGTGGTTGAAGACATGCCGGCCGATTTCTTCCCGGATCGTCCGTGGGGCCCGGGCGACAACCCGAAAACCGCCGTGTGGAAATACCTGGAAGAGAACCAGGATTTCGAGATCGACCAGCAGTTGCAGAACAAGCTGTTGATCACCGTGGCGCCGGACGGCTATCTGCGTCGCGTCCGTTAATTCGCAACATCACCAAGCGTTGTTTCGGCGAGTCGCCGGTTGTGGAGAGAAGTTATGCAAGGCAAGTACAGTTCTGAACTGGCGCTACCGCTCGAAGAGCTATTGACCGTCGTCCTGATTACTCACAATCGGCCGGCGTTTTTGCGCCGGGCGGTGAAGTATTACAGCAGCTTGCCCTGCAGAATCATGGTGCTCGATTCGACACTCGAACGACCTGAAGGCGACTTTGACGCCGTCGATTACCACCATGTGCCGCAGTTCGCGTACTGGGGCATGCAGGCCAAACTGGCGTATGGCGTGGAGAAACTGACCACGCCATACATGGTGCTGGCGGCCGACGACGATTTCATCCTGCACGATTCGCTGGCCGAGTCCGTGGGTTTCCTGCACGCCAATCCGGATTACGGCATGTGTCACGGCTATTGCCTGATGTACCTGTCATTGGCTCATGGCGTAAACTACTACCGCCGCGACAAGAAAGTCCAGGAAGACTATGCGTCCGAGCGGGCGCAGGAGCGCGTCCTCGATTACATGAACCAGTACATCCCGCCGTTCTACGCGGTAACCCGTACTGATCTGATGAAAAACTGGCACTCGGCGTTGCCGCCGGGGACCAATTTCCAGTGGCAGGAAATCGGCCACGTCTACTACCTGCTGGCCAGTGCCAAGGCCCGCATCCTGCCGATTCCGTACGTGGTGCGCGAGATCAACTACGGTGTCTCCGAGCACAATACCGATGTGTATCACTCGCTGACCTACGTCGACGCCAAATCGGTCGCCGAACGAGAGGCGTTTGCCGAGTTTCTCGTCTCGCTGCCTACCGCTATCGAAGGGCTGGATGCCGGGCAGGCCAAGGCCTTTGCCCTGGAGAGTTTCGAGGCAATGGCCGACAGCCTGAAGTCCGGGCGGGCGCTGACTGCCGAGCTGATTATCGAATCGACCTGGAACCAGGAACTGAAGGCGCCGGATCGTCGTTTTGGCCCGCTGCAGTACGTTGAAATGCCGTTCTACAACCAGGCATTCTTTGAGCGTCTGGAGCAGTTCGAATTCATGTTGCACACCCTGCCGGCCGGTCGCATGCAACTGGAAGGACTGGAAGGCGTGTGGGCCCGGCAAGCGCACCTGTTGCAGGCGCGCAATAACGACACGGCGGAAAGTGTGGTTGACCGGTTATGGCAGGCCCATGATCTGAATGCGTTCAACCTGACCGTGGTCAAACGTCTGGCGACCCAACTGGACATCGTCGGCGACGAAAGCGCTGCGCAAGCCATGCGCGAGTGGATCGCCCGTCTCGAAGCGCTATTGGTCGAAGATCATCAGCCAGTGTTCGGCAAAATGAAGTCCGGTCGCCTGTTGCAGTGGCTGGCGGCTCGCGCGCCGGCGATCGAACAACTCGAGTCGATAGGCCAACATCTGGCGACTGAGGGCGGTGGCCCGCAATTCGGCATTTTCCTGCTTGATCTGGACAACGACATCGACAAGTTGCAGGTGTCGCTCGACAGCCTGCTGGAAGGTCACTGCAAAGCGTTCAGGATTGTCGTGTTCACCACCGGCGAAGCACCGGCGGCGACGACGGCACAAAACACCCTGCACTTTGTTCGTGTCACCCAAAGCAACTTTGTCGACAAGCTCAACCAGAGCGCTCAGCAGTCGCCAAGCGATTGGTTGCTGCTGGGTGAGGCGGGTGACCAGTTCACCGCCAGCGGCCTGTTGCGCGCCAGTCTGGAGCTGATGTCGGCCGAAGGTGTGCGTGCGGTGGCCACCGATGAAATCCAGCGCAAGGACAATGGCGCGCTGGTTGACGTGTTCCGTCCGGGTTTCAACCTGGATCTGCTGCAAAGCGTGCCGGCACTGATGGCGCGCCATTGGTTGATCCGCCGCGAAGTGTTGCTTGAAGCCGGCGGATATCAGGCTGACTTCAGCAAAGCGCTGGAATTCGACCTGCTGTTGCGCATCATCGAGCAGGGTGGCCTCGACGGTCTGGCGCATCTCGACGAGCCGTTGCTGATCACCCAGGCGGCAGAGCTCGAAGAAAACGCCCACGAACGTCAGGCGTTGCTGCGTCATCTGGGCAATCGCGGCTACAAGGCCAAGGTCACGTCGACGGCGCCGGGCACCTGGCAAATCGATTACCGCCACACCGAGCAGCCGCTGGTTTCGATCATTGTGCCGGTGATCGATGATCTGCCAGTGCTGCGCCGCTGCCTGGAAGGCGTGTTGCTCAGAACCCGTTACAGTCGTTATGAAGTGTTGCTGGCGGCAAACGCCAATCAATCGGCAGCGGTCAACGACTGGCTGGGCACGCTGCGCCACGCGAAAGTCAATGTGTTGCGTGCCGATCAGCCGCTGAGCGAAGTCGCGCTGTACAACGCCGCCAGCGAGCAGGCTCAAGGTGAGTATCTGGTGCTGTTGGCCGCAGACAGTGAAGTCGTCAACCCGAACTGGATCGATTCGCTGCTCAACCACGCCCAGCGTCCGGAAGTGGGCATCGTCGGTGCGAAATTGGTCGACCGTGACGGCAAGGTGGCCCAGGCCGGCTTGATTCTTGGCCTGAACGACGGCGTGGGTTCGGCCTTCATCGGCGAAAGTCACGCAGCAGACGGCTACATGCATCGCTTGGCCGTCGAGCAGAATTACTCGGCCGTGTCGAAGGTCTGCCTGATGGTGCGCAAAGAGCTGTTCAACGCGCTTGGCGGGCTGGATGAAGTGACGTTCGTCGAGGGTTATGCCGATGTCGATCTGTGCCTCAAGGCGAGTCAGGCCGGCTACCTCACCGTGTGGACGCCGTTGGTGCAGGTACTGCATACCGGCGAGTTGCCGCAGGCGCCAGAAGCACTGGCGGCACTGCGTGAGAAATGGAGCGGCGTCTTCGCGCAGGATCCGGCTTACAACGCCAACCTGGCGCTGAGCGGCAAAGGTTTCACCCTGGGTGAAAATGCCTCGATCAACTGGGCACAGTTGCTCGCTTAAGCGCGCCGGACAGGAATCAGCATATGTTCAACGGTAAATCGATTTTCATCTCCGGCGGCACCGGTTCGTTCGGGCGCAAATTCATCACGCGCCTGCTCGAGCAATACCAGCCCAAGCGCGTGGTGGTGTTCTCCCGTGACGAGCTGAAGCAGTACGAAATGCAGCAGACGTTCAACGCGCCGTGCATGCGCTATTTCATTGGTGACGTGCGCGACGCCGATCGCCTGCGTCAGGCCATGCGCGGCATCGACTACGTGGTGCATGCCGCGGCGTTGAAGCAAGTGCCGGCGGCGGAATACAACCCCACCGAATGCATCCGCACCAACGTCAATGGCGCGGAAAACATCATTGCCGCCGCCATCGACAATGGCGTGAAAAAGGTTGTGGCGCTGTCGACCGACAAAGCCGCCAGCCCGATCAACCTGTACGGCGCGACCAAGTTGCTCTCGGACAAATTGTTCGTCGCTGCCAACAATATTGCCGGCGAGCAGGAAACGCGGTTTGCCGTGGTGCGCTACGGCAACGTGGCCGGTTCCCGTGGTTCGGTGGTGCCGTTCTTCAGCAAACTGATCGCCGATGGCGCACAGGAACTGCCGATCACTGACGAGCGCATGACGCGGTTCTGGATCACCCTCGACCACGGCGTGCAATTCGTCCTCGACAGCTTTGCGCGGATGCACGGCGGTGAAGTGTTTGTGCCGAAGATTCCATCGATCCGCATTGTCGATCTGGCGCGCGGCATGGCTGAACACCTGCCGCACAAGAACGTCGGCATTCGTCCCGGCGAGAAGCTCCATGAATTGATGGTGCCGCTGGACGATGCGCGGATGACCCTCGAGTTCGAAGATCACTACACCATCCAGCCGTCGATTCGCTTTACCAGCGTCGATGTTGATTTTGCCGTCGACAAACTCGGCGAGCAGGGGCGTGCCGTGAGCGAGGATTTCGAGTACCGCTCCGACACCAATCCGCATTTCCTTTCGGTCGGGCAGATCGCTGATCTGCACGCGAAGCTCTCGGCATGATTCCCTACGGTCGGCAGAGCCTCGATCAGGCAGACATCGATGCCGTCGTCCAAGTGCTGCAGTCGGACTGGCTGACCCAAGGGCCGAGCATCGAGCGTTTCGAGCAGGCAATGGCCGAGCGTTGCCAGGCTGACTTCGCCGTCGCGGTGTGCAACGCCACAGCGGCGCTGCACATTGCCTGTCTGGCCGCAGGCCTGGGGCCGGGTGATCGTTTGTGGACGACGCCGAACACCTTTCTTGCCTCGGCCAACTGTGGACGTTATTGCGCTGCCGAAGTTGACTTCGTCGACATTGATCCGCTGACCTGGAACCTTGATGCGTTCGCCCTCGAAGCGAAACTCGATCAGGCCGAGCAGGACGGCACTTTGCCCAAAGTGCTAGTAGCGGTGGCGTTCTCCGGGCAGAGCTGCGACATGCGCAAGATTGCCGAACTGGCCGAGCGCTACAACTTCACCGTGATCGAAGATGCGTCTCACGCGGTCGGTGCGTCCTACGCCGGGCGGCCGGTCGGCTGCGGTGAATTCGCAGCGATGACGGTGTTCAGCTTTCATCCGGTGAAAATCATCACCAGCGCCGAGGGCGGCATGGTGCTGACCAATCGGCCGCAACTGGCCGAGCGCCTGCAGCGTTTGCGCAGCCACGGTATGACCCGCGATGCGCAGCAGATGAGCGAACCGAGCCACGGCCCGTGGTACTACCAGCAGATCGAGCTGGGTTTCAATTACCGCATGACCGATCTGCAAGCCGCGCTGGGTTTGTCGCAACTGAGCAAACTCGACGACTTCATCGCCCGACGTCGTGAACTCGCGGCGCGATACGATCGCTTGCTGGCGTATTTGCCGGTGACGTTGCCCAGCCCTCAGCCTGAGGCGCAATCGGCTTGGCACCTGTATGTGATTCGGCTGCAGACCGACCGCATCGGCCTCAGTCATCGTCAGGTGTTTGAAGGCTTGCGTGCTGCCGGTGTTGGCGTGAATCTGCACTACATTCCTGTGCACCTGCAGCCGTACTATCGCGACCTGGGTTTCGCCGAGGGCGATTTCCCCGAGGCCGAGCGTTATTACGCCGAGGCGATCAGCCTGCCGCTGTTTCCGCTGTTGAGCGATGCGCAACAGGATTACGTGGTCGAGCAATTGCGTCGGCTGACCGAATAATTGCCGCTGAGGCAAAGGATGAGTATCTGCAATGCGTCATTTGAGTGAGCAGGAAAAGTTCTGGCAGGGCGACTTCGGCAACCAGTACGTCGCGCGCAATGTCGGTCAGCCGCTAGTGGCGGCGAACCTGGCGCTGTTTGCCAAAGCGCTGAGCCGGGCTACAGGTATCGAGAGTCTGGTCGAGCTGGGCACCAATGCCGGCAACAATTTGCAGGCGTTGCATCAACTGCTGCCGCGTTGTGAACTGTTCGGCGTCGAGATCAACGACAGCGCCTGTGCTCAGGCACGGGCGTTGGACATTGCGCAGATCTGGCATGGCTCGCTGTTCGATTTCCCGCGCGAGCGCCGCTACGACCTGACCCTGAGTAAAGGCGTGCTGATTCACTTGGCCCCGGAGCTGTTGCCGACCGCTTATGCGCAGTTGTACGCGTTGAGCCAGCGCTACATCCTGATCGCCGAGTATTACAATCCGGCACCGGTGGAGGTGTCCTATCGTGGCAACAGCGGCAAGCTGTTCAAGCGCGATTTTGCCGGTGAAATGCTCGATCGCTATGCCGATTTGCACTTGCTGGATTATGGTTTCGTCTATCACCGCGATCCGCAGTTTCCTGTGGACGACATCACTTGGTTCCTGTTGGAAAAGCGCCCTTGAGCAACGTCGCAATCATCCCGGCCCGTGGCGGTAGCAAACGCATCCCGCGCAAGAACCTTTTGCCGTTCGACGGCGTGCCGATGATTGTCCGTTCGATCCGCACCGCGCTGGAATCGGGCTTGTTCGATCAGGTCGTGGTCAGCACCGACGATGCCGAAATTGCCGATGTGGCGCGAGCCCATGGCGCGCAGGTGCCATTTCTGCGCCCGGTAGACCTGGCCGATGATTTCACCGGCACGGCGGCAGTGATCGTGCATGCGCTGGAGCAACTGCCATCCTTCGATTTCGCTTGCTGCATTTACGCTACGGCACCGCTGTTGCAGGTGCGTTATCTACGTGAAGGCCTGGAGTTGCTGGAACGGCATGCAGACAAGTCGTTTGCGTTCTCCGTTTGCGATTTCGGCTTTCCGGTGCAACGGGCATTGACGCTGGACGAGCAGGGCGCCTTGCGCGCGTTGTATCCCGAGTTCCGCAACACCCGCTCGCAGGATTTGCCCAAAGCTTTTCAGGATGCCGGTCAGTTTTATTGGGGTCGTCGTGAGGCGTGGTTGCGCGGCGAGGTGCTCTATTCGCCAGCAAGCCTGCCGGTGATTCTGCCCCGGCATCTGGTGCAGGACATCGACACCCTTGAAGACTGGAAGCGCGCCGAATACCTATACGCCGCGCTCAAGGCTGGTGGAGAGCTGCAATGAGAGTGCTGATTCGTGCCGACGCCTCGCCGACCATCGGCAGCGGGCACATCGCCCGCTGCCTGCCGCTGGCGCGAGTGCTGCGCGCGCAGGGCAGTCATGTCGCCTTCGCCTGTCGACGGTTGCCGGGACATCGTCTGGAGGCATTGCGCGCCGAGGGATTCGAAACGTTCGCGCTGCCTGAGCGCTACGCCAATGAAGATCCACAGCAAGCCATCGAATCGATGCTGCCGTGGCAGGCCGACATTGATGCGCTGGGCTCGCAGCTTGAAGGTCAGGCCGAGTTTGACTGGATCATCGTCGACCACTACGGTCTCGATCATCACTGGCAAACCGCAGCGCGGCGCTGGGCGCACCGAATTGCAGCGGTGGATGATCTTGCCACCCGGCGCTACAGCGTCGATTTGTTGCTCAATCAGAATCTTTCCGGCCTCAGTGAAAACTATGCGCCGTTGCTGCCCGAAGGTTGTCGCACGTTGCTCGGGCCGCGTTATGCGCTGTTGCGCGAAGAATTCAACTGCCCTGCCATCGAGATCAAGCCCAAGGCGCGCCGGGTACTGGTTAACTTCGGCGGATTCGATGCCGCAATGCAAACCCACCACGCGATGCTGGCCCTGGCGGATTTCACCGAGCTGCAGGTGGACTTCGTCGCTGGCGCCGATAATCCGGCGTGGGCGCAGATGCAGGCATTGGCCGAGACACGGCCGAACTGGCGTCTGCACAGTTTTGTCAGCGATTTCTACCAGCGCATGAGCGAAGCCGACCTGTTTGTCGGCGCCGGTGGCGGCACCAGTTGGGAGCGCGCGGCGTTGGGCTTGCCGACAATTTGCATTGCCGTGTCGAACAACCAGCAGGCCAACGGCGAAGTCATGGCCGTAACGGGGGCACATGTTTTCATGGGCGCCCGTGAGCAGGTCAGTGTCGAGCAGTTGCGCGACGCCGTCGGCTTCGTCGCCGACAATTATTATTTGCGACAGGGCCTGGCCGAACGTTCGCGGCAACTGGTCGACGGACGCGGAGCGCTGCGCGTTGCTGCCGCTCTGGCCGGCGCAGTGCTCGCCATACGTCCCGCCACGTTAGAGGATGCACGGCTGTTGTTCGATGGCCGCAATGCCGAACCGGTGCGGCGTTGGTCGCTGGCGAGCGCTGAAATCGACTGGTCGCAGCACGTCAACTGGCTGACCGCCAGTCTGCGTAATCCGCAGCGTTTACTGTTGATCGCCGAAGCCGATGACGGCCCGGTCGGCGTTGTGCGTTATGACCTGCGCGGGTTTGAAGCCGAAGTCTCGATCTACCTGCTTGAGGGACGTTTCGGCCTGGGTTGGGGCAAGGCGCTGCTGACGCGGGGCGAAGCGTTCGTCACCCGGCACTGGCCGCAATTGACCGCCATTACCGCTCAGGTACTGCCGGGCAATCGTGCCTCGTTGAATGTGTTTCATGACGCCGGGTTCACTCAGAGTGCCTGTACGTTCACCCGTGTTTTGAAGGATCACCCCGATGACTAGTTTCAAGATTGGTAACCGCTTGATCGGTGCCGATGCGCCGCCCTTCATCATCGCCGAGATGAGCGGCAACCATAACCAGTCGCTGGACGTGGCCCTGCAAATCGTCGACGCAGCGGCCAAGGCCGGGGCGCATGCCTTGAAGCTGCAAACCTACACCGCCGAGACCATGACCCTGGATCTGGCTGAAGGCGAATTCTTCATCAAGGATCCGGGCAGTCTGTGGGCCGGCACTTCGCTCTACGATTTGTATGAAAAGGCCCATACACCGTGGGAATGGCACGCGCCGATTTTTGCTCGTGCCAAGGAACTGGGGATGCTCGCGTTCTCGACACCGTTCGATGACAGCGCCGTGGACTTTCTCGAAAGCCTTGATGTGCCGGCCTACAAGATTGCCAGTTTCGAAAACACTGACTTGCCGTTGATCCGTCGTGTGGCCGCCACCGGCAAACCGCTGATCATCTCCACCGGCATGGCCAGTATCGCTGAACTGGATGAAACCGTGCGCGCCGCGCGTGAAGCCGGCTGCAAGGATCTGGTCTTGCTCAAATGCACCAGCACCTACCCGGCGACACCGCTCAACAGCAACGTGCGCACGATCCCGCATCTGCGGGAACTGTTCGGTTGCGAGGTGGGGCTGTCCGACCACTCGATGGGCGTAGGCGTGTCGGTGGCTGCGGTGGCGCTGGGGGCGACGGTGGTGGAAAAACACTTCACCCTCGACCGTTCAGCGGGGGGCGTCGATGCGAGTTTCTCCCTGGAACCGGCGGAAATGGCCAGCCTGGTGGTGGAAACCGAGCGCGCCTGGCAAGCCATGGGCCAGGTGCATTACGGCGTTACCGAGGCCGAGCGCAAGTCGCTGGTCTATCGCCGTTCGCTGTATGTCACGGCCGACATGGCCGCCGGTGACACCTTTACCGGGGACAATCTGCGCGCCATTCGCCCCGGCCTCGGTCTGCCGCCCAAGCACACCGAAGCCGTCCTCGGCCGCCGCGCGCGCGCGCCAATCAAGCGCGGCACGCCGCTGGACTGGTCGTTGGTCGAATAACCCGATCTGCACCGATTCGGCAAAATAGCGTGACCTGCGAGTCATAACGCGCATCTTCACTGTATTGTATTGATCGGGGAGATGGCGCCTGGCTCGTTTTCGATTCCAGTGATAGCCCTTTGCGCTCCCCGTGGCTGCCCTTTGTGGCGGCCGTTTTCTGTTTGTCGGCGCCCCTCGAAATCCTTGCGAGCGGTGGTCTTGGGCTGTTTTTTATTGGGAAGCCGTAATGATTGGCATAAAAAGCATTGCGAGCTACGTTCCTGTAGCCGGCGTGGACAATTACGCACAAGGTGCAAAATTCGAGAAGGATGAAGAATTCATCCTTGGCAAGATCGGTTCGGCATTCCTGCCGCGCAAAGACGCTGAACAAGAAACCTCCGACCTGTGCGTGGAAGCGGCCAATGCGCTGTTTGCCAGCAACCCGGATCTGAAACGTGAATCGATCGACGCCTTGATCGTCGTCACCCAGAACGGTGACGAAGAAGGCCTGCCACACACCGCCGCCATCGTGCAGGACAAACTCGGTCTGCCGACCAACGTGGCGGCCTTCGACATTTCCTTGGGCTGCTCCGGTTATGTCTACGGCATCTACGCGATCAAGGGCTTCATGGAAGCTGCCGGCCTGAAGAACGGCCTGCTGATTACCGCTGACCCGTACTCGAAAATCGTCGATCCGGAAGACCGCAACACCACCATGCTGTTCGGCGATGCCGCGACGGCTACGTGGATGGGCGAAGAGCCGACCTGGGCACTGGGCAAAGCCAAGTTCGGCACCGACGGCTCCGGTGCACCGCACTTGAAAGTCACCGATGGCGTGTTCTTCATGAACGGTCGTCAGGTCTTCAACTTTGCGCTGCTCAAAGTCCCGGCACACTTGCACGAACTGCTCGACGATTCCGGTCTGAAAGCCGATGACATCGATGCCTTCTGCATTCACCAAGGCAGTGCGGCGATTGTCGATGCCGTGGCGCGGCGTTTCGAAGGCGAGCCGGAGAAGTTCATCAAGGACATGGTCGAGACCGGGAATACCGTGTCGTCGAGCATTCCGTTGCTGCTGGAGAAACACGTCATCGATTCCGATTGGCAGCGTATTGCGCTGAGCGGTTTTGGTGTCGGTCTGTCATGGGGCTCGGCGATCATCTATCGCCCTTGAGTCCGAGCAAAAACGGCGGATACAAAAATAGCGTTCAAGGTTAACCTTGAACGCTATTTTTTTGCCTGGAAGGGAGCGCGAGGCGCCATGAGCGAGTTTTTTCAAGCCAATGCCGAGGTGTTGCAACGGCGCTGGCCGGCGCTGTTCGAACGACTGATGGCGCAAGACAGTACGGCCATTGCGGCTCAATTGGTTGAGGGGCTAGGCTCGACGCTGAGCATCAACGGCATCCAGCTCACCAGTCGTCACGATCGCCTCCATGAAGCGCAGATTCAGGCGGCCAGCCTGCCGGACAAGGCGCAACTGCACGTCTATGGCACCGGTCTCGGTGATTTGCCCGGTGTGCTGCTTGAGCGGACGGGATTGCAACGCTTGTACGTGCACATCCTCAATGGCGCGCTGTTTGCGCTGGTGGTGCAACTGCTCGATCAGCGTCAGTGGCTGGAAGACCCGCGGGTTGAGTTGTTTTACGCTGCCGATCATCCGGACTTGTTCACGCCGTTTTTTGCCCTGCCTGCCGAGATGTTGCTGGCCGATGACTACAACGCGAAGATTCGCGATCGGCTGGTCAATGAAGTCCATCTGAGTTTTAACAATCGCGAATTCGACGCGCAGTCGCCGTTCATTCAACAGCGCTTGCAGGACTGCTTGCCGGTGCTGCTGGGTGATGACGATGTGGCGCAGTTGTTTGGTACCTGCACCGATCGCGAGATCTACGTGATCGCTACCGGGCCGACTCTGGAAGGGCACTTTGAACGATTGGCAGCGCTCCGGAATCAGGCTCAGCGCCCGCTGTTCATCTGTGTCGACACGGCGTATCGGCCGTTGATTGAGCACGGGATCGTTCCGGATCTGGTGGTGACCATTGATCAGCGCATCAGCTTCCGTCATTTGCCGTTCGAGGCGTCTGACGGTATCCCGCTGGTGTATTTGCCCGTGAGCGATCCCGAGGTTCTGCGGGCCTGGAAGGGCAAGCGCTATGGCGGTTACTCGGCCAGTCCGGTGTACGCCGGGTTGCGTGAACAGCATCCGCGCGCGCTGCTGCACGTCGGCGGCAGCGTGATCCATCCGGCGGTCGATCTGGCGGTGCAAATGGGCGCGTCTCGCATCACGCTATTTGGCGCCGATTTCGCCTTCCCGATGAACAAGACTCACGCGGGCTGGAGCGATGGCGATCTGGGGCCGGGTGTGAATCAGGCGCGGCACTGGGTGCGCGATGGGCAGGGTCAGCGGGTGACCACACAGCTCAACTTTCGCGGTTATTTGTGTGTGCTGGAGCGCTATATCGCTGCACATCCAGAGGTCGAATTTCTCAACAGCAGCCGCTCCGGGGCGCTGATCGCCGGAACCGACTTCAACCCGGAGTTTGTGCAATGAGTACGCTGAGCCTCTGTAAGGATGAATGTCGCCAGTGTGCGGGTTTGTTTCGCCTCGGGCGCGATGTCGAGGCGGCGCTGACGATGGTCGATGTGTTTGAAAAGGCCCAGCAATGTTTAGCGTCTGCCCCGGCAGAGGTTCAGCAGGTGTGGGCGCAGCTGTTAATGCAAATGCTCGATTGTCAGGAGCGCCAGGACTGGTTGGGGCTGGCTGATTATATGGAGTACGAATTGATCGAGTTGCTGGAAAGTGTTCCGGTCTGAGCAGGCCGACAGCACTGGCCCGCAGCTTTGCGCGGCAGTCGGTTTTATGACGTCATTTTTTCGCGGCTGACGTACTGCTAAGTCTTTGTTTTCTCGGGGGTGGCAGGGTGATGGCAAATTTTTTTCAAAAAGCCCTCAAGCAACCTGCAAACCCGACGATAACTATTACGAAGGTTCTCTAGGCCATACCCGGCGGTTGCCAGGGCCGGAAGCCGCAGTACCCAACCAACGAGGAATTCGTCATGGCTTTAACAGTAAACACCAACACCACGTCGTTGAACGTTCAGAAAAACCTGAACCGCGCTTCCGACGCTCTGTCGACTTCGATGCAGCGCCTGTCTTCCGGCCTGAAAATCAACAGCGCTAAAGACGACGCCGCTGGCCTGCAGATCTCGAACCGTATGTCCTCGCAGATCCGTGGTAACACCCAAGCCATCCAGAACGCCAACGACGGTATCTCCGTTGCCCAGACCGCTGAAGGCGCTCTGCAAGCTACTACCGACATCCTGCAGCGTATGCGTGAACTGGCTGTTAAAGCACGTAACGGTACCAACGGCACTGCTGACCAGACCGCTACCAACGCTGAATTCGCTCAGATGTCCGACGAGATCACCCGTATCTCGGCTTCGACCAACCTGAACGGCAAAAACCTGCTGGACGGTTCGGCTGGTACTGTGACCCTGCAAGTGGGCGCAAACACCGGTTCGGCTAACCACATCGACCTGGTACTGAGCTCCAAGTTCGACGCAGTAAGCCTGTCGGTAGGTAGCGGTACTCTGTCCCTGACCGGTGCTACCGTAACTGGCGCTTCGCAGAACATCGACAACGCGATCACCGCGATCGACGCTGCAATCGCTGCCATCGGTGCAACTCGTGCCAGCCTGGGTGCTTCGCAAAACCGTCTGACCAGCACCATCCAGAACTTGCAGAACATCACCGAGAACACCACTGCTGCACAAGGTCGCGTACAAGATACCGACTTCGCCGCAGAGACTGCTAACCTGACCAAGCAGCAAACCCTGCAACAGGCTTCGACCTCCGTACTGGCTCAAGCCAACCAACTGCCTTCCGCTGTACTGAAGCTGCTTCAGTAATTTCGGAATGAGTTTGAGCGGGGGAGTGCGCTGGTCGCGCTCTCTCGCTTTTTTCGTTAGGAGGTGATGAGCATGGACATGAGCGTAAAGCTTAACGTGTCTTATCCGGCTCCCAAGCCAGTAACGCCGGTTGCTGACAAACCGTCAGAGACGCCTAAAGTTGCCAAGACTGAAGCGCCGGTCGCTGCCAAGAGTCAGGATTCGGACGACGCCAAATTGAAACTGGCGGTGCAGGAGATCGAAAAGTTTGTACAGTCGATCAAGCGCAATCTGGAGTTTTCCATCGATGAACACTCTGGAAAGGTCATCGTCAAGGTGATCGCAAGCGAGACGGGTGAGGTCGTACGACAGATTCCCTCCGCAGAGGCCCTCAAGCTGGCAGACAGCCTCGCCAATGCGAGTCACGTATTGTTTGACGCCAAAGTCTGATAGCTGGCATGAATTATGTTTGTCCGTTCTCAAGATGCGTGTAACGGTCAAAAGAATGGCAACAATCTGAAGGGAGATGCACATGGCAAGTCCAATTCTACCGGGTTCCGGACTGGGTTCCGGTCTGGACATCGGCGCGATCGTGACCGCGCTGGTAAACGCCGACAAGTCGCCGAAGCAGACGCAGATCGATTCTGCGACCAAAACCAACACCCTGAAGATTTCCGGTGTCGGTGCGCTGAAAAACGCATTGGCGGCCTACCAGAAGGCAATGACCGATCTGGGCAGTAAGACCAACCCTGCGTTTGCCGGTTACGCGGCGACCTCGTCTACCCCGACAACGCTGACCGCTACTTCCGATAACACGGCTGTTTCGGGCACATACAGTGTCGTGGTAAATAACTTGGCCACCGGCTCGAAAGTAGCCAGTGCATCCTTTGCCGGCGGCGCGGCCAGTGCCATTCCGAGTGGTACCCTGAAAATCAGTCAGAATGGCACTGATTACAATGTCGATATTCCGGCCAATGCCACCTTGCAGACTACCCGTGATGCCATCAACAAGGCGCAGGGTGTCAACGGTGTTTCCGCCAACATCGTGACCGACAGCTCGGGCGCTTCGCGTCTGGTGATCAGCTCCAACAAGACGGGCGCGGGCTCCGACCTGACGGTCAGTGGTATTGCCGGTCTGGAAATCGATGGCACCAAGGTCATGTCTGCGACCCCGGCCGCTGGTGATTCGGGGGCTGTGGGCGATATTGCCAAGGATGCGAAGCTGACCATTGATGGTCTTGCCGTTACCAGCAAGAGCAACACAGTGAGCGGCGCGATCAGTGGGTTGACCATGAACCTGGTGGAAGCCAGCCCCACCGCGGTCAAGGTCTCTGTCGATACCAACACCAAGGGTTTGCAGGCTTCGGTTCAGCAATTCGTCGACGCTTTCAACACGCTCAAGACCACTATCGATAGCCTGTCCAAGGCAACGCCGGACGAAGATGGCAAGTTGACGGTGCAGGCCGCGTTTACCGGTGATTCTCTGCCGCGGACGTTGATTGCGGACATTCGTGCCCAATTGACCACTTCGTCGCCTGGCGAGCTGGGTGTGCTGTCGCAGATCGGCGTCATGACCGATCGCGACACCGGTAAGCTGACGCTGGACGCGACGGCTTTCAACAAGGCCATGTCTCAGCCAGGCATGACTGGTCAGGTGCAGCAGCTGTTCTCCGGCACCGACGACAAAAACGGTCTGTTGGCGCGAATGAGCAAAGCGGTCGATCCGTACCTCAAAGCTTCTGCTGATGGTAAAACCACCAGCGGTCTGCTTGATCAGCGTATGACCATTCTGAACAACAACACCCGCAGCCTCACGTCGCAGCAGTTGGCGCTGGATCTGCGTGTCGCCAACCTGACGAAGACGTTGACTGCCAAGTACAACGCCATGGACTTGCTGGTAGGGCAGATGAAGGCTACGGCGAGCAACATTACGTCGTTCTTCAGCTCGCTGAACGCTCAGCAGTCCGCGAAGTAAAAGGCGGGCACGACAAAAACCCGGCTACGCTTCATCGGCGTGCGCCGGGTTTTTGTCTTTTGATCTAAAGTTCTGTGATTCGTTGGCGATACACTGGTTATACGAGTCATTGTGGCAATGAGGTAGAACATGAATCCGATGTTAGCCCTTCGGCAGTATCAGAAAGTCGGCGCACACGCTCAGACATCCGAAGCGAGCCCGCACCGTCTGGTGCAAATGTTGATGGAAGGTGGTCTGGCCCGTATCGCTCAGGCCAAAGGCGCCATCGAGCGCAAGGACATTCCTGGCAAATGCACTTCGATCAGCAAGGCGATTGGCATTGTCAGCGGTCTGCGTGAAGGCCTTGATCTGGAAAACAGCGCAGATACCCTGGCTGATCTGGATGGGCTGTATATCTACATGATGAAGCGCCTCGCCGAGGCGAACATCAGCAGCGACCTGCGCATTCTTGATGAGGTTGCCGGCTTGCTGAGCACGGTCAAGGAAGGCTGGGATGCTATTGCCCCTGTGCCTGCTCCGCAGTTTTAAAGGAGATCGTCATGAGTCTTGTATTGCAGCGAATCGCCGATACCCGAGAAGCGTTGGTTACTGCCCTCGCTGAACGCAATTGGGAAGCCATTGGTGAACTGGATCTGGCTTGCCGTTCCTGCATGGAAGACGTCATGGCTGAGGCTGCGCTGGACGAGGTCGCGTTGCGCGACAACCTTGAGGAGTTGCTCCACGTCTACAAGGAGCTTCTCGAGGTGGCCATGGGTGAGCGGCAGGCGATAGCCAACGAGATGTCGCAGATCACCCAAGCGCAAAAGGCGGCAAAGGTTTACCATCTGTTTGGTTAATTAACCCCCAGTTAATCCAGACATGTGCGCCATAAATTTGACTGTGCACGGTTTTTTGACTTAACTAGTGGCTGTTTTCAGATTTCAGGCGTCTACAGGCACATGGTGTCCTGCAAGCGTCTCGCTTGCCCCTTATTTTGGGCATTGAGTTGACTAGGGAAGTTGCTATTGCATGTGGCGTGAAACCAAAATTCTGCTGATCGATGACGATAGCGTCCGCCGCCGCGACCTGGCGGTGATTCTAAATTTTCTTGGCGAAGAAAATTTACCCTGCGGCAGCCATGACTGGCAGCAGGCAGTCGGCTCTTTGTCGTCTAGTCGTGAGGTCATTTGCGTACTGATCGGGACCGTTAATGCTCCTGGTGCGCTTTTGGGCTTGCTAAAGACACTCTCAACCTGGGATGAGTTCCTTCCGGTTTTGTTGATGGGCGATAATTCTTCCGTTGACTTGCCTGAAGACCAGCGTCGCCGAGTGCTTTCGACCCTCGAAATGCCTCCCAGCTACAGCAAATTGCTCGACTCCCTGCACCGTGCCCAGGTCTATCGCGAGATGTACGACCAGGCACGCGAGCGCGGTCGTCATCGCGAACCCAATCTGTTCCGCAGTCTTGTCGGCACCAGCCGTGCGATTCAGCACGTGCGCCAGATGATGCAGCAAGTCGCCGACACCGATGCCAGCGTACTGATCCTCGGTGAGTCCGGCACTGGCAAGGAAGTGGTTGCGCGCAACCTGCATTACCATTCCAAGCGCCGCGACGCACCATTCGTGCCGGTCAACTGCGGGGCGATCCCGGCAGAGCTGCTCGAAAGCGAATTGTTCGGTCACGAGAAGGGCGCCTTTACCGGCGCGATCACCAGCCGTGCCGGCCGCTTCGAACTGGCCAATGGCGGGACCCTGTTCCTCGACGAAATCGGCGACATGCCGCTGCCGATGCAGGTCAAGCTGCTGCGCGTCCTGCAGGAGCGCACCTTCGAGCGCGTGGGCAGCAACAAGACTCAGAGCGTCGATGTGCGCATCATCGCCGCGACCCACAAGAATCTCGAAAGCATGATCGAGATCGGCACCTTCCGCGAAGACCTTTACTATCGCCTGAACGTGTTCCCGATCGAGATGGCGCCGCTGCGTGAGCGCGTCGAAGACATTCCTTTGCTGATGAACGAACTGATCTCGCGCATGGAACACGAGAAGCGCGGTTCGATCCGCTTCAACTCGGCAGCGATCATGTCGCTGTGCCGTCACGGCTGGCCGGGCAACGTCCGCGAGCTGGCCAACCTGGTGGAGCGCATGGCGATCATGCATCCGTACGGGGTGATCGGCGTGGTCGAGCTGCCGAAGAAATTCCGCTACGTCGACGACGAAGACGAGCAAATGGTCGACAGCCTGCGCAGCGATCTCGAAGAGCGCGTAGCGATCAACGGCCATACGCCGGACTTCACCGCCAACGCCATGCTGCCGCCGGAAGGCCTGGACCTGAAAGACTACCTCGGTGGTCTGGAGCAAGGCCTGATTCAGCAGGCGCTGGACGATGCCAATGGCATTGTGGCGCGTGCGGCTGAACGCCTGCGTATCCGTCGCACCACCCTGGTGGAGAAGATGCGCAAGTACGGCATGAGCCGGCGCGATGGAGATGAACAGGCGGAGGATTGACGCCTGTTTTTCAACTGCTTCATTTATAAGCAGTTTTTTTTAGGCACGGGTATTGCTACAGCCCTCGCAACGTTCCGTTTAACTGACGGTCAGCCAAGCGAGAAAGCACAATGCCCCACGCCCAGATGTCTACTGCCTCCAGTCCCGAGGGGCAGCCGTCCTCCGTAGAGCAGGCAAGCCGACAGGGCCTGGAGCAGGCATTCGAGCTGTTCAGCCAGATGTCCAGCCAACTGACGGACTCCTACAGCATGCTTGAGGCACGGGTAACCGAGCTCAAGGGTGAGCTCGCAGTCGTCAGTGCCCAGCGCATGCAGGAGCTGGCGGAAAAAGAACGCTTGGCCAACCGCCTGCAAAACCTCCTTGATCTGTTGCCCGGTGGCGTCATCGTCATCGACGGTCACGGCATGGTGCGCGAATCTAATCCTGCCGCTATCGAACTGCTCGGCTTGCCGCTCGAGGGCGAGCTGTGGCGCCATGTGATTGCGCGTTGCTTTGCCCCGCGTGAAGACGACGGTCATGAAGTTTCCTTGAAAAATGGTCGACGCCTGTCGATCGCCACCCGTTCGCTGGATGCCGAGCCGGGGCAGCTGGTGCTGCTCAATGACCTGACAGAAACCCGTCATCTGCAAGATCAACTGGCACGCCACGAGCGCTTGTCCTCACTGGGGCGCATGGTCGCCTCGCTGGCCCATCAGATCCGCACTCCGCTATCCGCTGCTTTGCTCTATGCCAGTCATTTGACTGAGCAGCAATTGCCGGTCGCTACCCAGCAGCGTTTCGCCGGGCGCCTGAAAGAGCGCCTGCACGAGCTGGAGCACCAGGTGCGCGACATGCTGGTGTTCGCTCGCGGCGAGTTGCCGCTGACCGATCGCCTGACCCCGAATACCTTAATGCAGGCACTGCAAGCGGCGGCGCTGACGCACGTCCAGGATCTGCCCATCCGCTGGCAGTGCGACAGTCATGCCGGCGAGCTGCTGTGCAACCGCGACACGCTGGTCGGAGCGCTGCTGAACCTGATCGAAAACGCCATTCAGGCCAGTGTCGGCGACGTCCGCCTGAAAGTGCATTGCTACACCCGTGACAACAACCTGCATCTGAGTATCAGCGACAGTGGCAGCGGCATCGAGCCTGCGGTTCTGGCGCGGCTCGGCGAGCCATTTTTTACCACCAAAGTCACCGGCACCGGCCTCGGCCTGACCGTGGTCAAGGCTGTGGCCCGTGCGCATCAGGGAGAATTGCTGCTGCGTTCGCGGGTTGGGCGCGGCACGTGCGCGCAGGTGATCCTGCCGCTGTTTTCCGCTGTACACGGAGCTGAGTAAAAGACATGGGCATCAAGGTTTTGCTGGTCGAGGATGACCGCTCATTGCGCGAGGCGCTGGCCGATACGTTGTTGCTGGCCGGGCACGATTACCACGCGGTCGGCTGCGCTGAAGACGCGCTGACGGCGGTGGCGCGTGAGGCGTTCAATCTGGTGGTCAGCGACGTCAACATGCCGGGCATGGACGGTCACCAGTTGCTCTCGCTGTTGCGGGCCCGCCAACCGCAATTGCCGGTGTTGCTGATGACGGCGCACGGCGCGGTCGAGCGTGCGGTCGATGCGATGCGCCAGGGCGCGGCCGACTATCTGGTCAAGCCGTTTGAACCCAAGGCCTTGCTGGATCTGGTGGCGCGGCATGCGCTAGGCAGTATTGGCACGAGCGACGGCGACGGTCCGGTGGCCGTCGAGCCGGCCAGTGCGCAGTTGCTGGAGCTGGCAGCGCGGGTGGCGCGCAGCGATTCGACAGTGCTGATCTCCGGCGAATCCGGCACCGGTAAAGAAGTGTTGGCGCGCTACATTCACCAGCAATCCCATCGCGCCAGCCAGCCGTTCATTGCGATCAACTGTGCGGCGATCCCGGACAACATGCTCGAAGCCACGTTGTTCGGCCACGAGAAGGGTTCGTTCACCGGCGCCATTGCCGCACAAGCCGGCAAGTTCGAGCAGGCAGACGGTGGCACGCTGTTGCTCGACGAAATCTCCGAAATGCCCCTCGGCCTGCAAGCCAAACTGCTGCGCGTGTTGCAGGAGCGCGAGGTCGAGCGCGTCGGGGCACGTAAACCGATTGCCCTGGATATTCGCGTGGTTGCTACCACCAACCGCGATCTGGCGGGCGAAGTGGCGGCGGGGCGTTTCCGTGAGGATCTTTTTTACCGTTTGTCGGTTTTCCCCTTGGCCTGGCGTCCACTTCGCGAGCGCACTGCCGATATCCTGCCGCTGGCCGAAAGGTTGCTGGCCAAACACGTCAATAAAATGAAGCACGCGGCGGCGAAACTCTCGCCTGACGCGCAAGCTTGCCTGACCGCTTACCCGTGGCCGGGCAATGTGCGTGAGCTGGATAACGCCATTCAGCGTGCGCTGATCTTGCAGCAGGGCGGTTTGATTCAGCCGCAGGATTTCTGTCTGGCCGGTCCCGTGACGTACACCGCGATGCCCGTCGCCGCGCCGACCTCAGCGCTGCTTCGCGAGGTGGAAATCGAAGCGGATTCCGCCGGTGCACTGGGCGATGACCTGCGGCGCCGGGAGTTTCAGATGATCATCGACACCCTGCGCGCCGAGCGCGGCCGACGAAAGGAAGCGGCGGAAAAGCTCGGTATCAGCCCGCGCACCCTGCGCTACAAGCTGGCGCAAATGCGCGATGCCGGGATGGACGTCGAAGGTTATCTGTTCGCCACCTGACGTCTGGCGCAACGATTTGAAAACGCTTTTCTGAAAGGGGTGCCCATGAGCTGGCACCCTTGTTGCTAATACCTGTGTACCCGCCGAGTGAGTGTCAAAAAATTGCGGGCCGCCCAAGAGAGTAGACCATGAGCCAAGGTATTGAATTTAATCGGTTGATGACAGACATGAAGGCCATGAAGCTGGATGCCATGTCTGCGCCGAAATCGACGACCGCTGTCCCTGAGTTGGGAGGCAGCAGCTTTTCCGACATGCTCGGTCAGGCGATCAACAAGGTCAGCGATACCCAGACCGCGTCGACTCAGTTGGCCAACGCCTTTGAAGTGGGCAAGAGCGGCGTCGATCTGACGGACGTGATGATCGCTTCGCAAAAAGCCAGCGTGTCGTTCCAGGCTCTGACCCAGGTGCGCAACAAGCTGGTTCAGGCTTATCAAGACATCATGCAGATGCCGGTTTAAGGACGAGATTGAGTCATGGCAGAAGCAGTCGCCGATAACGTTCCGGCCAAGGCCACCCCGATAGACGGCAAACCGCCGCTGTTCGGCCTGTCCTTCCTGGAAAACCTCTCCGAGATGACCATGCTGCGTCAGGTGGGCCTGTTGGTCGGCCTGGCTGCGAGCGTGGCGATTGGCTTTGCCGTGGTGCTGTGGTCGCAGCAGCCGGATTACCGTCCGTTGTACGGCAGCCTTGCCGGCATGGACGCCAAGCAGGTCATGGACACCCTGGCCTCTGCTGACATTCCTTACACCGTCGAACCGAACTCCGGCGCCTTGCTGGTCAAGGCCGATGACCTGTCCCGTGCGCGGATGAAACTCGCCGCTGCTGGTGTCACTCCCAGCGACGGCAACATCGGTTTTGAAATCCTCGACAAGGAACAGGGGCTGGGCACCAGCCAGTTCATGGAAGCGACGCGCTACCGTCGTGGCCTCGAAGGTGAACTGGCGCGGACCATCTCCAGCCTGAACAACGTCAAGGGCGCCCGCGTGCACCTGGCGATTCCGAAGAGTTCGGTGTTCGTGCGAGATGAACGCAAGCCAAGTGCTTCGGTTTTGGTCGAGTTGTATTCCGGTCGTTCGCTGGAGCCGGGTCAGGTGGTGGCGATCATCAACCTGGTGGCCACCTCCGTTCCTGAATTGAGCAAGTCGCAGATCACCGTCGTCGACCAGAAGGGCAACCTGCTCTCTGATCAGGCGGAGAACTCCGAAATGACCATGGCCGGCAAGCAGTTCGATTACAGCCGCCGCATGGAAAGCATGCTCACCCAGCGCGTGCACAACATTCTGCAGCCGGTATTGGGCAATGATCGCTACAAGGCTGAGGTCTCGGCCGACATCGATTTCAATGCCGTCGAGTCGACTGCCGAGCAGTTCAACCCGGATCAACCGGCGTTGCGCAGCGAGCAGTCGGTCAACGAACAACGCACCGCCAGCAATGGCCCGCAAGGTGTGCCAGGTGCCCTGAGCAACCAGCCGCCGTCGCCAGCCTCGGCGCCGCAAACCACCGGTGGCGCCGCAGCGCCGGCCGCTATGGTACAGCCAGGCCAGCCGTTGGTTGATGCCAACGGTCAGCAGATCATGGACCCGGCCACCGGCCAGCCGATGCTCGCGCCATACCCGGCAGACAAGCGTCAACAATCGACCAAGAACTTCGAGCTCGACCGTTCCATCAGCCACACCAAACAGCAGCAGGGTCGCCTGAATCGTCTGTCGGTGTCGGTGGTGGTCGACGATCAGGTCAAGGTCAACGCGGCCAACGGCGAAACCACACGCGCGCCGTGGAGCGCCGACGAATTGGCGCGTTTCACCCGTCTGGTCCAGGACGCCGTCGGTTTCGACGCCAGCCGTGGCGACAGCGTCAGCGTGATCAACATGCCGTTCTCCGCCGAGCGCGGCGAAGTGATTGCCGATATTCCGTTCTACTCCCAGCCATGGTTCTGGGACATCGTCAAACAAGTGCTGGGTGTGTTGTTCATCCTGGTGCTGGTGTTTGGTGTGCTGCGTCCGGTGCTCAACAACATCACCGGCGGCGGCAAAGGCAAGGAGCTGGCCGGTCTTGGCAGCGACGTGGAACTCGGTGGGATGGGCGGCCTGGACGGCGACCTGGCCAACGACCGCGTAAGCCTCGGTGGTCCGCAGAGCATTCTGTTGCCGAGCCCAAGTGAGGGTTATGACGCGCAACTGAATGCAATCAAGAGTCTGGTGGCCGAGGATCCGGGTCGCGTGGCTCAGGTCGTGAAAGAGTGGATTAACGCAGATGAGTGATAACCGAGCCGCTACCGTCAAACTGACCAAGGTCGACAAAGCCGCGATTCTGCTGCTGTCCCTGGGTTCGACCGACGCCGCACAAGTGCTGCGCCACATGGGCCCGAAAGAGGTTCAGCGTGTCGGCGTGGCCATGGCCCAGATGGGCAACGTCCATCGCGAGCAGGTCGAGCAGGTCATGAGCGAGTTCGTCGATATCGTCGGCGACCAGACCAGCCTCGGCGTCGGTTCCGACGACTACGTGCGCAAAATGCTCACCCAGGCCCTGGGTGAAGACAAGGCCAACGGCCTGATCGACCGCATCCTGCTCGGTGGCAACACCAGTGGCCTCGACAGCCTGAAATGGATGGAGCCGCGCGCCGTTGCCGACGTGATCCGTTACGAACACCCGCAGATTCAGGCGATCGTGGTGGCGTACCTCGACCCGGATCAGGCCGGTGAAGTGCTGGGCAACTTCGACCACAAGGTGCGTCTGGACATCATCCTGCGCGTCTCGTCATTGAACACCGTACAGCCAGCAGCACTGAAAGAGCTCAACCAGATTCTCGAGAAGCAGTTCTCCGGCAACTCGAATGCCTCGCGCACCACCTTGGGTGGCATCAAGCGTGCGGCAGACATCATGAACTTCCTCGACAGCTCGATCGAAGGCCAGCTCATGGATTCGATCCGCGAAGTCGACGAAGACCTGTCCGGTCAGATCGAAGACCTCATGTTCGTGTTCAACAACCTCGCCGATGTCGACGACCGTGGCATTCAGGCGTTGCTGCGCGAAGTGTCCTCGGACGTGCTGGTGCTGGCCCTCAAGGGTTCGGACGAAGGCGTCAAAGAGAAGATTTTCAAGAACATGTCCAAACGTGCTGCCGAACTGTTGCGCGACGACCTCGAGGCCAAAGGCCCGGTGCGCGTCAGCGATGTCGAAACCGCGCAGAAAGAAATCCTCACCATTGCCCGTCGTATGGCCGAAGCCGGCGAGATCGTACTCGGTGGCAAAGGTGGCGAGGAAATGATCTAAGCCCATGGACAAGCACGACGACGATGTGACGGATCTGATCCGTGCCCGCGATGTCCGTGGTTTCGAATCCTGGGCCATGCCCAGCTTCGATCCGCCGAAACCGGAACCCGAGCCAGAGCCGGAACCCGAACCGCCGGAAATGGAAGAGGTGCCGCTGGAAGAAGTCCAGCCACTGACCCTGGAAGAACTCGAAAGCATCCGTCAGGAGGCTTACAACGAGGGCTTCGGCATCGGCGAGAAAGAAGGCTTTCACAGCGCCACGCTCAAGGTTCGTCAGGAAGCTGAAGTGGCGTTAGCGGCGAAGCTGGCCAGCCTTGAGCAACTGATGGCGAACCTGTTCGAGCCGATCGCCGAGCAAGACACCCAGATTGAGAAATCACTGGTCGACCTCGTGCAGCACATCACCAAACAGGTGATCAAGCGTGAGCTGGCCATCGATTCCAGCCAGATCGAACACGTCATGCGCGATGCGCTCAAGCTGTTGCCGCTGGGCGTCGACAATGTGCGCCTGTACGTCAATCCGCAGGACTTCGAGCAGGCCAAGGCTTTGCGCGAACGTCATGAGGAAACCTGGCGCATTGTCGAAGACGAAGCGCTGTTGCCGGGTGGCTGCCGGGTTGAAACCGAGCACAGCCGCATCGATGCCAGCATCGAAACCCGTGTCGCTCAGGTCATGGCTAAACTGTTCGATCAGTTGCACGAGCAGGCGTTGCACCCGGCCGAGGCGGATCTGACTCTGGACATTCCCGAAGACGTAAAACCGGCGGCCTCGCCTGAAGAGCCGCTCGCGGACGAACCCGATGCGCCTTGAACGCACCAGTTTCGCCAAGCGCCTGAGCACTTACGCTGAGGCCACCGAGATTGCCGGCGCGCCGATTCTTGAAGGTCGCCTGCTGCGCATGGTCGGCCTCACTCTCGAAGCCGAAGGCCTGCGCGCCGCCATGGGCACGCGTTGCCTGGTAATCAATGACGACAGCTATCACCCGTCCCAGGTCGAAGCGGAGGTCATGGGCTTTTCCGGCAGCAAAGTCTTCCTGATGCCGGTCGGCAGCGTCGCTGGTATTGCCCCGGGCGCCCGTGTGGTGCCACTGGCTGATACCGGTCGCTTGCCGATGGGCATGAGCATGCTCGGGCGCGTGCTCGACGGCGCCGGTCGTGCGCTGGACGGCAAGGGCGGGATGAAGGCCGAAGACTGGGTGCCAATGGACGGCCCGACGATCAACCCGCTCAACCGTGACCCGATCAGCGTACCGCTGGACGTTGGTATCCGTTGCATCAACGGTTTGCTGACGGTCGGTCGCGGCCAGCGTTTGGGGCTGTTCGCCGGTACCGGTGTCGGTAAATCGGTGTTGCTGGGCATGATGACCCGCTTCACCGAGGCCGACATTATCGTCGTTGGCCTGATCGGTGAGCGGGGTCGAGAAGTTAAGGAATTCATCGAGCACATCCTCGGTGAAGAAGGTCTCAAGCGTTCCGTGGTCGTCGCATCCCCTGCGGACGATGCGCCGCTGATGCGCCTGCGCGCCGCCATGTATTGCACGCGAATTGCCGAGTATTTCCGCGACAAGGGCAAGAACGTCCTGCTGCTGATGGATTCGCTGACCCGTTTCGCCCAGGCGCAGCGGGAAATCGCCTTGGCCATCGGCGAACCGCCGGCAACCAAGGGGTATCCGCCGTCGGTGTTCGCCAAATTGCCGAAACTGGTTGAGCGTGCCGGTAATGCGGAGAAGGGCGGTGGTTCGATTACCGCGTTCTATACGGTGTTGTCCGAAGGCGATGACCAGCAGGATCCGATTGCCGACTCGGCTCGAGGCGTACTTGATGGTCATATCGTGCTGTCCCGGCGTCTGGCCGAGGAAGGGCACTATCCGGCCATCGACATCGAAGCGTCGATCAGCCGGGTAATGCCTGCGGTGGTTTCGCCGGAACACATGCAGCGCGCGCAGTACTTCAAACAGTTGTGGTCGCGTTATCAGCAGAGCCGCGATCTGATCAGTGTCGGCGCCTACGTTGCCGGCGGCGACCGCGAGACCGATCTGGCGATTTCCCTGCAACCGCAGTTGGTGCGCTACCAGCGTCAGGGCCTCAACGACAAAATCAACATGGGTGAAAGCCAGGCCTATCTCGAGACCTTGTTCGCCCCTGCGGCGGGCGGGTAACCGGCCATGGCCGTCAGCCGCGCTGCGCGCCTGGCTCCGGTGGTGGACATGGCCGAACAGGCCGAGAAAACCGCCGTGCAACGGCTGGGCTATTTTCAGGGACAGGTCAAAGTCGCAGAAAGCAAACTCGCCGACCTCAATGCCTTTCGTCTGGATTACTCGCAGCAATGGATCGTGCGCGGCAGCACTGGCGTGAGCGGGCAATGGCTGCTCGGTTTTCAGGGCTTTCTGGCGCAACTCGACACCGCCGTCGACCAGCAGCGCCAGAGTCTGGTCTGGCACCAGAACAAACTCGACAAGGCGCGTGAGGAATGGCAACAGGCGTTCGCCAAGGTCGAAGGTTTGCGCAAACTGGTGCAGCGTTATCGCGAAGAGGCGCAACGTCTCGAAGACAAGCGCGAGCAGAAGTTGCTCGATGAATTGTCACAGCGTTTGCCGCGACAGAATCCGTTTTAAAGCAAGATCAAAAGATCGCAGCCTTCGGCAGCTACTACAGAGGATCAGTGTAGGAGCTGCCGAAGGCTGCGATCTTTTGATCTGTCTTCTAACCTTGCCGCAACCCTGTGCAAGTGCTAAACCTTGTACAGGTTCGTCAATGACAAGGAAGCCAGTCAATGTCAGTCGTTACAGAAGTCTCTCCGGATGGTCACAAACTGACGATCTCGGTCAGGGGGCGGTTCGATTTCGGGCGCCATCAGGAGTTTCGCGAGTCCTATGAGCGACTCCAAAAGAAACCTGAGTCCATCGTGGTCGATCTGAAAGAGGCCACCTACCTCGACAGTTCCGCACTGGGCATGCTGCTCCTGCTGCGGGATCACGCCGGTGGCGATAATTCGGACGTGCGAGTCGTCAACAGCAACTCCGATGTGCGCAAGATCCTCGCCATCTCCAATTTCGACAAACTCTTCGACATCAGTTGACGGCCATGCAGGCGCAAGAGCCGCTGACCCTGTTGATCGCCGAAGACAGCGCCGCCGATCGCCTGTTGCTGTCGACCATCGTCCGTCGTCAGGGCCATAACGTCTTGACGGCGGCCAACGGTGCCGAAGCGGTCGATCTGTTTCGCCGGCAGCAACCCGATCTGGTCTTGATGGACGCGATGATGCCGGTCATGGACGGCTTCGAAGCCGCGCGGCAGATCAAGGCGCTGGCGGGCGAGACGCTGGTGCCGATCATCTTCCTCACGTCGCTGACCGAAAGCGAAGCGCTGGCCCGTTGTCTGGAGACCGGTGGCGACGACTTTCTGGCGAAGCCTTACAACCAGGTGATCCTCGCCGCCAAAATCAAGGCGATGGATCGCTTGCGCCGCTTGCAGGCAACCGTGCTGCAGCAGCGCGACCTGATCGCCAAACACCATGATTACCTGCTCAACGAACAACGTGTGGCCAAAGCCGTTTTCGACAAAGTGGCGCATTCCGGTTGCCTGAGTGCGCCGAACATCCGCTACCTGCAATCGCCCTATGCCTTGTTCAACGGTGACCTGCTGCTGGCGGCCTACACGCCGGCAGGTGACATGCATGTGCTGTTAGGCGATTTCACTGGCCATGGCCTGCCGGCAGCCGTCGGGGCGATGCCCCTGGCCGAGGTGTTCTATGGCATGACCGCCAAGGGCTACGGCCTGGCGGAAACCCTGCGCGAGATGAACGCCAAGCTCAAACGCATCCTGCCGGTGGACATGTTCTGCTGCGCCACGTTGCTGTGCCTGAGTTTTCAGCGGCGTTCGGTCGAAGTGTGGAACGGCGGCATGCCTGACGGCTATCTGCATCGGATCGCCAGTGGTGAGCGTGTGCCGCTGGCCGCGCGGCACTTGCCGTTGGGGGTGCTCAGTGCACAGGCGTTCGATGATCGTACGGAAGTGCATCCGATGGCTGTCGGTGATCGGGTGTTTCTGTTGTCCGACGGGGTGATCGACACCAGTGACGCCAGTGATCAACTGTTCGGCGTAGAGCGTTTGCAGCAGGTGTTCGCCGCCAACCGCGAGCCGGATCGCTTGTTCGAGGATATCGAGCAGGCGCTGCGGGATTTTCGCGGCGAGGCGCGCGACGATGTCAGCATGGTCGAGGTCAGCCTGCTGGAGCCGGCGCAGGTCAAACCGTCGGCGCCGGTGTATTCCGACAGCGGCCAGTCGTGTCCGCTCGACTGGTCGGTGAGCTTCGAGTTTCGTGGCGCCACGCTCAAGCGCTTCAATCCGTTGCCGTACCTGTTGCAGTTGCTGCTTGAGGTGCATGGGTTGCGGGCGCAGAGTGGTGCTTTGTACAGCGTGCTGGCCGAGTTGTATTCCAATGCACTGGAACATGGCGTGCTGGGTCTGGACTCCAGCCTCAAGCGCGATGCGGCGGGTTTTGCTCGCTATTATCAGCAGCGCAACGATCGGCTGGAGGCGCTGCAGGATGGCTTTGTCCGTGTGCATCTGCAGGTGCAGCCACAAGGCGAGGGCGGCCGGCTGGTGATTCGCGTTGAGGACAGCGGCAAGGGTTTTGATGTGGCGCGAGTCATGGAAAGGCCGCTGGACGGTATCCGTTTGTCGGGGCGCGGCGTCAGTCTGGTCCGGCAATTGGGGCATAACGCCAGTTGGTCGGACGAAGGTCGTAGTGCCCGCGTGGAGTTTTCCTGGGAGGTTGAGGCATAATTCGCGCAATTCTTGATCAAGGAGTGAACAAGTGACTGACACACATATTGATCGCGAGGCGCTGAGCGTACTGCGCGATGTGATGGAGGATGGTTATCCAGAGCTGCTGGATACCTTTCTGACGGATTCCGAAAGTCGCTTGGTTGATCTGCGAAAAGCGGTGGATGCCAAGGCCTTGTCGGAAGTTGCCCACAGCTTCAAGGGCAGCGCCAGCAACATGGGGGCTGTCCGTTTGGCGGCGCTCTGCCAGGAGCTGGAGTCGGAAGCCAAAAATAAGAGCCCGGCGGAAATAGTCAAACTGGTCGCTCAGATCAGTGGCGAATTTGCTGAAGTTCGCCCGGTTTATGAAAGCGAAAAACATCCTGCTCACACGCACTGATCCCGCCGTCCGGCGCTTTTTACGAACGCCGGGCAAAACTGGCCCGGCACTTGCAGTTATCTCTGCAACTGTACCTACGATCCCAGTGCAGCGGAGACCGTTTCATGCCTGCGACCCCCAACATCCTTCTTCAGAATGCCGCTCAGGCCAAGGCGCAAGCTGCCTCGGCCAAATCGTCGGCTATGGCCGTAGACACCGGGGATAAAGCCTCAAGCTTCGCTAAAGTGTTCGCCGATCAGGGGTCGAGCAAGCCTGTCGCCACCGCTGACAATTCGCCAAAGTCGGCGCGCGACAAGGTCGCTGACAACAGCGGCAAAAAGGACATCGGCAAAGATCAGTCTGCCGCTGCACAGCCGGCGGTTGCCGATAGCGGCAACGACTTGCCTGCCGACAAAACCGCAGCGACCGATGACAGCAGCGCCAGCAGCGACGACAACACAGACACCGCCCAGACGCCAGTGGTAGACGCGGCGCCGGTTGATCCGACGCTTGATCCGGCATTGGCAACCGCTGTGCAGCCGGTAGTCACGGCGCCAGTTGTGCAGACTCCGGCGGTCGTCGCGAGTGCCCAGCCTGAAGCCGAAACACCTGCGCTTGCCGCTCTGCCGGGGACGGTCAAAGATCCGGCACCGGCCACCGACAGCGATTTCGACCCTTCGGCCGACCCGCTCGACTCGATGCCGGCCGTGCGCATGGCGATGGAGCAGGGCGGGCACATTTCCGCCGCCAGCCAGGCGCAACCGAAAGCGTCGCCGGCTCAGGCTCAGGCCGACGGTGAATTGACTTCCGCGCAAACCTTCGCCGCCGGCATGGCCAGTATGCTCGACGTGCAAGCCGACAAGGACAGCACCAGCCAGGGTGGTGACAAAGCGTTCAGCGGCTTGATCGACGAGGGCCTCAAAGATCTCAAGACTGCGACCAGCGATACCCGCGTCGATGACTTCGCCAACCGTCTGGCGGCACTGACGCAGGCGGCCACGCCGAAGACAGCGAACGCGGTACCGGTGAATCAGCCGATCGCCATGCACCAGAGCGGCTGGACTGAAGAAGTGGTCAATCGCGTCATGTATCTGTCGAGTGCCAATCTGAAGGCGGCGGACATTCAGCTGCAGCCGGCTGAACTGGGGCGATTGGATATTCGCGTCAACATGGTTCCGGACCAGCAGACCCAAGTGACCTTTATGAGCGCGCATCCAAGCGTGCGAGAAGCGCTGGACGGCCAGATGCATCGCCTGCGCGAAATGTTCAACCAGCAGGGCATGGGTCAGGTCGACGTCAATGTCTCCGACCAGAACCGTGGCTGGCAGGGGCAACAAGGTCAGGAACAGGCGCAGCAGGGCCAGAGTGGTCGCACCAGCGCGGCCGGCGGTCGCCTCGATTCGGCGGATGACGAATTGGCGCCTGCAACCATTGCTGAAGCCGCCGCTCAAACCACCAGCGTGATTGGCAGCAGCGCGGTCGACTATTACGCCTGATCAAAATCAAGAGCCCCTCATCGGAACGCCGCCCGCCTAGCCCTCTCCCGGAGGGAGAGGGGACTGACTGATTGGGGGATGCTCTTGAAGTACGCCGACCTGATACTTCTGCTGTGAATCTCTAATCGACTCGGTCTTTCAGGTCGATGTTTGGCGTCTGACATCTCGGTCGGCCCCCTGAAAACCCTCACCCTAGCCCTCTCCCAGAGGGAGAGGGGACTGATTGGGGGATGCTTGCGAAGTACGCCGACCGGATATTCCTGTTGTGAATCCATAATCGACTTGGTCTTTCAGGTCGGTGTTTGACGTCTTACACCTCGGTCGGCCCCCTGAAAACCCTCACCCTAGCCCTCTCCCGGTGGGATAGGGGACTGATTGGGGGGATGCTTGCGAAGTGCGCCGACCGGATACTGCTGCTGTGAATCCATAATCGACTCGGTCTTGCAGGTCGATGTTTAACGCAAGACGCCTCGGTCGGCCCCCTCTCCCTCCGGGAGAGGGCTGGGGTGAGGGTGCCTTTGACTTTAGCGTTGTCTGCGCTACGGCCGACACTTCTGGCATAACACTTGCTCTTGCCTTGCCGTGCGACTGTGAAAACCCGATTAGTGACGGATTATTGGCATGGCGAAGAGCGAAACAGCAGCAGTGAAAGACCCCGCAACCAAAGGCAAACTCAAGCTGATCATTGTGATCGTGCTGGCGTTGCTGCTGGCCATTGGCGCGTCCGTGGGGGCGACCTGGTTCTTCATGCACAGCGCTCAGAGCAAGCCTGCCGAAGCCGCTGATGCAGCGCCTGTCGGCAAGCAGCCGGCGATTTTCGAGCCGATGGCGCCGGCCTTTGTCGCCAACTACAACCAGAACGGCCGTCAGCGCTACATGCAGGTGAGCATCACCATGCTGGCGCGTAATCAGGCCGATCTGGAAGCGCTCAAAGTGCACATGCCGGTGATCCGCAACAACCTGGTGATGCTCTTCTCCGGTCAGGATTTCGCCACCTTGGCGACCCCGGTCGGCCAGGAGATGTTGCGCCAGAAGGCCACCGCCAGCGTCCAGGAAGTGGCGCAGAAAGAGCTGGGCAAAGTTGTGATCGAACAGTTGCTTTTCACTAATTTCGTACTGCAGTAGGAACACGACATGGCCGTGCAGGATCTGCTGTCCCAGGATGAAATCGACGCGCTGTTGCATGGCGTCGACGATGGTCTGGTACAGACCGATAACGCTGCCGAACCCGGCAGTGTCAAAAGCTACGACCTGACCAGTCAGGACCGCATCGTCCGTGGACGCATGCCGACTCTGGAAATGATCAACGAGCGTTTTGCCCGCTATACCCGCATCAGCATGTTCAACATGCTGCGCCGCTCGGCGGACGTTGCCGTCGGTGGCGTGCAGGTGATGAAGTTCGGCGAATACGTGCATTCGTTGTACGTACCGACCAGCCTCAACCTGGTCAAGATCAAACCATTACGCGGCACCGCGCTGTTCATTCTTGACGCCAAACTGGTGTTCAAACTGGTGGACAACTTCTTCGGCGGCGACGGCCGTCACGCCAAGATCGAAGGGCGTGAATTCACCCCGACCGAACTGCGTGTGGTGCGCATGGTGCTGGAGCAGGCTTTCGTCGATTTGAAAGAAGCCTGGCAGGCGATCATGGAAGTCAATTTCGAGTACATCAACTCGGAAGTGAACCCGGCCATGGCCAACATCGTCGGCCCGAGCGAAGCGATCGTGGTCTCCACGTTCCACATCGAACTCGATGGCGGCGGCGGCGACCTGCACGTGACCATGCCGTACTCGATGATCGAGCCGGTGCGCGAAATGCTCGACGCCGGTTTCCAGTCCGACCTCGACGATCAGGACGAGCGCTGGGTCAACGCGCTGCGTCAGGACGTCCTCGATGTCGACGTACCCATCGGCGCCACCGTGGCGCGCCGCCAGTTGAAACTGCGCGACATCCTGCACATGCAGCCGGGTGACGTGATCCCGGTCGAAATGCCGGAAGACATGATCATGCGCGCCAACGGCGTGCCGGCCTTCAAGGTCAAGATGGGCTCGCACAAAGGCAACCTCGCGTTGCAAGTGATCGAGCCGATCGAGCGTCGCTGAAACGGCGCTCCTACCCCAAGCATTTAACTGAATTTTTGCCCGCCGAGGACAAATGATGAACGACGATATGAACGCCCAGGACGACCAGGCACTGGCTGACGAATGGGCTGCGGCCCTGGAAGAAACCGGTGATGGTCAAGCTGACATCGACGCGCTGCTGGCGGCTGACGCATCCAGCGGCTCGCGCCTGCCGATGGAAGAGTTCGGCAGCGTGCCGAAGAACAACGACCCGGTGACCCTCGATGGCCCGAACCTGGACGTGATTCTCGACATCCCGGTGTCGATCTCGATGGAAGTCGGCAGCACCGACATCAACATTCGCAACCTGCTGCAACTCAACCAGGGTTCGGTAATCGAGCTTGATCGTCTGGCCGGTGAGCCGCTCGACGTGCTGGTTAACGGCACGCTGATTGCGCACGGTGAAGTAGTTGTGGTCAACGAGAAGTTCGGCATCCGCCTGACTGACGTGATCAGCCCAAGCGAACGCATCAAGAAGCTGCGCTGAGTGAAACGGTTTCTCTGGGCTTTGCTGGCATTGCCATTGAGCGTGCTGGCCGCCGAGCCTTCAACGGCGACCACAGTGCCAGCCGCCACCGCGCCGATGGTCAACAGCGGCGTGGCCGGGCAACTGACGCAACTGGTGTTCGGCCTGTTGCTGGTGCTGGGGTTGATCTTCTTCCTCGCCTGGCTGTTGCGCCGGGTGCAGCAGGCAGGTCCGGCAGGCAAGGGCCAGGTGATCGAGCTGATCGGTTCGCGCGCGCTCGGCCCGCGTGACCGTTTGCTGCTGGTGCAGGTCGGCAACGAGCAGATTCTGCTCGGCCTCAGCCCCGGCACCATCACCGCGCTGCATGTGCTCAAAGAGCCGGTCGAGGTGCCGAATACCAGCGAGAAAGCGACCCCGGAATTTGCCCAGCATCTGCTGAAGATTCTCGGCAAGGATCAGAAGGATAAGAAGTAATGGGTGCGTTACGCATCGTCTTGACGCTGGCCCTGTTGCTGGCCGCGCCGCTGGCATTCGCCGCCGATCCGTTGTCGATCCCGGCGATCACGCTAGGCACCAACGCCGATGGCGCGCAGGAGTATTCGGTCAGTCTGCAGATCCTGCTGATCATGACTGCCCTGAGCTTCATTCCAGCGGCCGTGATTCTGATGACCAGTTTCACCCGGATCATCATTGTCTTCTCGATCCTGCGTCAGGCCCTCGGTCTGCAACAGACGCCGTCGAACCAAATCCTCACCGGCATGGCGCTGTTCCTCACCATGTTCATCATGGCCCCGGTGTTCGACCGGGTGAACAAGGACGCGCTGCAACCGTATCTGGCGGAAACCCTTACCGCCCAGCAAGCGGTCGAAAAGGCCCAGGTGCCGATCAAGGACTTCATGCTCGCCCAGACCCGCACCAGCGATCTGGAGCTGTTCATGCGCTTGTCCAAGCGCACCGACATTGCCACGCCGGATCAGGCGCCGCTGACCATTCTGGTGCCGGCGTTCGTCACCTCCGAGCTTAAAACCGCGTTCCAGATCGGCTTCATGATCTTCATTCCGTTCCTGATCATCGACCTCGTCGTGGCCAGTGTGCTGATGGCGATGGGTATGATGATGCTGTCGCCGCTGATCATCTCGCTGCCGTTCAAAATCATGCTGTTCGTGCTGGTTGATGGCTGGGCGCTGATCATCGGCACCCTGGCCAGCAGTTTTGGAGGTGTCTCGCCATGACGCCGGAAGTTGCGGTCGATATCTTTCGTGAAGCCCTTTGGCTGACCACATTGATGGTCGCGATTCTGGTAGTGCCGAGCCTGTTGGTCGGCTTGCTGGTGGCGATGTTCCAGGCCGCTACGCAGATCAACGAACAGACCCTGAGCTTCCTCCCGCGTCTGCTGGTGATGCTGGTGACGTTGATCATCGGTGGTCCGTGGATCGTGCAGACGTTCATGGAATACATCATCCAGTTGTACAAAAACATCCCGATGGTCATCGGCTAAGCCATGCAATCGCTGCTTCAGCTGACCGACACCCAGATCAGTACCTGGGTGGCCTCGTTCATGTTGCCGCTGTTTCGCGTCGCCTCGATGCTGATGGTCATGCCGGTGTTCGGCACGACGTTGGTGTCGCGCCGGGTGCGCCTGTATTTCGCCGTGGCCATCACCGTGTGTATTGCGCCGAGCCTGCCGCCGATGCCGGCGGTCAGCCCGCTGGATCTCAGTGGCTTGCTGCTGATAGCCGAGCAGATTCTGGTCGGTGCGGTGCTGGGGTTTTCCCTGCAACTGTTTTTCCAGGCCTTTGCCGTCGCGGGGCAAATTGTCGCGATTCAGATGGGCATGGGCTTCGCCTCGATGGTCGACCCGGCCAACGGTGTCTCGGTGGCGGTGATCGGGCAGTTCTTCACCATGCTGGTGACTTTGCTGTTCCTGTCGATGAACGGCCATCTGGTGGTCTTCGAAGTCCTCACCGAAAGCTTCACCACGCTACCGGTCGGCAGCGGTCTGATGACCGCGCATTACTGGGAACTGGCCGGCAAACTCGGCTGGGTGCTGGGCGCCGCATTGTTGCTGGTGTTGCCGGCGGTGACGGCGTTGCTGGTGGTCAACATCGCGTTTGGCGTGATGACCCGCGCGGCGCCACAACTGAACATTTTCTCCATCGGTTTTCCGCTGACCCTGGTGCTCGGTCTGTTTATCGTCTGGGTCGGTCTGGCGGACATTCTCAATCAGTACCAGCCGCTGGCCACCGAGGCCTTGCAGTTGTTACGCGAACTGGCACGGGCGCGCTGAGTCATGGCAGAGAGCGAAAGCGGTCAGGACAAAACAGAAGACCCCACGGAGAAACGTAAAAAGGACTCCCGTGAAAAGGGTGAAATTGCCCGTTCCAAAGAACTCAACACCTTGGCCGTGACCATGGCCGGTGCCGGTGCGCTGCTGGTGTTTGGCGGCATGCTGGCCGAGGACCTGATGGAGCTGATGCGCCTGAACTTCACGCTGTCGCGCGAAGTGATCATGGATCAGGGTTCCATGGGCGCGTTTCTGTTGCAGTCGGGCCAGATGGCGCTGCTGGCGATCCAGCCGATCATGATCACTCTGTTGCTCGCCGCGTTGATCGGGCCGATTTCCCTCGGTGGCTGGCTGTTCGCAGCGGGCTCCATGGCGCCCAAGTTCAGCCGGATGAACCCGGCGGCAGGCCTGAAGCGGATGTTCTCGTTCAAGGCTGTGGTCGAACTGCTCAAGGCCCTGGCCAAGTTCCTCATCACTTTGGGCGTGGCATTGGCGGTGTTGTCGGCGGACGTCGATGACTTTTTGCGGATCGCCCACGAGCCACTTGAAATGGCGATCATCCACAGCGTCACGCTGGTTGGCTGGAGTACATTGTGGCTGGCCTGCGGCCTGATCATCATCGCCGCCGTCGACGTGCCGGTGCAGCTCTGGGAAGCGCACAAGAAACTGCTGATGACCAAGCAGGAAGTGCGCGACGAGCACAAGGATCAAGAGGGGCGCCCGGAGGTCAAACAGCGCATCCGCCAGACCCAGCGCGAGATGTCCCAGCGCCGGATGATGGCGGCCATTCCCGATGCCGACGTGGTCATCACCAACCCGACCCACTACGCCGTCGCGCTCAAGTACGACTCGGAGAAGGGCGGGGCACCCGTGCTGCTGGCCAAGGGCAGCGACTTCCTCGCCCTGAAGATCCGTGAAATCGCCGTCGCCAACAACGTCATGCTCCTCGAATCGCCGGGGCTGGCGCGTTCGATCTACTACTCCACCGAACTCGAGCAGGAAATTCCTGGTGGTCTGTATCTCGCGGTCGCGCAGGTCCTGGCCTACGTCTACCAGATCCGCCAGTACCGTGCCGGCAAGGGCAAGCGCCCGGATCCGCTCAAGGACGACTTGCCGATTCCGCCGGATCTGCGTCGCGATTCCTGATGTTGCTGTGCAGCCATTGGTCTGAGATCCCTCTTTACTGTCAACTCTGACAGGTGCGCTCGTCGTGATTTTGCAGTTTGATGCAAGGTGCAGCCGCGCACTGACGCGGTCAGGCAGGTGAGTGCAAGGGAGCAAGGCAATGAAAGGTATTTTCAGCAGCTATGACGAAAAAACCGGAAGAGGCACCATCACGCCGAAGCCCTCGGGGCGATGTATTTCCTTTGCCGAAGCCACGGGTTTTTTTCTGACCGCCAAAGAATACCGATTCAGCATTCCATTGGCCGATGCCCTGCAGGCGAACGTTAAAGTCGGCGGCGAGGTCGAGTTCGAATTGCCCAAAAGCAAAAATGGAAAAGTGAAAATCCTTCGGTATTGAGCAACTGTTTGCAAAACTGCTGAAACGAAAAAACCGCCGTCCCCGATTCAACGGAGCAGCGGTTTTTTTATGCCTGTGATCGTTCCCACGCTCTGCGTGGGAATGCAGCCCGGGACGCTCCGCGTCCCTTCCGAAGCCAAACGCGGAGCGTCCGTTGATGCGTTCCTGCTGCTGCGTGTGGGAACGATCATCGCGTGTCGCTACTGCGGCAACTCCAGATTATCCATCACCCGATTCACCGCCAGCTCGCCGAGCATGATCAGTTGCGCAATCCCCAGCAGCGTCCTGCGTTGCGACGCGGGTATGAGGTGGGCGAAGTCCTGGGCGATGGTTCTAGCTGAGGCGAGTGTTTCGCTGGCATCGGCGAGCAGTTCCTCGTTTTTGAAGTCCGCAGTGACCGCGTACATCCGACGGGTTTTGCGCGGTGGTGGCGTGGAGCCGGGTGGGCAGAGGTAGTGATCGAGCGCGCGTTCGGCGGCGTCGTTGAGTTTTTTGAATCGAGGGATTCGTAGGGGGAGGTGGAGTCGGATTCGGGTGGGTTGGGTGTTGGTTTGATCATGGTGAAGCTCCTTTGAGGTGGAGCCGCTACAACCTGTCGCTAAACAGGAGGGGTGGAGGCTGTACGCAGGTTAGCGAACCGGTCACAGGCACCCGGCAGACCCGAAGGTCTCCCGCATACAGCCACCATGACGAAATCGCGAAAATACAGATCCGCAACGAAGCCTGGAACGCCGATGCACCTTTGACTTGAATTCGAGTCGCTAAACCCGATCGCTGATTCGTCAGCGACCGGACCACAATAGAACCCGACCCCAAAGCGCACAAGCCGGCGGACTCTGGCTTGGCTGTAGGCAAAGGCGCAAGGATTTGTAGCCTCGAAGGCGTGTCTGGAGGTGTCTTTTAAACACCTGAGTTTAAAAGGCAATTTTCACTGACTTCACTGGCCCCTTCGCGAGCAAGCTCGCTCCCACATTTGGAATGCGTTTCCCTGTGGGAGCGAGCCTGCTCGCGAAAGGGCCATCCGGCTCAGCAGAAAAAGCCTCGATCAAGCCCCGCTGTTTAAATCACTGGTTAGATAAAACCGTCCTCTTTTCTTACTTGCCAGTTCTGCGCCGGCAAGGGCAAGCGTCCGGATCCGCTCAAGGACGACCTGCCGATTCCGCCGGATCTGCGCCGCGATTCTTGACTGCCCAGTGTCAGGATCAGGCCTCCGGCAGTATTCAAACCCAGAATTGAAAGTGGTCCAGGTAAGACCAGTCCCTTGAGACGATTTGAATTGAAGTGATTTTCCTGCCGGAGGGTGCAGGAAAATCAACCCACTTATGGCCGTTGGAAGCGTCTGCAGGAAGGTTTCTCGATCCCACATTTCCAGAGTTGTCGGAAAAGCTGATTTCCGCAGCTCTGAGTTGATAGGTGTATGCGAATCTGACTCGAGAGTAGGCTGATTTGAGACTAAGCGTGATCAGTTGTTGCCCTGTCGGAAGCTCATTGCCGGCGTTTGTCACGATAGCTGGGCCGGTGAGCATCCCTGCTATGGGACCACCGTAAGTTTGAATGCCGGTTGTACCCGCTCCGGAAGTGAGTGTGATGGTCATGCTCGGGATACTGATGCTCTGGCCAACGGTAATGCTGCTGTGGGGTTGGCCATCAAAATTCTCAAAGAGTATCGGCTCAGGAACCGCCTCGCCTACCCGCACCCTCAACACCTTCGAAAACATCAACCGCTCACCACTTCCCGATTTGTACACGGTGTAATTGATCAGGGCATCGGCGCCGCGATTGTTTGTTCGCCAGTCAGAAGGAAGTGTAAAGACTGGCGTGACACCTGCCTGAACGGGTCGCGTATCACTTTCCCATAGCGTGTTGGCGGTAGCGCGCAAACGTACCGTATAGCCAGTCGTCATGCCTGCGTAGTTGACGCTAACAGTTTCCTGATCACTCGACAGGGTCGGTGCCAGGAGATCGAATGACTGAGGGAGAATGTGCAGCAGCAAATAGCGCGAAGGAATCAAGGTCGTGCCCGGGGCCGTACGTACCGTGTAAAAGACCTTCACCGTATGGCCAATGCTATCGATCACCTCCAGGCGCGGAATGCGGATGTCGATGGTGCCAGGGGTTCCCACGGTGATCACCTCCGAGTGGTAGGTGTGCCGAGGGTTTTCCCAAGTGATGCGAACCGTATGGCCGCGGGCCATGCCGGTGTAGTGCGGAACTTGAGCGGTGACGTGTTGGGCGAAATAGACATGATCGAAGTCAAGTTGATCCCCTGCGGAGCCGTGTGCCTCAAGTACTTTTGGCGCCACTGGATCGGTGACTGCTGAAATTGAGTTCATGGGGTGTCTCCTGCGTTCGAGTGATTGCCTGGAAAGGCTCCATTTGATGCAGGAAGTAAGAATTCTCGCCACTGTCAGATCTGACAGGTGATCGAGTATTTCCGATGAGCGGTGGCTTTGCAGATCTTCTCTTTTGGTTCGCTACATCGTCGAGAGACCGTTGGTCTGGAAGTGCCATCCACCTGTCAACTCTTACAGTAGACGGACGGCTGTCCATGACATCGATATAGGGGCGCAAGTTTACCGAATCAGGAGAGCATGATCATGGCAGAGCGCATTTACCGAAAACTCGAGGGCATGGGCCTGGAATATGTGTCAGGGCGACTGGAACAGAACCCGAAAGAGCGGGCCATCTGCTACACCGTCACTTTCGACATGGATCTGGATTTCACCCATTTCAAACAGATGGCCAATGCTTATATCCCGGATTATCTCGACAACCCGATCAACGCGATCAGGCCTGAACTGGACGGCCTGGCTAACCACTATTCCTACAACTACCTGTTCAGTGCGGCGGGAAACATCCGCGATAATCAGGCGCTGTTCGAACTCTTCACCTCGCCTAGTTATTACAACGATCAATGGGCGACCGGCCCTCATCGGCAGGTGCGTTATGGCAAACCGGAGTTTGTGCAGGTCGGGCGAAAACTCCGCGTGACTGCACGCAGAGACTTCAGATCGCTGGATGACACGGGTCAGATCGAAATCGGAGATTTGCCGGCCATCCAGTTTCATTGGGCGCTCAATCTGCTGCAAACCGATCTGATGATCCCTGGAGTCATTGCGCCAGTGACCAAGGTCGTGCTGATGTACATGGATGAGGACTTCGTTGAGGTCGAAGGTGAGCAGATTTTGCGGGGTACGCGCTACGTCAACGGCAAGCAACTGAGCTTCGGCGATATTGCACCCAAGCAGATTTTGACTGCGCAGTAACCGGCATTAAAAAACGCCGTCCCGACTGCGCGGTGCGGCGTTTTTTATGGCTGAAACATGCGTTGGTTGTAAGGTCGCCTTCGCGAGCAATCACAACGTCTCATTGATCGTTCCCACGCTCTGCGTGGGAATGCAGCCCGGGACGCTCCGCGTCCCTTCCAGAGCCGAACGCGGAGCGTCCGTTGAGGCATTCCCACGCAGGAGCGTGGGAACGATCATCGCGTGTCGCTACTGCGGCAACTCCAGATTATCCATCACCCGATTCACCGCCAGCTCGCCGAGCATGATCAGTTGCGCGATCCCCAACAGCGTCCTGCGTTGCGACGCGGGGATGAGGTGGGCGAAGTCATGGGCGATGGTTCTGGCTGAGGCGAGGGTTTCACTGGCATCGGCCAGCAGTTCCTCGTTTTTGAAGTCTGCGGTAACGGCGTACATCCGGCGGTTTTTACGCGGTGGTGGCGTGGAGCCGGGTGGGCAGAGGTAGTGATCGAGCGCGCGTTAGGCGGCGTCGTTGAGTTTTTTTGAATCGAGGGATTCGTAGGGGGAGGCGAGGTCTGTTTCGGGTGAGTTGGGTGTTGGTTTGGTCATTGTGAAGCTCCTAGAGTCATTGGAGCTGCCAACGTTCGCTGCGAGATGAATGAGGGTGGCAGCTATATGCAGGTCGCAGACCGGGACTCTAGAACCGGCAGACCCGAAGGTCTCCCACGTACAGCCGCCATAAAAAAGCGGGTGTTGTGCGTCCAGAGATCGACGGGCTGCGAGACCCGATCGCTGATTCGTCAGCGACCGGACCACAATAGAACCCGCCCCCAAGGCGCACAAGCCGGCGGATTCTGGCTTGGCTGTAGGCAATGGCGCAAGGATTTGTAGCCTGAAAGGCGTGTCTGGAGGTGTCTTTTAAACAGCTTCGTTTAAATGAAGAAATTTGCGCCGAACATGAAGGCCCCTTCGCGAGCAGGCTCGCTCCCACATTTGGATTGCATTTCAATCTGACATTTGGAATGCGGTTCCCTGTGGGAGCGAGCCTGCTCGCGAAAGGGCCGGCCCAATCAGCAAAAATTCCTTGATCAAACCCCTCTATTTCATTCCCCGGCAAAAGTTGGAAAGCTTCTTGCAGTACCCGCCGTGAGCCCGCTCTGGGCGTCAAAAGTTTGCTTTAAAGGAACGGGGAAAACCGGTGGATCGCTCTCAGTTATTCAACACTGCTCGCACAAACGTTGCCGACCTCAGTCGAGGCAATCTGGGCGTGCCGTTGCTGTTGCTGGTGATGCTGGCGATGATGATGTTGCCGGTGCCGCCGTTCCTGCTCGACGTGTTTTTCACCTTCAACATCGCGCTGTCGATCGTCGTCCTGCTGGTCTGCGTGTATGCGCTGCGGCCGCTGGATTTCGCCGTGTTCCCGACCATTCTGCTGGTGGCGACGTTGCTGCGGCTGGCGTTGAACGTGGCTTCGACGCGGGTGGTGATGCTCCACGGTCAGGACGGCCACGCCGCTGCCGGTAAGGTGATTCAGGCCTTCGGTGAGGTGGTGATCGGCGGTAACTACGTGGTCGGTATCGTGGTCTTCGCGATCCTGATGATCATCAACTTCGTCGTGGTGACCAAGGGTGCCGGGCGGATTTCCGAGGTGAGCGCGCGTTTCACCCTCGATGCGATGCCCGGCAAACAAATGGCGATCGACGCCGACCTCAACGCCGGTCTGATCGACCAGAACCAGGCCAAGATGCGCCGTCAGGAAGTCGCCCAAGAGGCCGAGTTCTACGGTTCGATGGACGGTGCCAGCAAATTCGTCCGTGGTGACGCCATTGCCGGCCTGCTGATTCTGTTCATCAACCTCATCGGCGGTATGGCCGTCGGTATCTTCCAGCACAACATGAGCTTCGGCGATGCCGGCAAGGTTTACGCCTTGCTGACCATCGGTGACGGTTTGGTGGCGCAATTGCCATCACTGTTGTTATCAACAGCGGCGGCGATCATGGTGACCCGTGCTTCCGGTTCGGAAGACATGGGCAAACAGATCAATCGCCAGATGTTCGCCTCGCCCAAAGCGCTGGCGGTGGCCGCCGGTCTGATGGCGGTCATGGGCCTGGTGCCGGGCATGCCGCACTTCTCGTTCCTGAGCATGGCTGCGCTGGCCGCTGGCGGCGCGTACCTGTTCTGGAAAAAGCAGAACGTCGCTAAAGTCGTGGCGTTGGAAGAGGTCAAGCGCCAGCAGGATTTGCTGCCGTCGCCGGCCCGCGCCATGGAAACCAAAGAGCTGGGCTGGGACGACGTGACGCCGATCGACATGATCGGCCTGGAAGTCGGCTATCGCCTGATTCCGCTGGTGGATCGTAACCAGGGTGGGCAATTGCTGGCGCGGATCAAGGGCGTGCGCAAGAAGCTCTCGCAGGATCTGGGCTTCCTCATGCCGACCGTGCACATCCGCGACAACCTCGACCTGGCGCCAAGCGCCTATCGCCTGACCCTGATGGGCGTGATTCTCGCCGAAGCCGAGATCTATCCGGATCGCGAACTGGCGATCAACCCGGGCCAGGTCTACGGCACGCTCAACGGTATCAACGCCAAAGATCCGGCTTTCGGCCTGGAAGCGGTGTGGATCGAAATCAGCCAGCGTGCCCAGGCACAATCGCTCGGTTACACCGTGGTCGACGCCAGCACCGTGGTCGCGACGCACTTGAACCAGATTCTGTACAAGCACTCCAGCGAGCTGATCGGCCACGAAGAAGTGCAGCAACTCATGCAATTGCTGGCCAAAAGCTCGCCGAAACTGGCAGAAGAGCTGGTGCCGGGTGTGGTCACGTTGTCGCAGTTGCTCAAAGTGTTGCAAGCGCTGCTCGCCGAACACGTGCCGGTGCGCGATATCCGCAGCATTGCCGAAGCCATCGCCAACAACGCCGCGAAGAGTCAAGATACCGCCGCGCTGGTGGCTGCTGTGCGGGTCGGCGTATCTCGCGCCATCGTCCAAAGCATTGTAGGCACTGAGTCGGAGCTGCCTGTGATCACCTTGGAACCAAGGTTGGAACAAATATTGCTCAATAGTCTGCAGAAGGCAGGACAAGGCTCGGAAGAGGGCGTTCTGCTGGAGCCAAGCATGGCCGAGAAGCTGCAGCGTTCGCTCATCGAAGCGGCGCAGCGTCAGGAAATGCAAGGTCAGCCGGTGATCCTTTTGGTCGCCGGCCCGATCCGCGCGATGCTCTCGCGCTTTGGCCGCCTCGCAGTCCCTGGGCTGCATGTGCTGGCCTACCAGGAAATACCGGACAACAAGCAAGTGACCATCGTTGCGACAGTAGGGCCCAACGGCTGAGGTAGTGGTTTATGCAAGTTAAGCGTTTCTTTGCCGCCGATATGCGTCAGGCCATGAAGCTGGTTCGTGATGAGCTGGGCGCTGATGCCGCCATCATTGGCAACCGCCGCATTGCCGGCGGTGTCGAGTTGACGGCGGCACTGGATTACAAATTGTCGGCGCTGGCGCCACGGGTTCCGAACATGGAGCTCGAGGACGAACTGCGCAAGACCCAGTCGCGCATTGTCACCGCTCAGGCCGAGTTGAGCCTGCGTGGCGAAGCCGATGGCAATAGCAATCGCCAGATTTTCGCCGGGCTGCCGTTGACCGCCGGCCTGCCGCTGACCGCCGCTGAACCGCTGACCGAGCCGACTTACGCCGCTCCGGCGCGTCCGGCCCCGACACCTGCGCAGTCCTCCGGTGGTATCGATCCGCGTGCACTGGATTCGATGCGCTTTGAATTGAACAGCCTGCGCGAGCTGATGGAAGTTCAGCTCGGCACCCTGGCCTGGAATCAGCTGCAAGGCAGCCGTCCGGCGCAAGCCAACCTGTATCGCCGTCTGCAACGTATCGGCCTGTCCGGCCCGTTGTCGCGCGATCTGCTGGCGATGATCACTGATATCGAAGAACCGCGTCAGGCCTGGCGCATGCTGCTCGCGCATCTGGCCCGGATGATTGCCGTACCGGAAGTCGAGCCACTGGAAGAGGGCGGTATCATTGCCATGGTCGGTCCTGCCGGCATGGGCAAGACCACTACACTCGCCAAGCTGGCCGCGCGTTATGTGCTGAAATACGGCGCGCAGAATGTCGCGCTGGTGAGCATGGACAGTTTCCGTATCGGCGCTCAGGAACAACTGAAGACGCTGGGCCGCATTCTCAATGTGCCAGTGACCCACGTCGATCCGGGCCAATCGCTGGTGCAAGCGCTGGATCCACTGCTGCGCAAACGCGTGGTATTGATCGATACTGCCGGCCTGCAAGCCAGCGATCCGGCCCTGCGCATGCAGCTGGAAAGTCTGGCCGGGCGTGGCATTCGTTCAAAAAATTATCTGGTCTTGGCAACCACCAGCCAGAAACAGGTTCTAACCGCCGCTTATCACAGTTACAAGCGTTGCGGGCTTGCCGGCTGCATCCTGACTAAACTGGATGAAACGGCCAGCCTTGGCGAAGTGTTGAGCCTGGCGATCAGTCATGAATTGCCGGTCGCGTACCTGACCGATGGCCCACGGATTCCGGATGATTTGCATCTGCCGCGCCGTCATCAACTGGTCAGCCGCGCCGTCAGCGTGCAAATGCAGGAAGAACCCAGCGAAGAAGCCATGGCTGACATGTTCGCTGATATCTATCACAGCCCGACCAAGCAGGTAGGCTGAGGTATTCATGAACAGTTTTTGTACCTACATCGATGGTCTGCCATGCATTGTTCCGGTTGTGAACGCGCAGCCAGTAATGTGGCCTCCGTCTATGCAAGACAAGGTAAAGAAATAACATGGGCAGCATGCATCCCGTACAGGTGATCGCGGTGACCGGCGGCAAAGGTGGCGTCGGCAAGACTAACGTGTCAGTGAACTTGTCGCTGGCGCTGGCAGAGCTTGGCCGTCGGGTCATGCTGCTGGACGCCGACCTGGGTCTGGCGAACGTTGACGTATTGTTGGGGCTGACCCCTAAACGCACGCTGGCCGACGTCATCGAAGGCCGGTGCGAGCTGCGCGACGTGCTGTTGCAAGGCCCCGGTGGCATTCGCATCGTGCCGGCGGCGTCCGGCACCCAGAGCATGGTGCACCTGAGCCCGGCGCAACATGCCGGCCTGATTCAGGCGTTCAGCGACATCGGCGACAATCTCGATGTACTGGTGATCGATACCGCTGCGGGTATTGGTGACTCGGTAGTCAGTTTTGTTCGCGCCGCGCAAGAAGTGTTGCTGGTGGTCTGCGATGAGCCGACCTCGATCACTGACGCCTACGCGCTGATCAAACTGCTCAACCGCGATTACGGCATGAACCGCTTCCGCGTCCTCGCCAACATGGCGCAGAGCCCGCAGGAAGGGCGCAACCTGTTCGCCAAGTTGACCAAGGTCACGGATCGCTTCCTTGACGTGGCCCTACAATACGTCGGCGCCGTGCCTTACGACGAAAGCGTGCGTAAAGCGGTGCAGAAGCAGCGCGCGGTGTACGAAGCCTTTCCGCGTTCCAAGTGCGCGCTGGCGTTCAAGGCGATCGCGCAGAAGGTCGACACCTGGCCGCTGCCCGCCAACCCGCGTGGCCACCTTGAGTTTTTCGTCGAGCGCCTCGTGCAGCAAACGGCAGGGCCCGTGCTATGACCGCAAGCGGTATGAACTACTACAAGAAGTCGGCACGTGACGCGCAGTACGAGTTGATCGAGCGTTACGCGCCACTGGTCAAACGCATTGCCTACCACTTGCTGGCGCGCTTGCCGGCGAGTGTGCAGGTCGAAGACCTGATCCAGGCCGGGATGATCGGCCTGCTTGAAGTCTCGACCAAATACGACGCCAGCAAAGGCGCCAGTTTCGAAACGTACGCGGGCATACGAATCCGCGGCGCGATGCTCGACGAAGTGCGCAAAGGGGACTGGGCGCCACGCTCGGTTCACCGCAATACCCGTATGGTCAGCGACGCGATTCGCTCAATTGAAGCTAAAACCGGCCGTGATGCTAAAGATCACGAGGTTGCGGCCGAACTCCAATTGAGTCTCGACGATTACTACGGGATTTTGAATGACACCTTGGGCAGTCGCCTGTTCAGTTTCGACGACCTGTTGCAGGACGGCGAACACGAAGGGCTGCACGAGGATGGCGCGAGTGCTCATATGGAGCCGTCACGCGATCTGGAAGATGAACGTTTCCAGGCAGCGTTGGCGGACGCGATTGCCAATTTGCCGGAGCGTGAGCGACTGGTGTTGGCGCTGTACTACGACGAAGAGCTGAACCTCAAGGAGATCGGTGAAGTCCTTGGCGTCAGTGAATCGCGGGTCAGCCAGTTACACAGCCAGTGCGCGGCCCGTTTGCGGGGGCGTTTGGGGGAGTGGCGAGCGCGCTGAAGGCAGTGTGGGGACACTGCGAACGAGGCTGGTGCGGTGATGAACGGCACCGGTCTTGCTCTGTTGTGCTCCAGACAGTCTTCGAGTGCTGCGCCGATTGATTGAAGTGGCGCGTCCAGGTGCTGGGCGCGTTTAAGACTGCTTGGAGGTCGAATTGAACAAAGACATGAAAATCCTCATCGTTGATGACTTCTCAACGATGCGGCGGATCATCAAGAACCTGCTGCGTGATCTTGGGTTCACCAACACCGTCGAGGCTGACGATGGCGTGACTGCCATTCCAGTGCTCAACAGCGGAAGCATCGACTTTCTGGTAACGGACTGGAACATGCCGGGCATGACCGGTATCGACCTGCTGCGCCATGTGCGTGCCGATGAAAAACTCAAGCACCTGCCAGTGCTGATGGTGACTGCAGAAGCCAAGCGCGAGCAGATCATTGAAGCCGCTCAGGCTGGTGTAAACGGCTACGTAGTCAAACCTTTCACGGCTCAGGCGTTGAAAGACAAAATCGAGAAGATTTTCGAACGCATCGGCTGATGAACGCGCGGGGGAGCTATGGAGCATAACGAATCTTCACAGGGCGATTTCGAGTCGACCCTGAAAAAACACGCGGTCGAACTGGTCGAAAGCCTTGAAAAAGGCAGGTTCGGCGACGCTGTGCAACTGATCCATGAGCTCAATCAGACCCGTGACCGTGGCCTGTACCAGGAAGTCGGCAAGCTCACACGTGAACTGCACAGTGCGATCGTCAACTTCCAGATCGATCCGAACATGCCGCAGGCCGAGGAAGTGTCGCAAATCACCGACGCCACCGAACGCCTGGGCTATGTGGTCAAGCTGACAGAAGCCGCGGCCAACCGCACCATGGATCTGGTGGAAAGCGCCACGCCGGTGGTCAACAGTCTGGCTGATGAAGCGCAGACCTTGAGCGCCGATTGGGGTCGCTTCATGCGTCGCGAGGTCGGGGCTGAAGAGTTCCGCGAGCTGGCGCGCCGGGTCGACGGTTTTCTGTCACGCAGCAGCACGGACAACCGTGCGGTGTCGAGCAATCTCAACGACATCCTGCTGGCCCAGGATTACCAGGACCTGACCGGTCAGGTGATCAAGCGTGTGACCCAACTGGTCACCGAAGTCGAAAGCAATTTGCTCAAACTCGTGCTCATGGCCAGTCAGGTCGACCGCTTTGCGGGCATCGAACATGACCGCGCCGCGATGCTTGCAGAAAAAGATCCACAAAAACATCTCTCGCAGGGTGAAGGTCCGCAGATTCATGCCGATAAACGAGAAGACGTTGTGTCCGGTCAGGACGATGTGGACGATTTGTTATCCAGCCTCGGATTCTAGAGTTGTGGAATTTTAGGTTTTTTGGGTTTTTAGACCTGTAGGAGCACCCCATTAATGAGCTTCGGCGCCGATGAAGAGATCCTTCAGGATTTCCTGGTTGAGGCCGGCGAGATTCTTGAGCAACTGTCCGAACAACTGGTCGAGCTGGAAAGCCGTCCGGATGACGCAGATCTGCTCAACGCAATTTTTCGCGGTTTCCACACTGTAAAAGGGGGCGCCGGCTTCCTTCAGCTCAACGAGCTGGTGGAGTGCTGTCACATCGCCGAAAACGTGTTCGACATCCTGCGCAAGGGTGAGCGTCGCGTTGATGCAGAACTGATGGACGTTGTCCTCGAAGCACTGGACGCGGTGAACAGCATGTTCAGCGAAGTCCGTGAGCGTGCACCGATCACCGCCGCTACCCCGGAACTGCTGGCCGCCCTGGCGCGTCTGGCCGAACCGCAATCGGCGGATGCCGCCCCGGCATCGCCGGTAGCCGAGATGATCGAAGACCTGGTCGTCGAAGGCGACGCGTCGGGCGACATCACCGATAACGAATTTGAACAACTGCTGGACTCGCTGAACGCCGTCAAGGCTGAAGCTGAAGCCCCGGCCGCTGTTGCACCTGCGCAAACGGCCGCTGAAGCCGCGAGCGACGAAATCACTGACGCCGAGTTCGAGTCGTTGCTCGATCAGTTGCATGGCAAAGGCCAGTTCGCGGCGGATGCCGTGGCACCGACCGCAGCGGCTCCAGCAGCCCCGGCGGCGGGCGACAGCTCGGATATCACCGACGACGAATTCGAAGCCCTGCTCGATCAACTGCATGGCAAGGGCAACTTTGCCGTTGAAGCACTGGAATCGGCGATCGCCTCGGCACCGGCTGCCGGCAGCGATCTGATCAGCGATCACGAGTTCGAATCGCTGCTCGACGAATTGCACGGCAAAGGCAAGTTCACTGACGTTGGCGCCGCGACTGCCGGCGCTGCTTCCACGGTGGCTGCGCCGGCCGCCAAGGCTGCGGCCGCTCCGGCTGCAGCACCGAAGGCAGCTCCCAAGCCTGAGCCGAAAGCCGAAGCGCCGAAACCGGCTGCCGCTGCTGCACCGGCTCCGGCCCGTGCTGCCGCCGCACCGCCGCCAGAAAAACCGGCGAGCGAAGCGGAAACCACGGTACGGGTTGATACCGCGCGTCTCGACGAAATCATGAACATGGTCGGCGAGCTGGTGCTGGTGCGTAACCGTCTGGTGCGCCTGGGCCTCAACAGCGGCGACGAAGCCATGTCCAAGGCCGTGTCGAACCTCGACGTGGTCACGGCTGACTTGCAGACCGCGGTGATGAAGACGCGGATGCAGCCGATCAAGAAGGTCTTCGGGCGCTTCCCGCGTCTGGTTCGCGACTTGGCTCGTCAGCTGAAGAAAGAGATCAACCTGGAACTGGTGGGCGAAGAAACCGACCTCGACAAAAACCTTGTCGAGGCCCTGGCCGACCCGCTGGTCCACTTGGTGCGCAACGCGGTCGACCACGGCATCGAGTCGCCGGAAGAGCGCGAGGCATCGGGCAAGGCCCGTGGCGGTCGTGTTGTTCTGGCCGCCGAGCAGGAAGGCGACCACATCCTGTTGTCGATTTCCGATGACGGCAAAGGCATGGACCCGAACGTCCTGCGCGCCATCGCGGTAAAGCGCGGCGTGATGGACAAGGACGCAGCCGATCGCCTGAGCGATACCGAGTGCTACAACCTGATCTTCGCCCCGGGTTTCTCGACCAAGACCGAGATCTCCGACGTGTCCGGCCGCGGTGTCGGCATGGACGTGGTGAAGACCAAGATTTCCCAGCTCAACGGTTCGATCAACATTTACTCGACCAAGGGCCAGGGCTCGAAGATCGTCATCAAGGTACCGCTGACCCTCGCGATCATGCCAACCCTGATGGTCATGCTCGGCAATCAGGCGTTTGCGTTCCCGCTGGTCAACGTCAACGAAATCTTCCACCTCGACTTGTCGACCACCAACGTCGTCGACGGTCAGGAAGTGGTGATCGTGCGGGACAAGGCGCTGCCGTTGTTCTACCTCAAGCGCTGGCTGGTCAGCTCCGCCGCTCACGAAGAGCAGCGTGAAGGCCACGTGGTGATCCTTTCGGTGGGCACCCAGCGGATCGGCTTCGTCGTCGATCAACTGGTCGGTCAGGAAGAAGTGGTCATCAAGCCATTGGGCAAAATGCTCCAGGGCACTCCGGGCATGTCCGGCGCCACCATTACCGGTGACGGCCGCATCGCGCTGATTCTCGATGTTCCAAGCATGCTCAAGCGTTACGCCGCACGGCGTATTTGAATCCGGGGCGGCGGGGCGACAACGTCCCGCTGCACCTAATGGAGTGTTTATGGCAGTCAAAGTCCTGGTGGTGGACGATTCGGGTTTTTTCCGCCGCCGCGTCTCGGAAATTCTTTCTGCGGATCCGAGCATTCAGGTGGTCGGCACTGCAACCAACGGTAAAGAGGCGATTGATCAGGCCCTGGCACTCAAGCCGGACGTGATCACCATGGACTACGAGATGCCGATGATGGACGGCATCACGGCAGTGCGGCACATCATGCAGCGCTGCCCGACCCCGGTGTTGATGTTCTCCTCGCTGACGCACGAAGGCGCCCGGGTCACCCTGGATGCGCTGGACGCCGGCGCGGTGGATTTCCTGCCGAAGAATTTCGAAGACATCTCGCGCAACCCCGAGAAGGTCAAGCAACTGCTGTGCGAGAAGGTCCATAGCATCTCGCGCAGTAATCGTCGTTTCAGTGCCTACAGCGCGCCTGCGCCGGTTGCAGCACCAGCGCCGACGCCTGCTCCGGCAGCATCGAGCTTCAGCAGCCACAGCAGCAGTCACAGCACCAGCGCGCCGGCTCGTCCGGCTCCAGCGCCGGCACCGACTCGCGCCCCGGCCGCCAGCGCTTCGTCGCCTGCACCGAAACGCAAGGCCTACAAACTGGTTGCCATCGGGACCTCGACTGGCGGCCCGGTTGCGCTGCAACGCGTGCTGACTCAGTTGCCGGCGAATTTCCCGGCGCCGATCGTGCTGATCCAGCACATGCCGGCAGCGTTCACCAAGGCCTTCGCCGAACGTCTCGACAAGCTCTGCCGCATCAGCGTCAAGGAAGCCGAGGATGGCGACATCCTGCGTCCGGGCCTGGCGTTGCTCGCTCCGGGTGGCAAGCAAATGATGATCGATGGCCGTGGCGCGGTGAAAATCCTCCCGGGCGACGAGCGTCTGAACTACAAGCCGTGTGTGGACATCACCTTCGGTTCGGCGGCGAAATCCTACGGCGACAAAGTTCTGGCGGTGGTGTTGACCGGCATGGGCGCCGACGGCCGTGAAGGCGCGCGTCTGCTCAAGCAGGGCGGCAGCGCGGTGTGGGCACAGGATGAGGCAAGCTGCGTGATCTACGGCATGCCGATGGCCATCGTTAAAGCCGACCTCGCCGACGCGGTGTACAGCCTCGACGACATCGGCAAGCACATTGTCGAGGCGTGTCTCTGATGGATGTTTTAAGCCTTATCGGGATCATCATGGCGTTCGTCGCCATCATCGGTGGTAACTACCTTGAAGGTGGTCACCTCGGTGCGCTGGCCAACGGCCCGGCGGCATTGATCGTACTGGGCGGCACCATCGGTGCCGCACTGCTGCAATCGCCGATGAGCGCGTTCAAACGCGCCATGCAGATCCTTGCCTGGATTCTGTTTCCGCCACGGGTCGATCTGGCCGGCGGCATCGATCGCGTCGTCAACTGGAGCCTCACCGCGCGCAAGGAAGGCCTGCTGGGTCTGGAAGGCGTGGCTGATGCCGAACCTGACAACTACTCGCGCAAAGGCCTGCAACTGCTGGTCGATGGCGCCGAGCCGGAAGCGATCCGCAGCATCCTCGAAGTGGACTTCTACACCCAAGAAGCCCGCGATATCGAAGCGGCGAAAGTCTTTGAAAGCATGGGCGGCTACGCGCCAACCATCGGCATCATCGGTGCGGTGATGGGCCTGATCCACGTGATGGGCAACTTGGCTGATCCAACACAACTGGGCAGCGGCATCGCTGTGGCGTTCGTCGCGACCATTTACGGCGTGGCCAGTGCCAACCTGGTGTTGCTGCCAGTGGCGGCCAAGCTGAAGTCAATCGCGTTGCGGCAGTCGCGTTATCGCGAAATGTTGCTGGAAGGGATCTTGTCGATCGCCGAAGGTGAAAACCCTCGCTCCATTGAGTTGAAGCTGCAAGGCTTCATGGATTAAGGGAATAACCTCATGGCACGTCGTCGCCACCAGGAAGAGCATGTAAACCACGAACGCTGGCTGGTTTCCTACGCTGACTTCATCACGCTGCTGTTCGCGTTCTTCGTGGTCATGTACTCGATTTCGTCGATCAACGAAGGCAAGTACAAAGTCATTTCCGAAGCGCTGATCGGCGTCTTCACCGACTCCGACCGCTCGCTCAAACCGATCCCGATTGGCGATGAACGACCGAAGACCGTGACCCCGGCCAAGCCGCTGGTCAAGGACGCCGAGCAGGTTGACGCCGGTATTGCCGGTGCCAGCGATCCGCTGAAAAGCATCGCCGATGACATCAGCGCCGCGTTCGGCGATTTGATCAGCTCCAATCAGATGACCGTGCGCGGCAACGAGTTGTGGGTCGAGATCGAGCTCAACTCCAGCCTGTTGTTCGGCAGCGGCGACGCCATGCCGAGTGACATCGCCTTCAACATCATCGACAAGGTCGCGGCGATCCTCAAACCGTTCGATAACCCGATCCATGTCGAGGGTTTCACCGACGATCAACCGATCCGCACCGCGCAGTACCCGACCAACTGGGAGCTGTCCTCGGCGCGTTCGGCGAGCATCGTGCGCATGCTGGCAATGCAGGGTGTCAACCCTGGTCGCCTGGCATCAGTGGGTTACGGTGAGTTCCAGCCGGTGGCCAACAACGCCACCGCTGAAGGCCGCGCGAAGAACCGTCGCGTCGTGCTGGTGGTGTCGCGAAACCTCGATGTACGCCGCAGCCTGACCGGCACTGGAACCGCCCATGCGCAACCGGATGCTGCGTTGAAGCGTGCTGGCACACAAACTGCACCGACCCCGGTCAAGACGCCGGGACGCGAGAGTGCCGTCAATTCTCCGTCACCCGCATTAACACGCTGAGCTATGTCTCGGTCGAGCATATCGGCCGGGAGGAACGAACCGAATGAGAGTCTGGGCAGTCGCCAATCAAAAGGGTGGTGTCGGTAAAACCACATCTTCCATCGCTTTAGCCGGATTGCTGGCGGAGGCGGGCAAGCGCGTGGTTGTGGTCGATCTCGACCCGCACGGCTCGATGACCAGCTATTTCGGCTATGACCCCGACAGCTTGGAACACAGCAATTACGACCTGTTTCTGCACAAGGGCAGCGTGCCGCAAGGCCTGCCGGGGCAGTTGCTGTTGTCGACCAGCGACGAACGTATTTCCCTGCTGCCATCGAGCACCGCGTTGGCAACCCTTGAGCGGCAGTCACCGGGACAGAGTGGCTTGGGTCTGGTGATCGCCAAGAGTCTGGCGCAGCTGTGGCAGGATTTTGATTACGCCGTCATCGACAGCCCGCCGTTGCTCGGCGTGCTGATGGTCAACGCCCTCGCGGCGAGCCAGCAACTGGTGATCCCGGTGCAGACCGAACACCTAGCCGTCAAAGGTCTGGAGCGCATGGTCAACACCTTGGCGATGATCAACCGCTCGCGCAAACAGGCGCTGCCGTTCAGCATCGTGCCGACCCTGTTTGATCGTCGTACCCAGGCATCGATGCATACCTTGCGCGTGCTGCGCGACAAATTCCCCGACGAGATCTGGCAGGGTTATATCCCGGTTGATACCCGTCTGCGCGACGCCAGCCGGGCCGGTGTCACGCCTTCGCAATTCGACGGCAAGAGCCGTGGCGTGCTGGCGTATCGCGCGCTGCTCAAGCATCTGTTGGCGCAACAACTTGTTCCGCAGGTGGCTTGAATGACGTTGAACCTTGTAGGAGCTGCCGCAGGCTGCGATCTTTTGATCTTGCTTAGTGGCGCTCCTGAAA
>NZ_JBQYFW010000038.1:0-56744 GCF_056313565.1 Pseudomonas sp. 3B-A001-10F
CGCGCCCCCTCACTCCTACAGGTTATGCGCTCGGCACAAAAATCCATGCAATAAAAAGGGCTCCTCGAAGGAGCCCCTGGGCCGCAGCCCGCCGTCCGGGAAGGACGTGCATGGTAAGTCGTTACAAATTCAGATTGTCGTGTCGGAGTTAATGCCCTGTGTCAGCCGACGGCGTGAAGTTCGTTGAGTCTGTGGATTCCCGCAGTGCCGGTCATACCGTCCCAGTTGTCGCCGCGTCCTTCTCGCCAGCCGTTAATCCAGGCTTGGCGTACCGACGGTAGAGTAAATGGGCAAAGCTCACGGGATTTGCCACCAACGCCATATTGATATCCGCGCAAAAATGCTCTTTCCAACGGATCACGCTTAAGTCTTCTCATAGGGTGTTTCCCTCACTTGTTGACTGTTTTGTGTCGCGTTGACCTCAACTGAGGTCTGGCAGAAGAAACCTGCCATGGTGCGGCTCGCTGCCGGCGTGGCGAGCCAAGGTGTTGACGCCGTTGCGACGTCAACCTGTGTTCAGTTCTAACCAATGAGTCACACCGAGGGAATGATCGTTTTGTCATAAGGACGTAACGAAATTGGTGCTACAGCCATAAGTAACGACGGGTTTCATGCACGGTTTTTCAGCAAACCCCGGTATGATCGGCCCCGCGCTGCATGATGGGGTTAATTCTTTAGTGAGAATGACCCACGTTTGCGCTGGGGTATAAAGCGACGAAGGGTCGCTTTAAGACTTTTTGTTTCATCAACTTTTTTATCTGTCCCGGCATCTAAGCTCTTTTAACCCGAGCAGCGGGGATGGAACGGCACACCTTCGTGCCACGCGGGCGTTCTTTTAGAAAAGCGCCTGATTGAAAACCGGATCGGCAATGCGTTGCCGATTCACTAGCCAAAGGCTCTGGAAATACCATGTCCGACCGTTTCGAACTCTTCCTCACTTGCCCTAAAGGTCTTGAAGGCCTGCTCATCGAGGAAGCCGTCGGGCTTGGCCTTGAAGAAGCGCGCGAGCACACTTCCGCCGTGCGTGGCATGGCGACCATGGAAACTGCTTATCGTCTGTGCCTCTGGTCGCGTCTGGCCAACCGCGTATTGCTGGTGCTCAAGCGTTTCCCGATGAAAGACGCTGAAGACCTCTACCACGGTGTGCTCGACATCGAGTGGCAGGATCACATGCTCAGCGACGGCACCCTGGCCGTCGAATTCAGCGGCCACGGCTCAGGCATCGACAACACCCACTTCGGTGCCCTGAAAGTCAAAGACGCCATCGTCGACAAACTGCGCACGCCGCAGGGCGACCGTCCGTCGATCGACAAGCTCAACCCGGACCTGCGCATTCACCTGCGTCTGGATCGCGGCGAAGCGATTCTCTCCCTCGACCTCTCCGGGCACAGCCTGCACCAGCGTGGCTATCGCTTGCAGCAGGGTGCGGCACCGCTGAAGGAAAACCTCGCGGCAGCCATCCTGATCCGTTCCGGCTGGCCGCGCATTGCCGCTGAAGGCGGCGCGCTGGCTGACCCGATGTGCGGCGTCGGTACGTTCCTCGTCGAAGCAGCAATGATCGCCGCCGACATGGCGCCGAACCTGCGCCGTGAGCAGTGGGGCTTCACCGCATGGCTTGGTCACGTGCCGGCGCTGTGGAAAAAACTCCACGAAGAAGCCGTCGAGCGTGCCGCTGCCGGTCTGGCCAAGCCACCGCTGTGGATTCGTGGTTATGAAGCTGACCCACGTCTGATTCAGCCAGGCCGCAACAACGTTGAGCGTGCTGGCCTGAGCGAGTGGATCAAGATCTACCAGGGCGAAGTCGCGACCTTCGAGCCGCGTCCGGATCAGAACCAGAAAGGTCTGGTCATCTGCAACCCGCCGTACGGCGAGCGTCTCGGTGACGAGGCCAGCCTGCTGTATCTCTACCAGAACCTCGGCGAGCGCCTGCGTCAGGCCTGCCTGAACTGGGAAGCGGCGGTGTTCACCGGCGCGCCGGATCTGGGCAAGCGCATGGGCATCCGCAGCCACAAACAGTATTCGTTCTGGAACGGCGCGCTGCCGTGCAAACTGCTGTTGATCAAAGTGCTGCCGGACCAGTTCGTCACCGGCGAGCGTCGCACCCCGGAACAGCGTCAGGCCGAGCGCGAGCAAGCGGCTTACGATCAGACCCCGGACGAGCCGCAAGAGCGCAAGTTCAACAAGAACGGCAACCCGATCAAACCGACGCCAGCCCCGGCACCGGTGATCGAGCAACCGCGCTTGAGCGAAGGCGGGCAGATGTTTGCGAACCGCCTGCAAAAGAACCTCAAGGCCATGGGCAAGTGGGTCAAGCGCGAAGGCATCGATTGCTACCGCGTCTACGATGCCGACATGCCTGAGTACGCGATGGCCATCGACCTGTACCACGATTGGGTGCATGTCCAGGAATACGCCGCGCCGAAGTCCATCGATCCGGAAAAAGCCTCGGCGCGCATGTTCGACGCGCTGGCGGCCATTCCGCAGGCGCTGAATGTCGACAAGAGCCGCGTGGTGGTCAAACGCCGCGAACGCCAGAGCGGCACCAAGCAGTACGAGCGTCAGGCTGCACAGGGCAAGTTCAATGAAGTCAGCGAGGGCGGCGTGAAGTTGCTGGTCAACCTCACCGACTACCTCGATACCGGCCTGTTCCTCGACCACCGCCCGATGCGCATGCGCATTCAGAAAGAGGCCGCCGGCAAGCGCTTCCTCAATCTGTTCTGCTACACCGCGACCGCCAGCGTGCACGCGGCCAAGGGCGGCGCGCGCAGCACCACCAGCGTCGACCTGTCGAAAACCTACCTCGACTGGGCACGCCGTAACCTGTCGCTGAACGGTTTCTCGGACAAGAACCGTCTGGAGCAGGGCGATGTGATGGCGTGGCTGGAAAGCAGCCGTGACGAGTACGACCTGATCTTCATCGATCCGCCGACCTTCTCCAACTCCAAGCGCATGGAAGGCATCTTCGACGTGCAACGTGATCAGGTACAGTTGATCGACCTGGCCATGGCGCGTCTGGCAACCGGTGGTGTGCTGTACTTCTCCAACAACTTCCGCAAGTTCCAGTTGGAAGAAAACCTCGCCGAGCGTTACGCGGTCGAGGAAATCAGCGCGCAGACCATTGATCCGGATTTCGCCCGTAACACCAAGATCCACCGCGCCTGGAAAATCACGGCTCGTTGACGCTTTGCCGGGTTGGATCCACAGAGCCTTGATTTTTAAAGGCTCCGTGGATCTGCCCGCGCTAGCTAAATTAGTGGCTAATAGCTATAACTCACACACGGTCAATGGGGTTTTCCCGTAAATGCTGGCGTAGTGTGAGTTGTCTTTATGTCGTTGCACCCCGTGCGCCCAAAGATTCTGGGTTTTATCAGCGAAGACGTCTCGGCCTGGCTGGTCGCGCTGCTGGTATTGCTCGCCGGCGGGATTCTCACGGGGCTGCTCGCCTGGGCCACCCTCAATCAATTCCAGCAACAGACCCGTCAGCGTTTTCAACTGCTGGCCAACGAACGTTACACCCGCATCGAAGAACGCTTTCAGGATCAGGAGCAACGCCTCGACGGCCTGCGCCGCTTCTTCGCCAACTCTGAATCGGTGTCCCGCGCCGAATTCGACGGTTACACCCACCCCTTATTGATGCGTACCCAGGCCTATTCGTTTGCCCTCAAGGTCAATGGGGCCGAGCGCGCTGCGTTTGAGCAGCGCGTGCGTGACGAAGGCCTGACCCACTTCACGATTCGTGAGCTGAATGCGCAGGGCGAACTGCAACTGGCGGGCGAACGCGAGCAATACGTGCCGGTGCTCTACAGCCAGACGCAGAGTCGACTCGGCTCACCGTTGGGGTATGACTTGCTGGCGCAACCCTTGCGCCGGGACACCCTGCAACGTGCCGACAAACGCGGCGGGCTGGCGGTGTCGCAACCGATGCACCTGGTCAGTATCGAGCCGTCCTATGCGCGCGGTGTGCTGCTGGTGGCGCCAGTGAGCCACAGTGGCGAGCGCCAATCCTTTGGCTACGTGATGGCGGTAATCAGCATGCGCCAGTTGCTGGCCGACGGTCTGCCTGATGCCTTCCATGACTATCTGTCGGTGCGCATTCTCGACATGTCGACCCATGATCAGCACGAAGTGTTGTTCGAGTCGACCAATGAGCCGGCGCCGAGCGACCTGTCGGCCACGCGGTTACTGCGCATGGCCGATCACGACTATCAGGTCGATATCCTGCCGAGCGACGCCTTCGCGCAGGCCAATCATTCGTCGGTCGGTAGCGTGATCATTCTGGGCAGCTTGCTCAGTTTGCTGCTCAGCGCCTTGCTCTACGTGTTGGTCAGTCAGCGTCAGCGCGCCTTGCGCATGGTCGAACTGCGCACGCAGGAGCTGCACGCCAGCGAACAGGAATTGCGCGGCACCCACGGTCAGTTGCGCGGCGTGCTCAATGCGGCGACGCAGGTGGCAATCATCGCCACCGACTTGCGCGGCGTGATCAACACCTTCAACCCCGGTGCCGAACAAATGCTCGGCTACAGCAGCGCCGATGTCGTCGGTCACATGACCCTGGAAAACCTGCACCTGCCCCGTGAGCTGATGGCCCGCGCTGCCGAGTTGAGTGCGCGCTACGGGAAAAGCATCCCGACCTGCCACGCGATGCTGGTCGAGGGCGGTGAGGTCGGCGGACACGAGGCCCGCGAGTGGACGCTGGTGCGCAGCGATGGCAGCCATATTCCGGTGAACATGCTCGCCACGCCGGTGCTGGATGAGCAGGGGTTGTGGGTCGGACACCTGGCGATCTGCATCGACATCACCGAGCGCAAGCGCGTGCACGAGGTGCTGGCGGCGCGGGATGTGTTGCTGAAGAAACTCAGCGCGCACGTGCCCGGCGGCATTTATCAATTCAAGATGGAATTCGACGGGCGCTTCAGCGTGATCTACGCCAGCGACGGCATCCGCGAGATCTACGAACTGGAGCCGGACGTGCTGTTGTTCAACGCCGAAGCGATCTTCACGCGCATTCATCCACAGGACGTTACTCGTGTGCGCTCTTCCATTCGCGCCTCGGCCGACAGCCTCAGCCCGTGGCGCGAGGAATACCGCGTGCAACTGCCCGAGCGCGGCCTGCGCTGGGTGCGCGGCGAGGCGACGCCGGAAGAGCTGCCGGGCGGCGGCGTGCTGTGGCACGGCTATATTTCGGATATTTCTGACCTCAAACGCGTCGAGGAAGAGTTGCGCGCGCTGTCGGTGACCGATTCGCTGACCGGCATCCACAACCGTCGCTACTTCCAGGAACGCCTGACCACGGAAATGGCCCGGGTCGAGCGCGGCGGCGGCGAGCTGTCGGTGATTATGCTCGATATCGACCATTTCAAACGTATCAACGATCAGTACGGCCACGCTGTGGGCGACCGGGTGCTGCAAGCGGTGTGCGAACGCATCGGCCATCGATTGCGGCGCACCGATGTGTTCTGTCGCTTGGGCGGCGAGGAATTCATGGTGCTATGCCCGGACATCGATGGCGAACACGCGTACATGCTGGCGGTTGAGTTGTGGCAGGGTTTGCGCAGTGCGCCGGTGGATGTAGTTGGCGTGGTGACCGCGAGTTTCGGGATCGCCAGTTGGCGACCGGGGGAGGGCGCGGACGCGCTGTTGCTGAGGGCGGATTCTGGGGTGTATATGGCGAAGCAGCGCGGGCGTGATCGCGTCGAACAGATGAGCTAAGCCGCGACGCTGTTCCCTTGTAGGAGTGAGCCTGCTCGCGATTGCGGTATGTCAGTCACACATGATGTATCTGGACTGACGCTATCGCGAGCAGGCTCACTCCTACAGGAGCCGCGGTGATCAGAGAACCGAAGCGGTCTGCGCCAGTTTCGGCTGCTTGTACAGATCCAGCAGCACCTGATCGAGCACCGACGATGCCCCAAACGGTGCCTTGTCATTGAGGATCGCCACCACTGCCCAGGTGTTGCCATTCACATCACGGCTGAAACCGGCGATCGCGCGCACGGTGTTCAGGGTGCCGGTCTTGACGTGAGCCTCACCGCGCATCGCAGTGGTTTTCAGGCGTTTACGCATGGTGCCGTCAGTACCGGCGATCGGCAGCGAGCTGATGTATTCAGCGGCATACGGGCTGTGCCACGCCGCTTGCAGCATGCTCGCCATCTCACGGGCGCTGACACGTTCGGCGCGAGACAAACCGGAGCCGTTCTCCATCACCAGATGCGGTGCAGTGATGCCTTTCTTCGCCATCCACTGACGCACTACGCGCTGCGCTGCTTTGGCGTCGTCACCGTCGGCATCGTTGCGGAAGCGTTGCCCAAGGCTGAGGAACAGTTGCTGGGCCATGGTGTTGTTACTGTATTTGTTGATGTCGCGGATGATTTCCGCCAGGTCCGGCGAGTAGGCACGAGCCAGCAGTTTCGCGTTGCTCGGGGTCGAGGCCAGACGGTCCTTGCCTTGAATGCTGCCACCCAGTTCTTTCCAGATCGCGCGCACGGCGCCGGCGGTGTAGGTCGCGTGGTCGAGCAGCGACAGATAAGTCTGCGAACTGCAACCTTCGCCCAACTGGCCGGCCACGGTCACGGTCACGCTGCCATCGGCCTGCGGCACCGGGTTGTAGCGCACGCCGCCGGTGCATTGTTTGGAAGGCAGCGCTTTGACGGTGTTTTCGATGCGTACGCTGGCGATTGGCGGCTCTACCGAGATCAGCACTCGGCCATTGTCGTTGCGGGCAACAAATCGCAGGGCTTTGAGGTTGACCAGCAACGAGTCGGGTTTGACCAGGAACGGCTTGTTCTCGTCATTACCGTCATCGTTGAATTCCGGCAGCACTGGCTGCACGAAGAAGTTGCGGTCGAGCACCAGATCACCGGTGATCTGCGTCACGCCGTTGGCGCGCAGGTCGCGCATCAGCAGCCAGAGCTTTTCCATGTTCAGCTTTGGATCACCGCCGCCCTTGAGGTAGAGGTTGCCGTTGAGGATGCCGCCGTTCAGGTCGCCGTCGGTGTAGAACTCGGTTTTCCACTGATGGTTGGGGCCGAGCATTTCCAGCGCTGCGTAGGTGGTCACCAGTTTCATCGTCGAGGCCGGGTTGACCGACACGTCGGCGTTGAACACGGTCGGCGTGCCCGGGCCGTCCAGCGGCACCATCACCAGCGACAGGGCGCTGGGCTGTAGCTTGCTGGCTTTGAGGGCTTTTTCGACATTCGGGGTGAGGGAAGTATTGATGGTGGCAGCGGAAACAGGCAGGGCCAGGGGCAAAAGAAGGCCGGCGAGCAATAGAGGACGCAACGATTTGATCATATGAAATAAAACCCTACAGTCGAGGGGAAAATAACGAGGACATGGATGAAAAAGCCCTCAGCGGTCATGAAAGTGTCGGCATTATGCCCCAAGGTGTTACAGCTTGTGCCTTGTCGGGGCCGGCCAATACGTTATTTTTTTACAAGCGGTCGGCTTCAGGGGCCAGAGAGTCGGGCAATCGACCGCTTAAACTGGTAAAGTGCCGGCCGTTAATACTTAAGAGGATTGTTCCAATGGCGACTAACCGTTCCCAGCGTCTGCGCAAAAAACTGTGCGTTGATGAATTTCAAGAGCTGGGTTTCGAGCTGAACCTGGACTTCAAAGAAGACTTGTCCGAAGAAGCCATTGACGCTTTCCTCGAAGCCTTCATCAAAGAAGCCATGGAAGCCAATGGTCTGGGTTATGTGGGCGGCGACGACTTCGGTCTGGTTTGCCTGCAGAAGCGTGGCTCGGTCAACGAAGAGCAGCGCGCTGCCGTTGAAGCCTGGCTGAAAACCCGCTCCGAGCTGACCAAGTATGAAGTCAGCCCGTTGCTGGACGTTTGGTATCCGGAAAAGCCGATCAATCCGGTAGCTTGATGTCATGGGAAACGGCGACCTGAGGGTCGCCGTTTTTTTTCGTCTGGTGGTTGGGTGTTTGGGTGTTCGGTTTGGGATTTGTGGTGAATCTGCCCCTCACCCCAGCCCTCTCCCGAGGGAGAGGGAGCCGATTTGCGAGCTGTTCAACACCTGAGTTCGACTCGGTATCCCACGTCGGCGTATGTCTTCCAAACACCTCGGTCAGTCCCCTCTCCCTCGGGGAGAGGGCTAGGGTGAGGGGCTTTTGACCTTAAGCTTTACGCCAATTCAAAATCAATAAAGTCAAAACCCCCGCCACAATCCCCCAAAACGCCGACCCAATGGAAAACAGCGTCAACCCCGACGCCGTGACCATAAAGGTAATCAACGCCGCCTCACGCTCCTTCACCTCGGTCATGGCAATGCTCAAGCCATTGATGATCGAACCGAACAGCGCCAGCGCGGCAATCGACAGCACCAGTTCCTTCGGCAGCGCGGCAAACAACGCCGCTAACGTGGCGCCGAACACCCCGGCAATCCCGTAGAAAATCCCGCACCACACCGCAGCGGTGTAGCGCTTGTTGCGATCTTCGTGGGCGTGCGGTCCGGTGCAGATTGCCGCGCTGATCGCTGCGAGGTTGATGCCGTGGGAGCCGAATGGCGCCAGCAGCAGCGAGGCAATACCGGTGGTGGTGATCAGCGGTGAGGCCGGCACGTTGTAACCATCGGCGCGCAGCACGGCGATCCCGGGCATGTTCTGCGAGGTCATCGCGACCACGAACAGCGGAAAGCCGATGCTGATGGTCGCCGCCAGCGAGAAGTGCGGCGTGGTCCACACCGGTGTCGCCACTTCCAGATGAAAACCGCTGAAGTCGAGCAGACCCATAAAGCCTGACAGCGCGGTGCCGATCAGCAGCGCGGCGAGCACGGCATAACGCGGCGACAGGCGTTTGATCAGCAGATAAGTGAAGAACATCCCCAGCACCAGCCCGGTGCGGTGCTGCGCGGCGACGAAGATCTCACTGCCGATCTTGAACAGAATCCCTGCCAACAATGCCGCTGCCAGCGACGCGGGGATCTTTTTCACCAGGCGTTCGAAGCTGCCGGTCAGGCCGCAGATCGTCACCAGCACGGCGCAGGTGATGTAGGCGCCGATGGCCTCGCCATAGCTCACGCCGCCGAGGCTGGTGATCAGCAACGCTGCGCCGGGGGTCGACCAGGCGATGGTGATGGGCGTGCGATAACGCAGCGACAAACCAATCGAACAGACCGCCATACCGATCGAGATCGCCCAGATCCACGAAGAAATCTGCCCGCTGGTCAGGCCCGCCGCTTGCCCGGCCTGGAACATCAGCACCAGCGAGCTGGTGTAGCCAGTCATCATCGCGATGAATCCCGCGACGATCGCCGATGGTGATGTGTCGGCCAGTGGGCGCAGTTGAGTGTGCGTGGCGTCGTTCATGACGGCGGTGTTCCTTATACCAATGAAGATGTCCCCTGTACGCCAAACCCCTGTGGGAGCGAGCCTGCTCGCGAAAGCGGTGTGTCAGTCAACATTCATTTTGAATGTGAAACGGCTTTCGCGAGCAGGCTCGCTCCCACAGGGGATTGTGGTCGACCAGCGGATTCTGCGATCAAGCCTAAACTCAAACGTAACGGATCGTTGCAATACAGCGGAAGTCACAAACAGCCGTACAGTCGTGTTGCCACCTTCCATTGTGTACAATCGCGCTGTTTTTTACGCGATACTTGCCAGCGACCTACTGTGCCGTATTACAGTCACGGTCTATTCGCCGCAGTTCTCCCGACTCGAGTGCCCATGAACGAACAGTTGCAACCCCTCAAGAAACAACCGCGAGCAGGCAAAGCCGGCCGCAGCGGAACCCAGGACGATATTGTCTACGCGCATATTTTCGAGGCTATCCTCGAACAGCGTCTGGCGCCCGGCACCAAGTTGAGCGAAGAAGCGCTGGGGGAAATCTTTGGGGTCAGCCGCACCATCATTCGCCGCGCGCTGTCGCGTCTGGCCCATGAAGGCGTGGTGCTGTTGCGACCGAACCGCGGCGCGGTGGTTGCCAGCCCGAGCGTTGAAGAAGCCCGTCAGGTGTTTCTTGCCCGTCGCCTGGTCGAACGCGCGATCACTGAGTTGGCGGTGCAACACGCCACCGCCGAGCAGATCGCCGAGCTGCGGCAGATGGTCAACGACGAGCGCGACAGCTTCTCCCGTGGCGATCGCGGCGCCGGTATTCGTCTGTCGGGCGAATTCCACCTGAAACTGGCGGAAGCGGCGATGAACGCCCCGTTGATCAGCTTTCAGCGCAGCCTGGTTTCGCAGACGTCGCTGATCATTGCCCAGTATGAAAGCGGCAACCGCTCGCACTGCTCGTACGACGAACACACCCAGTTGATCGACGCGATCGAGAAGCGCGACGGTGAGTTGGCGGTGAATCTGATGATGCACCACATGGATCACATCGACAGCAAGCTCAACCTCGACGAGGAAGGCGCGTCGGATGATCTGCATGCGGTGTTCTCGCATTTGTTGCAGACCAAGAAGCCGGGGCGTCCTGCGGCCAAGCTCTGACTGACCAATAGAAAAATCCCCCGCAGCTGAAAAGTTGCGGGGGATTTTTTGTGCCTGTCTGATCGTTCCCACGCAGAGCGTGGGAATGATCATGGGGCGGGGGAAATTAGCGCTGATGCACCAAAGCACCCGCCGCATACGTCTGCTGCACCGTGCGGTCATCACCCAGCGTCATCAACACAAACAACGTCTCGGCAATGTTGTTGGCCTGCTTCAAGCGGTAGCTCAGCAGCGGCGTGGCGTTGTAATCGAGCACCAGGAAGTCAGCGTCGGAACCCGGTTGCAGGTTGCCGATCTTGTCTTCCAGACGCAGCGCCCGCGCGCCACCCAGGGTCGCCAGGTACAGCGACTTGAACGGGCTCAGGCGCGCACCTTGCAGTTGCATCACTTTGTACGCTTCGTTCAGCGTCTGCAGTAGCGAGAAACTGGTGCCGCCGCCAACGTCAGTGCCCAGACCGACATTGAGCTTGTGCTTCTCGGCCATCGGCAGGTTGAACAGGCCGCTACCCAAGAAGAAGTTCGAGGTCGGGCAGAACGAGATCGCCGAACCGGTTTCTGCCAGGCGCGCGCATTCGTCGTCGCACAGATGAACGCCGTGAGCGAATACCGAGCGCTCGCCGAGCAGTTTGTAGTGATCGTAAACGTCGAGGTAGCCCTTGCGCTCCGGGAACAGCTCCTTGACCCACTCGATTTCCTTGAGGTTTTCGCTGATGTGGGTCTGCATGTACAGATCCGGGTATTCGGTCAGCAGTTGGCCGGCGAGGGTCAGTTGTTCCGGGGTGCTGGTCGGCGCGAAGCGCGGGGTGACCGCGTAGTGCAGGCGGCCCTTGCCGTGCCAGCGTTCGATCAGCGCCTTGCTTTCGACGTAGCTCGATTCGGCGGTGTCGGTCAGGTAGTCCGGGGCGTTGCGGTCCATCATCACCTTGCCGGCGATCATGCGCAGGTCGAGCTTCTCGGCCGCTTCGAATAACGAGTTCACCGATTGCGGGTGCACGCTGCCAAACACCAGTGCGGTGGTGGTGCCGTTGCGCAGCAGCTCCTTGACGAAAATGTCAGCGACTTCGTCGGCGTGGGCCTTGTCGCCGAACTGGCTTTCGCACGGGAAGGTGTAGGTGTTCAGCCAGTCGAGCAATTGCTCGCCGTAGGCACCGACCATGCCGGTTTGCGGAAAGTGAATGTGGGTATCGATGAAGCCCGGGGTGATCAACGCGTCTTGGTAATGCTCGATTTCGATGTCTGCCGGCAGGGTCGGCAGCAAATCACTGGCATGGCCAAGGGCGCTGATCTTGCCGCCATCGACCACCAGCAGGCCGTCCTCGAAATATTCGTAGGAGGCTTCGATCCCGACTTCGGCGGGGTCGGCGATGCTGTGCAGGATGGCGGCGCGGTAGGCTTTGCGAGTCAGAGGCATGAGGGTTCTCTAATCAGTTTGAGGCTTTGAGTTTGGTCGCCTGACTGCGCCGCGACACCGGCAGCAGTTTGGCAATCGGTTCGGCGCTGGCAGTCTGCTGGCCGAAGTTGGCGTTGTAGGTGGCGATGATTTCGCCGGCGATGGAGATGGCGATTTCCACAGGCAGTTTGCCTTTGACTTCGCCGATGCCCATCGGGCAGCGCATGCGTTGCACGACGCCGCTGTCGAAACCGCGATCACGCAAACGGTGTTCGAACTTCGCGCGTTTGGTCTTCGAACCGATCAGGCCGAAGTAGGCGAAGTCGTTGCGCTTGAGAATCGCGGCAGTGAGTTCAAGGTCGAGCTGATGGTTATGGGTCATGACGATGCAGTAACTGCCGGCGGGCAGTTCATCGATTTCATCCACAGGCTCTTCGGAAACGATTTTACGCACGCCGTGGGGGATGTGTTCGGGGAATTCGGCCTCGCGCGAATCGATCCAACGCACCCGGCAGGGCAGGCTGGCGAGCAGCGGCACCAAGGCGCGGCCAACGTGACCGGCCCCGAACACGGCGATTTGCGCCTGCACCTGGCCCATTGGTTCGAACAGCAACACGGTGGCGCCGCCGCAGCACTGGCCCAGGCTGGCGCCGAGGCTGAAGCGCTCCAGATGAGTGTCCTGCTTGCCGCTGGCGAGCATCTCGCGGGCGATCTGCATGGCTTTGTATTCCAGATGCCCGCCACCAATGGTGTCGAAACTCTGATTAGCGCTGATGACCATTTTCGAGCCGGCGTTGCGTGGCGTCGAGCCGAGTTCCTCGATGATCGTCACTAGAACGCAGGGTTCACCCTGGTTCTGCAGGTCGGCGAGGGCGTCGATCCAGTTGTACATACACACCTCTCAGATCGTTCCCACGCTCTGCGTGGGAATGCATCACTGGACGCTCCGCGTCCGCTGTTCAGGATGCGACGCAGAGCGTCGCGGGCTGCATTCCCACGCAGAGCGTGGGAACGATCATCAAACAACCGCGGTTTCAGCTTCGACGGCTTTCACCGCTTTCAACTGACGCATCTGCTCACACCCCCACAACACCCGCTCCGGGGTCGCCGGCGCATCGATCTGCGGCTGATGTTTGTAATCACCGAGGCTCGCCACTGCATCCTTGATCGCACACCACGACGCAATCCCGAGCATGAACGGCGGCTCACCGACAGCTTTGGAATGGAACACCGTGTCTTCCGGGTTCTTGCGGTTTTCCACCAGCTTCACCCGCAGGTCGAGCGGCATGTCCGCCACGGCCGGGATCTTGTAGCTGGCCGGGCCGTTGGTCATCAGCTTGCCTTTGTTGTTCCAGACCAGCTCTTCCATGGTCAGCCAGCCCATGCCCTGGATGAAGCCACCTTCGACCTGACCGATGTCGATGGACGGGTTCAGCGAGGCGCCGACGTCGTGAAGGATGTCGGTGCGCAGCATCTTGTACTCGCCGGTCAGGGTGTCGACGATCACTTCGCAGCACGCCGCGCCGAAGGCGAAGTAGTAGAACGGACGACCACGCGCCTGGCTGCGGTCGTAGTAGATTTTCGGGGTCTTGTAGAAGCCAGTGCTCGACAGCGAGACCTGATTGAAATACGCCTGCTGGATCAGCGCTTCAAAGGTCAGGATATGGTCGCGAACACGCACGTGACCGTTGTGGAATTCAACGTCTTCTTCAGTGACTTTGTAGTGACGCGCAGCGAATTCGATCAGGCGTTTCTTGATGATTTCCGCCGCGTTCTGCGCCGCTTTACCGTTCAAGTCGGCGCCGCTGGACGCTGCCGTCGGCGAGGTGTTTGGCACCTTGTCGGTGTTGGTTGCAGTGATCTGCACACGATCGATTTCGACCTGGAACACTTCGGCCACGACCTGCGCGACTTTGGTGTTCAGGCCTTGGCCCATTTCCGTGCCGCCGTGGTTCAGGTGGATGCTGCCATCGGTGTAGATGTGGATCAGCGCACCGGCCTGGTTCAAGAAACTGGCGGTGAAGGAAATGCCGAACTTCACCGGGGTCAGCGCCAGGCCTTTTTTCAGGATCGGGCTGTTGGCGTTGTAGCGACGAATCGCTTCACGGCGCTCGTGGTACTGGCTGCTTTCTTCCAGTTCAGCGGTCATCTCTTCGAGCATGTTGTGCTCGACGGTCTGGTAGTAGTGGGTGACGTTGCGCTCGGTCTTGCCGTAGTAGTTGGCCTTGCGCACCGCAAGTGGGTCGAGGTGCAGGTGACGGGCAATCGCGTCCATCACTTCTTCAATCGCAACCATGCCTTGCGGGCCACCGAAACCACGGTAAGCAGTGTTCGACGCGGTGTTGGTCTTGCAGCGGTGACCGTTGATGGTCGCATCGCCGAGGTAGTACGAGTTGTCCGAGTGGAACATCGCCCGGTCAACGATCGACGCGGACAGGTCCGGCGAGCAGCCGCAGTTGCCGGCCAGGTCCATGTTGATCCCGTGCAGGCGCCCGGTGCTGTCGAAGCCGACGTCGTACTCGACGTAAAACGGGTGACGCTTGCCGGTCATCAGCATGTCTTCGACGCGCGGCAGGCGCATCTTCGTTGGTTGGCCGGTGAGGTGCGCAACCACCGCGCACAGGCACGCCGGACTGGCCGCCTGAGTTTCCTTGCCACCGAAACCACCGCCCATGCGGCGCATGTCGACGACGATTTTGTTCATCGACACGTCGAGCACTTCGGCGACCAATTTCTGCACTTCGGTCGGGTTCTGCGTCGAGCAGTAGACGATCATGCCGCCGTCTTCGGTCGGCATCACTGAGGAGATTTGCGTCTCCAGATAGAAGTGTTCCTGACCGCCGATGTGCAGCGTGCCTTGGATGCGGTGTTCAGCGGTTGCCAGCGCAGAAACCGAATCGCCGCGCTGGTGGGTGTGACTGTCGAGGACGAAGTGGCGTTTGCGCAGGGCTTCGACCACGTCGAGCACGGGTTCGAGATCTTCGTATTCGATGATCGCGGCCATCGCGGCTTTGCGCGCGGTTTCCAGATCTTTCGCGGCCACCGCGAGCACCGGTTGACCGACGAACTGCACGTCATCGATGGCCAGTAGCGGGTCGCCCGGCATCAGCGGGCCGATGTCTTTCAGGCCCGGCACGTCTTCGTGGGTGATGGCGATGCGCACGCCTTCGAAGGCGTAGCACGGCGAGGTGTCGATGCTGATGATCTTCGCGTGGGCGCGGTCCGACATGCGTGCATACAGGTGCAACTGGTTGGGAAATTCCAGGCGATCATCGATGTACTGCGCTTCACCGGACACGTGCTTGGCGGCGCTGTCGTGCTTGACGCTGCGGCCGACACCGGAGGTCAGATCCTTGGCGAACAGTTCAGCCAGTTCAGCCTGGGTTTTTTCTACGCCGTGATGGTTAGACATAAGCGGTCACCCGAGTCTCGATGTGCGGTGTTTGCAGTTCGATGAAATATTTACGCAGCAGGTTCTGCGCGCTGAGCAGGCGATATTCCTTGCTGGCGCGGAAGTCCGAGAGCGGCGTGAAATCTTCCGCCAGTGCGGCGCAGGCGCGTTCGACCACCGTGTTGGTGAACGGCGCACCAATCAGCGCGGCTTCGCAGTGGGCAGCGCGTTTCGGGATCGCGGCCATGCCGCCGAAAGCCATGCGTGCGTCGATGATCACACCGTTTTCGACGCGCAGGTTGAACGCGGCGCAGACGGCGGAGATGTCATCGTCCAGACGCTTGGAGACTTTGTAGGCGCGGAACAGCTGCTCGGCGCTGGCGCGCGGGACGATGATCTTCTCGATGAATTCACTTTCCTGACGGGCCGTGACTTTGTAATCGATGAAGTAATCTTCCAGGTTCAGGGTGCGGCGGGTTTCGCCTTTGCACAGCACGACCTGCGCGCCGAGGGCGATCAGCAGCGGTGGCGAGTCACCGATCGGCGAGGCGTTGCCGATGTTGCCGCCGAGGGTGCCCTGGTTGCGGATTTGCAGCGAGGCGAAGCGGTGCAGCAGTTCGCCGAAGTCCGGATACTCGGCGTTCAGTGCTTCGTAGCAGTCGGAGAGGGCGGTGGCGGCGCCGATTTCGATGCGGTCTTCGAAGGTGTCGATGCGCTTCATTTCCGCGACGTTGCCGACGTAGATCATCACCGGCAGGGTGCGGTGGAATTGGGTGACTTCCAGCGCCAGATCGGTACCGCCAGCGAGCAGGCGCGCTTGTGGGTAAGCGTCGTAGAGATCGGCCAGATCAGCGACGGTCAGCGGCACCAGGCAGCGCTTGTCGCCGCTGTTGAGTTCGCCGATATCGGTTGGGGCGATGGCTTTGAGGCGCGCGATTGTGTCCGCTTCGCGGGCATCGAACTGATCCGGCTGCTTGCCGCAGCAGGATTGCTCGGCCGCCGCCAGAATAGGCCGGTAGCCGGTGCAGCGGCAGAGGTTGCCGGCCAGTGCTTCGTGGGCCTTGGCGTGATCCGGTGCATCGCTGTTCTTTTGCAGGGCGAACAGCGACATGACGAAGCCGGGGGTGCAGAAACCGCACTGCGAGCCGTGGCACTCGACCATGGCTTTCTGCACGCTGTGCAGTTCGCCTTTGTGTTTGAGGTCTTCGACGCTGATCAGTTGTTTGCCGTGTAGTGACGACACGAACGTCAGGCACGAGTTGAGGCTGCGATAGCGAATGTGTTCGCGGCCAGCGTCATCCGTTTGCAACTCGCCAACTACTACGGTGCAGGCGCCGCAGTCACCGCTGGCGCAACCTTCTTTGGTGCCGGATTTGCCGACGTGTTCACGCAGGTAATTGAGCACAGTCAGATTCGGGTCCAGGGCGTGCTCGCTACGGAGTTCCTGGTTAAGTAAAAACTGGATCACGGAAGGCCTCGCAGACTCATTATTGTTGTTAACCGACGTGAACCGAATTTAGCAGGTCTGACTTTTCGGTCAATGGTTTTCTGACTTAAAGGTCAGGAAAAAGCATTTCGTCGATCAACAACGTGTCTATTCAGTATTGACCCTCATTGGATCCCCTGCTTTTTTGCGGGAATCGTGCCAAAAACCGCTGAGTGGGCACTCCGCCATGAGCCTGCATTTGCGCTACACTGCGCCGCTTGTGCAGATCGATAGAGTTTGAAGGACAACCATGACGTTCAAGGCGCCGGACAGCCTCGCCGAGCAAATCGCTCACCACCTCGCCGAACGCATCATTCGTGGCGAAATGAAGCCGGGAGAGCGCATCCAGGAACAGAAGGTCACGCTGGCACTGAATGTCAGCCGCGGTTCGGTCCGTGAAGCCTTGCTGATCCTTGAGCGCCGCCACCTGATCGCGATCCTGCCGCGCCGTGGTGCGCACGTCACCGAGCTGACGCCGCACAAGGTGCAGAGCCTGTGCACGTTGATGAGTGAGCTATACATCCTGCTCGGAAACGCAGTGGCCAATGGCTGGCAAGTGCAATCGGACATGGCGCCGTTCGTGCAGATCCAGCAGCGCCTGACCGCCAGCTACGAGCGTCAGGACATCCGCAGCTTCGTCGACGACAGCTTCGCCGTAATGCGCGCCGCCTATCCGTTCGCCAACAATCCGTACCTGCAAGAGACCGTCGAGAACCTGCAGCCGGCCATGAGCCGTGCGTACTTCCTCGCCCTCGAACAGCGCAAGGCCTCAATGAGCGAGTTCCTCGAACTGTTCGAACGCCTGCTCGCCGCCGTGCTCGCCCGTGATTTGCCGCAGATCCGCATCGTGCTGACGGCTTACGCCCAGCGCAGCTGCGATCTGGTGGTTTCCGCCCTGACGGTTGCCTAAGCGTGCGGCTCAAGTGCATCAAACTGGCGGGATTCAAATCCTTCGTCGACCCGACCACGGTGAACTTCCCCAGTAACATGGCGGCGGTCGTCGGGCCGAACGGTTGCGGCAAGTCGAACATCATCGACGCCGTACGCTGGGTGATGGGCGAGAGTTCGGCGAAGAACCTCCGTGGCGAGTCGATGACCGACGTCATCTTCAACGGTTCGACCAGCCGCAAACCGGTGAGTCAGGCCAGTATCGAGCTGGTTTTCGACAACTCCGACGGCACGCTACTGGGCGAGTACGCCGCCTACGCCGAGATTTCGATTCGCCGAAAAGTCACCCGCGACAGCCAGACCACCTATTACCTCAACGGCACCAAATGCCGTCGTCGCGACATCACCGATATTTTCCTCGGCACCGGTCTCGGCCCGCGCAGCTATTCGATCATCGAGCAGGGGATGATCTCCAAGCTGATCGAATCCAAGCCGGAAGACCTGCGCAACTTCATCGAAGAAGCCGCTGGCATCTCCAAGTACAAGGAGCGTCGGCGCGAGACAGAAAACCGTATCCGTCGCACCCACGAAAACCTTGCGCGTCTGACTGACCTGCGCGATGAGCTGGAGCGTCAGCTCGAGCGCCTGCACCGCCAGGCCGAAGCGGCGAAGAAGTATCAGGAATTCAAAGCCGAAGAGCGCCAGCTCAAGGCGCAACTGTCGGCCCTGCGCTGGCAGGATCTCAACGAACAGGTCGGCCAGCGCGAGTCGATCATCGGCACCCAGGAAATCAGTTTCGAAGCGCTGGTCGCTGAGCAGCGCAATGCCGATGCGGCCATCGAACGTCTGCGCGACGGTCACCATGACCTGTCCGAACGCTTCAATCTGGTGCAGGGGCGCTTCTATTCGGTCGGCGGCGACATCGCCCGCGTCGAGCAGAGCATCCAGCACGGCCAGCAACGCTTGCGGCAGTTGCAGGACGACTTGAAAGAAGCCGAGCGCGCACGCCTCGAAACCGAATCGCACCTGGGCCACGACCGCACGTTGCTGCTGACCCTCGGCGAAGAGCTGGACATGCTCACCCCTGAGCAGGAAGTCACCAGCGCTGCCGCCGAAGAAGCCGCCGCTGCGCTGGAAGATTCCGAATCGGTCATGCACGGCTGGCAGGAGCAGTGGGACGCCTTCAACCTGACCGCCGCCGAACCGCGCCGTCAGGCTGAAGTGCAGCAGTCGCGCATCCAGCAGCTGGAAACCAGCATGGAGCGCCTCGCTGACCGGCAGAAACGCCTCGGTGAAGAGCGCGCGCTGCTCTCGGCTGACCCGGAAGACGCGGCGATCATGGAACTCAACGAGCAGCTCGCCGAGTCCGAAGCGACCCTCGAAGATTTGCAGACCAGCGAAGAAGCGCAGGTCGAAAAGCTTGAACAACTGCGTCAGGAGTTGCAGCAAGCGCTGACCGCGCAGCAACAGGCGCAGGGCGATTTGCAGCGCCTCAACGGTCGCCTGGCTTCCCTTGAAGCCTTGCAGCAAGCCGCGCTCGACCCGGGCACCGGCACTGCCGAATGGCTGAAAGAACACAACCTCGCCGAGCGCCCGCGTCTGGCCGAGGGCCTGAAGGTCGAGGCCGGTTGGGAGCTGGCGGTGGAAACCGTGCTCGGCGCCGACCTGCAAGCGGTGCTGGTCGACGACTTCAGCGGCTTCGATTTATCCGGTTTCACTCAGGGCGATCTGCGCCTGCTCAGCCCGGCCAGCGATGGCGTGCGCGTCGCCGGCAGCTTGCTCGATAAGGTCGACGCGCAGATCGATCTGTCGCCGTGGCTCGGTCAGGTCAAACCGGTCGACAGCCTTGAGCAGGCCTTGGCCTTGCGCGGACAGTTGAGCGCTGGCGAGAGCCTGATCAGCCGCGACGGTTACTGGGTCGGTCGGCACTTCCTGCGCGTGCGCCGGGCCAGCGAAGCGGAAAGCGGCATGCTCGCCCGTGGACAGGAAATCGAAGCGCTGCACCTCGAACGTGAAGAAAAAGAAGCCACGGTCGAGGCCATGGAAACCCGTCTGCAAACCCTGCGTGCGCAACAGCGTCAGCAGGAAAACGGCCGCGAACATTTGCGCCGTTTGCTGCAAGACGAAGCGCGCCAGCAAGGTGAATTGAAAGCGCAGCTGTCCGCTGGCAAAGCCAAGGCTGAACAGCTGACGCTGCGCCGCACGCGTCTCGATGAAGAGCTGGTCGAGCTCGGCGAACAACGCGAACTCGAGCACGAACAGATCGGCGAAGCGCGCATGCAATTGCAGGAAGCGCTGGATGCCATGGCGCTGGACACCGAGCAGCGTGAATTGCTGCTGGCCCAGCGCGACAGCCTGCGCGAGCGCCTTGACCGCGTGCGCCAGGAGGCGCGGCAGCACAAGGATCACGCGCATCAATTGGCCGTGCGTCTTGGCTCGTTGCGCGCGCAGCATGACTCCACGCGTCAGGCGCTGGAGCGTCTGGAAATGCAGGCCGAGCGCCTGACTGAAAAGCGCGAACAGTTGAGTCTGAATCTGGAGGAGGGCGAGGCACCGCTGGAAGAGCTGCGCCTGAAACTCGAAGAACTGCTCGACAAGCGCATGACCGTCGATGAAGAGCTGAAGACCGCGCAGATCGCTTTGGAAGATGCCGATCGCGAATTGCGCGACGCGGAAAAGCGCCGGACTCAGGCCGAGCAGCAATCGCAGTTGATTCGCGGCCAGCTCGAACAGCAACGCATGGAATGGCAAGCCCTGACCGTGCGCCGCAAGGCTTTGCAGGATCAGTTGCTGGAAGACGGCTACGATCTTAACGGCGTGCTCGCGACATTAACCGCGCAAGCCAGTGAACGCGAAGCCGAAGAAGAACTCGAACGCATCAACGCGCGGATTCAGCGCCTGGGTGCGATCAACCTCGCGGCCATCGATGAATACACGCAACAGTCCGAGCGTAAACGTTATCTGGATGCCCAGGACGCCGATCTGGTCGAAGCGCTGGAGACCCTGGAAAACGTTATTCGCAAGATCGACAAGGAAACCCGCAACCGCTTCAAAGATACCTTTGATCAGATCAATGGCGGTTTACAGGCGCTTTTTCCAAAAGTTTTCGGTGGCGGGCGCGCGTATTTGGAACTGACGGGCGAAGATCTACTCGATACAGGGGTAACGATCATGGCGCAGCCGCCAGGGAAGAAGAACAGCACCATCCATTTGCTCTCCGGCGGGGAGAAAGCCCTGACCGCACTGGCACTGGTTTTTGCCATCTTCAAATTGAACCCGGCGCCGTTCTGCATGCTTGATGAGGTTGACGCGCCACTGGATGACGCTAACGTTGGACGCTACGCACGCTTGGTCAAAGAGATGTCGCAGACCGTGCAGTTCATCTATATCACCCACAACAAGATCGCCATGGAAATGGCCGAGCAGTTGATGGGCGTAACGATGCATGAACCGGGTTGTTCGCGACTGGTAGCCGTGGATGTCGAGGAGGCGATGGCGATGGTGGACGCCTGAGTCAGCGTGGTGTCGGAAAAGGTAATTCAGGTCTGTAGGACTTTTTTACCAACTGCGACTTGCTGGCCAATCGACATATTCGCGCAAGCCAAATGAGACAGACGGTGTAAAGTTGTCTTTGGTCGTGCTAGTTTAATGTCAATTTTTCGTATACGTGGGCAAAACGCCTGTCAGAACATAGAGTTGGCGCCACGTTTTAAAGCGGTTTGCACAATGTAAACCCCTTATTTTTCAGCATTTTTTATAGAGGCACGGGATTACATGGAAATCGGTCTGCGCGAGTGGCTGATCGTCATCGGCATCATTGTGATAGCCGGTATTCTTTTCGATGGCTGGCGCCGTATGCGCGGCGGCAAGGGAAAACTGAAATTCCGTCTTGACCGAAGTCTGTCCAACCTGCCGGACGAGGACACCAGCGCTGAGCTGTTGGGCCCGGCTCGCGTGCTGGACACTCACAAAGAGCCGCAACTGGACGAACACGACCTGCCGTCGGTGAGCATGCCGGCCCGCGAAGCACGCGAGCCTCGCGAATCCGGTTCGAAACGTGGCAAGCGTGGCAGCAACGGTCCGGCGCAGGGTGACCTGAACCTCGATCTGGATCTGGACGGCGGCCCGAGCTTCAGCAGCCGTGACAACGATTTCGTTGAAGACAGCAAGCCTGCGCCGGCGATGGCCGACAAGGATCAGCCGCAAGCTGAAGAAGTATTGGTCATCAGCGTGATCTGCCGTGATGCCGCTGGCTTCAAAGGCCCGGCGCTGTTGCAGAACATTCTCGAAAGCGGTCTGCGTTTCGGCGAGATGGATATTTTCCACCGTCACGAAAGCATGGCTGGCAACGGTGAAGTGCTGTTCTCCATGGCTAACGCGGTCAAGCCGGGCATCTTTGATCTGGACGACATCGACCATTTCAGCACCCCGGCGGTAAGCTTCTTCCTCGGCCTGCCAGGCCCGCGTCATCCGAAGCAAGCCTTCGACGTGATGGTGGCTGCAGCCCGCAAGCTGTCGCAGGAATTGAACGGCGAACTGAAAGATGACCAGCGCAGCGTCCTGACCGCGCAGACCATCGAGCACTACCGTCAGCGCATCGTCGAATTCGAACGTCGCGCCTTGACCCAGAAGCGTTGATTGAAAAGATTGCCTCGGCACAAGAGGCAGTCGGCAATATAGATTGAGCAGCCTCGGCTGCTCTTTTGCTTTTTGAGAGAACACCCATGACCGCCGCCAAAAACCGCATTCTTGAACTGCGCGCTGAACTCGATCAGCACAACTACCGTTACCACGTCCTCGACGAGCCGAGCATTCCGGACGCCGAGTACGACCGGTTGTTCCACGAGCTCAAAGCGCTGGAAGCGGCCAACCCGGAATTGATCACCAGCGACTCGCCGACCCAGCGCGTCGGCAGCGTGGCGCTGACCGCATTCACTCAGGTGCGTCACGAAGTGCCGATGCTCAGCCTCGGCAACGCCTTCGAAGAAACTGACATGCGCGAATTTGATCGCCGGGTGAGCGAAGGTCTGGACCTGCCGGCCGGCGATCTGTTCGGTGGCGGTGCGGCGGTGGAGTACAGCTGCGAGCCGAAACTTGATGGTCTGGCGGTCAGCCTGCTTTATCAGGACGGCGTGCTGGTACGCGGCGCCACGCGCGGCGACGGCACTACTGGCGAAGACATCAGCGTCAACGTGCGCACCGTGCGCAACATTCCCCTGAAACTGCATGGCGAAGGCTGGCCGGCGACCCTGGAAGTGCGCGGTGAAGTGTTCATGTCCAAGGCCGGTTTCGAGCGCCTCAACGCCTCGCAACTGGAAGTCGGCGGCAAGACTTTCGCCAACCCGCGCAACGCCGCCGCCGGCAGCTTGCGTCAGCTCGATTCGAAGATCACCGCCAACCGTCCGCTGGAGTTCTGCTGCTACGGCATCGGCCAGGTTTCCCACGATATTTCCGATACGCACATCGGCAACCTCAAACAGTTGCAGAAGTGGGGCATGCCGATCAGTCACGAACTGAAGCTGGCCAAGGGCATTGGCGAATGTCTCGATTACTACCGCGATATCGGCGAGCGGCGTAACTCGCTGACGTATGAAATCGACGGCGTGGTGTTCAAGGTCAACAGCATTGCCGATCAGCGTGAACTGGGCTTCCGTGCTCGTGAGCCGCGTTGGGCGATCGCGCACAAATTTCCGGCGATGGAAGAGCTCACCGAGTTGCTCGACGTGGAATTCCAGGTTGGCCGCACTGGCGCCGTGACGCCAGTGGCGCGTCTGAAACCGGTCAAGGTGGCGGGCGTCACTGTGGCCAACGCTACGCTGCACAACATGGATGAAGTCGCGCGTCTGGGCCTGATGATCGGCGACACCGTGATCATCCGCCGCGCCGGTGATGTGATTCCGCAGGTGGTGCAAGTGGTCATGGATCGCCGTCCCGAAAATGCGCGCGCGGTGCAGATTCCAGAGAACTGCCCGGTGTGCGGTTCGCACGTCGAGCGCACGCAACTGATCAAGCGCAGCAAAGGCAAGGAAACCGTCAGCGAAGGCGCGGTGTATCGCTGCGTGGGCCGACTGGCCTGTGGCGCGCAACTGAAGCAGGCGATCATTCATTTCGTCTCGCGTCGGGCGATGGATATCGAAGGCTTGGGCGACAAGAGCGTGGAGCAATTGGTCGACGAAGGTTTGGTCAGTTCACCGGCCGATCTGTATGCGCTGAAGTTCGACGACATCGTCGATCTGGAAGGCTTTGCCGAGGTGTCCAGCAACAAGCTGCTCGCGGCCATTGAAGACAGCAAGAAACCGGGGCTGGCGCGCTTCATCTATGCGCTGGGCATTCCCGATGTAGGCGAGGAGACCGCCAAAGTGCTGGCGCGCTCGCTGGGTTCGTTGGAGCGCGTGCAGCAGGCATTGCCGCAAGTGCTGACGTATCTGCCGGATGTGGGGCTGGAAGTGGCGCACGAGATTCACAGCTTCTTTGAAGATGCGCATAACCAGCAGGTGATCATCGAGTTGCTCGGCCATGGTTTGCAGATTCAGGATCAGGGTGAGTTGGGCGCCGAGTTCGCGGCCAGCACTACGTTGGGCGGCTTTCTCGACAAGCTGCACATTCCCTCGGTCGGCCCCGGTGGCGCGCAGAAGCTGGCGGACAAGTTCGGTTCGCTGGAAGCGGTGATGAATGCTGACTGGCTGGACATGCGTCAGGCCTTGCCGGAGAAACAGGCGAATTCGGTTCGCGAGTTTTTTGCGCTGCCTGAGAACCGGCAACTGGCTGAGGCATCCGAAAAGCAACTGCGTGATTTCGGCATGCACTGGCAGAGCGAGAAGAAGGTTGTTGAGGGCTTGCCGCTGTCCGGCGAGACCTGGGTGCTGACCGGCAAGGTTGAGCTGATGAGCCGTGATGTCGCCAAGGAGCACTTGGAAAGCCTTGGCGCCAAGGTTGCCGGTTCCGTGTCGGCGAAGACTCATTGTGTGGTCGCAGGCCCCGGCGCTGGTTCCAAACTGACCAAGGCCAATGAGCTGGGCGTGAAGGTGATGGACGAAGAAGCCTTCATCGCCTTCCTCAAAACTCACGGCGTCGCCGTTTAAGATTGATCGTTCCCACGCTCCCGCGTGGGAATGCCGCCCCGGACGCTCCGCGTCCGCTGTGACGCAGAGCGTCACTGGATGCATTCCCACGCAGAGCGTTGGAACGATCAGCAAAGCGCGGGAACGATGTTGTCACGGGAATGATCTAGTCTTGGCAAGCCCCAGGGAGAGATCGCCATGCACCGTTTTTTCGAGCAGCTCAGTTCCCGCATCATCGCGCCGTTCATGGGCGAATCCTCACGCAACAGCAAAGTCTGGCCGTGCCGCTGCGGCCAGTCGCTGTTCTTTCGCAACAGCCAGTGTCTGGCCTGTAATGCGTTACTCGGTTATCAAGCCGAAGAAAGTCGCCTGACCTCGCTGCAGCCGGGGCCGTATGAGGGCACCTGGACGCTCGATGCCGACCCCGAGGCCGGCCTGTTCCGCCGCTGCGCCAACCTCGACACAGCCGCCGCGTGCAACTGGCTGCTGCCGGCCAACGATCACGACAGCCTGTGCATCGCCTGCAGCCTCAACCGCACCATCCCCGACCTGTCCGCCCCGGACAACCCTGAGCGTTGGCGCAAAGTCGAAATCGCCAAGCGTCGCCTCGTTGCGCAACTGATCACCCTCGGCCTGCAAGTCATCCCGAAAACCGTGGATGAAGACACTGGGCTGGCCTTCGACTTCATCGGCGTCGACCTCGAAGGCAACGCGCCGATGACCGGCCACGCCAATGGCCTGATCACCCTCGACATCAAAGAAGCCGACGACGCCCACCGCGAGCAGGTGAGGGCGGCGATGCATGAACCCTACCGCACACTGCTCGGGCATTTTCGTCATGAGGTCGGGCATTACTACTGGGATCGGCTGATCGCCAACGGCCCCTGGCTCGATTCATTCCGCAGCCTGTTCGGTGACGAACGCGCCAGTTACGCCGAAGCGCTTGATCGTCACTATCAACAGGGCGCACCGCTGGACTGGCCGCGGTACTACGTCAGCGCCTACGCGACCATGCACCCGTGGGAAGACTGGGCGGAAACCTGGGCGCACTACCTGCATATGATGGACGCAGTGGACACGGCACTGGGTTTTGGCATGAGCGCGCGGGAAATGGATTTCGACTATCAACCGTTTCCGACCAGCACGCTGTACGACCCGGAGCATCCCGGCGGCGAGGCGTTCCTGTCATTCGTCAACGCGTGGATCGAACTGGCGGGCATGCTCAATGAGCTGTCACGGAGCATGGGCCAGCCGGATTTCTACCCGTTCGTGCTGCCGGCGCCAGCGATTGCCAAACTGCACTTCATTCATCTGGTGATCCAGCAGGCGGGCGGCAGGGCGGATGAAGTTCTGGCCCTGTAGGCGCTGCCGCAGGCTGCGATCTTTATGTCCTTGAACCCGTTCATATTTTTAATCTGCAACCAACGGTTGTAACTTCGTCTCAGATAGGTACAATGGCGCGGCTCGCCGACAGGCAAGCGTCGTTATGGTGACCCCATCGGTCCCCCCGCAACGATTACCCGTGAACCTGGTCAGAGCCGGAAGGCAGCAGCCACAGCGGGAACATTGTGTGCCGGGGTGTGGCTGGTGGGGTTACCACCTTAACGAACAATCGAACGCTTCAAACAGAACTGCATGGGTTTCGCCCACTGCGGTTTTTTTGTGTCTGCGATTTGCCAGGCCGACACAAATCCCTTTGTTGGTGAGACTCCTGAACAGGCTTGCATCTACAGAAGTTGAAAATGCGATCTCAGGCAATTCTTGCCCCTATTCGGAATTTTCCTAAAGGCCACCCGCCGATGTGTGCGGTATTCTCGCGGCGCTTCAAAACGCTTTCGCCTCCAATGACGGAGGTTTGATGCTCGACACAAGGACGACGAATGATTTCCTCAGCTCGATTGGGAGACAAGCATGTCTGCCCATTACCGGGGCATGGTACAACCCCAATCGCATCTGCTTCTTCTGATACCAATATCAACTTCATGGGATCTGCCCGTGTTGGTGACACTTGCGGATGCGGCGCGGTCATCACCACGGGTTTTCCCTCGATTCTGGTCAATGGTCGCCCCATGGCTCATTTAGGAAGCCCTACAAGTCATGGAGGAACGATCATTAGCGGATCAGGTGATGTTGGTGGTGGTTTTGTCATGGGGGGAGCTGGAGGGGCAACCATCATCAACTTCATGGCGCTTGGAGCGATTCGCCCCAATGGGACGGTTGACGAAGAGAAGATGGCCACGCTTCTCGCTGATCCGCAACTGAAAGAAAAGGCTGTTGCCGCCAACGCGCTCGTAGATCCTGGCACTCCGAAACCAGAACAGAATGTGGATAAAGTACAACCTGCCGCGTGTAACCATCCTGACCAAATGGAGCCTCTGGCTGACTACATTGCAGGTGAGATGAATCGAAATATCCTGAGTCCAGAAGTTTCATCGATGCAAAAGCTCTACCGCTATGATCCTGCTTCGCCAGACAGGAAGCCTTCACTGTTAAAGGGAGTGGGTGGGCCAGCTAGCCGGCTCCTTGGCAATTACATGGACATCGCTGCGGCGTGGGCAATCTGGGCCAATAAAGTCGGCCCGAGAATGGATTGGGATCATAAGCCTAAGCTTCGCAAGCTCTTTGTAGGTGTTTACCACAAGCAGGGGGCCTACGATTACTTCTACGATATCTGGTCGAACATCCATTATGGGTATGTCGGAGTCATAGCAGGCATGTCCGAGAGCGAGCTACTGGATGGAGCTGGCGTTGCGCAGCTGTTGTCCGACGCAGCCACCAAAGCTGGCGAGCTGAGCAAGCCTGAAGAGAGGAGAGTGCCCCGGCCCACACACTACGGCAAGCCCATGGTATGCGCCGCGATCGTGGGATGATGTTGCCGATAGGGTATCGATTCAAATCGGGATTAAGCTCGCCGAACAGTATCCCGCAGGCGGAGTGACCGCGAAGATGATCATGGATGAAGTTGTTGCCGTACCACCGGAGAGTTGGGGAGATGGAATCCGTGCCCACAACTGTCAGTAAGCGTCGGACATGGTTGATAAGAGTGCTGTGGATACCTGTTGTGTATTTCGCTATCACTCACTGGGACATCGCTTTGCCGACGGTGAACGTTCATTACTCTAAAGCAGGACAAAATGAGTTCCGGTATATCTGGAATGTGCAAGATCGTATTTACAAAGGCGGCATGCGTCCTGGTGGCGGGGCGATGGACAATGGTTTCTTCCTTCCAGACGACGAATTCTTCATGGAGTTTTCGTGGTGGAGTAAAGAAGGCGGACGTAATCATTGCATCAGCATCACGCCCAAATGGCCTAACACGGATATCTATCTTGACGCGGACGGCAACATTGATATGCGAAAAGATAGTGGCACCGACGTGGATCGGCTGAAGCAGTGCCAGTGGGATTTGGCCAAGCCCTAGCACGGCTCAATGCTTTTGGCACCAATGATGGCAACTGGCCTTGCATCAAACGAACCGATTCTAGAGAATCGGTTCGTTTGAAATCGTCAGGCAGCACCGGCAATCGGGCATGACGCGGTAACGGAAAACTCAACTATCAGAGGAAGAAAGGCGTGAAAAAACTGTTTAAATGGGTCGGCATTATCATAGGTGTACTTTTTGTTATCGGCTTCATCAGCAATGCGATGAAGTCTCCGGAGCAGAAACAAGCGGAAGCAGTGGCGCTCGCCGACGCGAAAAAAGTACATGCAGAAGCAGAGCTTGAAAAAGCAAAGCAGGAATTGGCTGCCACACCGGCTGTGACTGCACGTGATATCGCTGTTGCTTACAACGAGAACACCGTGGCTGCCGATCAGAAGTTTAAAGATAAAAAATTCAAGGTGTCGGGTACTGTCACAGACATCAATACTGACTTCATGGGTAATCCATACCTCACATTGCGTGGTGGTGTGAATCAGTTCATGGAGCCGCAGTTTTCTTTCGAAAAGAGTGATGCCAATTCATTGGCTTCGCTGAAGAAGGGAGCGAAAGTCACACTATTGTGTGTAGGCAAGGGTGATGTAGCGAAGATCCCGATGTCTGGTTCTTGCGCTCTGCTTTAATTGCCAGTTGGTTTGAACAAGGGACTCATGCATGAGTCCCTTTTTTCATTTAGTGGGTTAGGAACCTGGTTCCGAGCTGCCGGTATACAGTCGGATAATTTCATCAATCTCCCCCGACATCTTCATCCGCAGCAACGTGCGCAAAATGCGCTGCACCGGCACCTTCGGATCATTCCTCACGTAACAACCGACCTTCTGCTCCTGTAAAACCGCCACCCCCTGCAACTGTTGCTCAGGGAGCAGGCGCTGGTTAAACCAGTCCAGCGTCCACTGATTGCTCACTGCATAGCGATAACGCCCGGCCAGCAGTTTCTCCAGCACCTGCTCCTGATTGCGCGCATCTTCACGTTGCAGCCGATCCGCATCAAACAGCGGTTGCAGGGTAGGGTAGGTGTAGCCCAGAACGGTGCCGATGGATTGGCGGGGTAAATGCGCGGGGACGACACTGGCCGGTTGATCCTTGCGGCTGATCAGCAGATCGCGCTGGAAGAACAACGGCAGACTCCAGATGTAGTCCCCCGACTGATTCGGCAACCACGACTGTGCGGCATAGCAGCGCACGTCGATCTCGCCGTGTTCCATCGCGCTCTGCACGCGGGCGCGGGGCAGGACGTGAAACTCGGCCGGTACACCGACCTGCGTGGCCAGGCTGAGCATCAGGTCGTAGAGAATGCCTTGGGTCGGTCGGCCGCGTTCGAGTTGCACCATCGGCATTGCCCAGCTGTCGGGCATGGCGAAGCGCAACGGGTTTTCCGCTGCCGTCACGTTCAGGCTGATTCCCAGCAACGCCCCTAAGGCCCACCGCATAAACGCTCCGGTAATTCCCGATCCCGAGCCGATAAAAGCCTCTGCTCATGCAGCTTAGCCATATTAGACGAGGACACCGGATGCAATTTTGCCCTTGCTCCGCTAGCATTAGCCGCTTCTGCTTCCTTCGCTGCGACGGTTTTCGATGAGTTATCAGGTTCTTGCACGTAAATGGCGTCCGCGCTCGTTCCGCGAAATGGTCGGCCAGACCCATGTGCTCAAAGCTCTGATCAATGCCTTGGACAGCCAGCGGCTGCACCACGCGTACCTGTTCACCGGTACGCGCGGGGTGGGTAAAACCACGATTGCGCGGATCATTGCCAAATGCCTGAACTGTGAGACAGGTATCACTTCCAGCCCGTGCGGCGAGTGTTCGGTGTGCCGTGAAATCGATGAGGGGCGCTTCGTCGACCTGATCGAGATCGACGCCGCGAGCCGCACCAAGGTCGAAGACACCCGCGAACTGCTCGACAACGTGCAGTACGCGCCAAGCCGTGGGCGCTTCAAGGTCTACCTGATCGACGAAGTGCACATGCTCTCCAGCCATTCCTTCAATGCGCTGCTGAAAACCCTCGAAGAGCCGCCGCCGTACGTTAAGTTCATCCTGGCGACCACTGATCCGCAGAAACTTCCGGCAACGATTTTGTCGCGCTGCCTGCAGTTCTCGCTGAAGAACATGACGCCGGAGCGTGTGGTCGAGCATTTGACCCACGTTCTCACTGCCGAAAACGTGCCGTTTGAAGACGATGCCCTGTGGTTGCTCGGTCGCGCCGCTGACGGTTCGATGCGTGACGCCATGAGCCTCACCGATCAGGCGATTGCTTTCGGTGAAGGCAAGGTTCTCGCTACCGACGTGCGAGCGATGCTCGGCACGCTGGATCACGGTCAGGTCTATGACGTCCTGCATTCGTTGATCGAAGGCGACGCCAAAGCGTTGCTCGAAGCCGTGCGTCACCTGGCCGAACAAGGCCCGGACTGGAATGGCGTGCTCTCGGAAATTCTTAATGTGCTGCACCGCGTGGCCATCGCTCAGGCGTTGCCGGAAGGCGTCGACAATGGCCATGGCGACCGCGATCGCGTGTTGGCACTGGCGCAGGCCTTGCCGGCCGAAGACGTGCAGTTCTATTACCAGATGGGCCTGATCGGCCGCCGCGATTTACCGCTGGCGCCGGACCCGCGTGGTGGCTTCGAAATGGTCCTGCTGCGGATGCTGGCCTTCCGGCCGGCAGATACCGCAGACGCACCGAGGCAACCGCTAAAGCCAGTGGGGATCAGCCAGGCCACAGTTGATTCCGCAAACTCCGTGGCTGCCGCGCCTAAACCAGCGCCGGTAGTCGCTGCTGCTGTTGCGCCGGCTCCAGTGCCGGATCCAGCTCCAGCGCCGGCACCTGTTGCGATCCCGGCACCGACTCCCGAGCCTGCGCCGGTTGCGCCCGTTGCTGCGGCAGAACCTGAACCCGCGCCGGTCGTCGCCGAAGCCGTCGTCGACCTGCCGTGGAATGACCCGGTAGAGCCCGAGGCTGAACCCGAGCCTGCGCAGCAACCCGCCGTCGAACCAGTGCTGGAAACCACCGCCGAGCAACCCGAGTTGCCGCCGATGCCGCTGCCGACCCCGGACAGCGTCGTTCCGGAGGCGCCTGAGTGGGCCGCCGCGCCGATTCCCGAACCGTCGGTCGCTGACGTCGATGCCGCCACCCCGGGCATGGACCTGGACGACGAGCCGCCGCTGGATGAGGATTACATCGAGCCGGACATCGATTCGGCCTACAGCTACCTCGACGAACTGGCCAGTGAGCACGCCGCCGAGCCTGCCCCGGAGCCCGAGCCAGAACCGGCTGCGGCACCGGCCACAGGTCTGGCGTTGCAGTGGCTGGAACTGTTCCCGAAACTGCCGATCTCCGGCATGACCGGCAGCATCGCCGCCAACTGCACATTGATCGCCGTCGATGGCGACCATTGGCTGATGCACCTCGACCCGGCGCACAGCGCACTGTTCAACGCCACGCAGCAGCGTCGTCTCAACGATGCGCTGAACCAGTTCCACGGTCGCACATTGAGCCTGACCATCGAGCTGATCAAGCCCGAGCAGGAAACCCCGGCCCAGGCCGCGTCCCGTCGGCGCGCCAACCGTCAGCGCGAGGCGGAGGAGTCAATCCATGGCGATCCGTTCATCCAGCAGATGGTTCAGCAGTTCGGCGCGGTGGTGCGACACGATACTATTGAACCTGTCGATGCCTTGGTCGCCCAAGGCTAATAACTGAAGGTGCCCGGCCTCGCTGGCCGGGCGCTGTTTTGATCCAAGTACTTTTGAGGTGATTCCCATGATGAAAGGTGGCATGGCCGGCCTGATGAAGCAGGCACAGCAGATGCAGGAAAAAATGGCCAAGATGCAGGAAGAACTGGCCAACGCCGAAGTCACCGGTAAGGCCGGCGGCGATATGGTCACCGTGGTGATGACCGGTCGCCACGACGTCAAAAGCGTGAGCATCGACCCAAGCCTGGTTGAAGGCATGAGCGAAGATGACAAAGAAATGCTGGAAGCGGTCATCGCCTCCGCCGTCAACGACGCAGTGCGCAAGATCGAAAAGAACAGCCAGGACAAAATGGGCAACATGACCGCTGGCATGAACCTGCCAGCCGGTATGAAACTGCCATTCTGATTCGCCAACCGGCGGCAGATGAGCTACACAAAATGCCAGGCATTGCGCCTGGCATTTTTGTTTCTGGCCGATCGTTCCCACGCTCTGCGTGGGAATGCAGCCCGGGACGCTCCGTGTTCCAAGTCCAGAGCCGAACGCGGAGCGTCCGTTGCGGCATTCCCACGCGGAGCATGGGAACGATCAATCCCGGCCAACTGAATAAACATCGAACGTGCAAAAGCCTCAACGGTCTGCTCCCTATACCCGCTGAATTAACCCTTCACAGGAGACGCTGACATGTCCGACTCTCTCACGCTCAACCAACGCTTCGTCCTCGCCTCGCGTCCGGTTGGCGCGCCGACCCCGGAAAACTTCCGCCTCGAACGCGAAGCCTTGCCGGATCTGCAGGACGGTCAGGTATTGTTGAAAACCCTGTACCTGTCCCTCGATCCCTACATGCGCGGGCGCATGAGCGACGCACCGTCCTACGCCGCGCCGGTACAAATCGGTGAAGTGATGACCGGCGGCGCGGTCAGCCGTGTCGAGGATTCACGTCATCCGAAATTCCATAAAGGCGATCTGGTGGTCGGCGCGACCGGTTGGCAGAGCCACAGCATCAGCGATGGCCGTGACATCATGCCGATCCCGGCCGGGTTGCCGAGCCCGTCGATGGCGCTGGGTGTGTTGGGCATGCCCGGCATGACCGCGTACATGGGCTTGATGGACATCGGTCAGCCTAAAGAAGGCGATACGCTAGTCGTCGCTGCGGCTTCCGGCGCGGTGGGCTCGGTGGTCGGCCAGGTGGCAAAGATCAAAGGCATGCGCTCGGTCGGCGTGGCCGGCGGTGCTGATAAGTGCAAGTACGTGGTCGAAGAGTTGGGTTTCGATGCCTGCATCGATCACAAGGCGCCCGATTTTGCCGAGCAATTGGCCAAGGCCTGCCCCGATGGCATCGACATCTATTACGAGAACGTCGGTGGTCATGTGTTCGATGCCGTGGTGCCGTTGCTCAACCCCAAGGCGCGCATTCCGCTGTGCGGCCTGATCGCCGGATACAACGCCTCCGAAACGCCAAAAGGCCCGGATCGCCTGCCGATGCTGCAACGCACGCTGCTGACCAAGCGCGTGCGCATTCAGGGCTTCATCGTGTTCGACGACTACGGTGATCGTCAGCCGGAGTTCATCAGCCACATGGTGCCGTGGGTACGCGATGGCAAGGTGAAATTCCGCGAGGACGTGGTCGAAGGCCTCGAGCAGGCGCCCGAGGCGTTTATCGGTCTGCTCGAGGGGCGCAACTTCGGCAAACTGGTAGTGAAGGTCGCCCAGGACTGAGTATTTGACGCTGGCCAGAGGCGCGGGTATAAACCGCGTCTCGTTGTTTTGTCGGACTTTTTACCCATGAGCTTCAGCCCTTTGATTCGCCAACTGATCGACGCCTTGCGCACTTTGCCGGGCGTGGGGCAGAAAACCGCCCAGCGCATGGCGTTGCAGATGCTCGAGCGTGACCGCAGCGGCGGCTTGCGCCTGGCCCAGGCCCTCAGCCAGGCCATGGAAGGGGTCGGTCACTGCCGTCAGTGCCGCACGCTGACCGAAGACGATCTGTGCCCGCAATGCGCCGATACCCGCCGTGACGACACGTTGCTGTGCGTGGTGGAAGGGCCGATGGATGTGTATGCGGTCGAGCAGACCGGTTTCCGTGGCCGCTACTTTGTGCTCAAGGGGCATTTGTCGCCGCTCGATGGCCTGGGGCCTGAGGCGATCGGCATTCCGCAGTTGATGACGCGGATCGAAGAGGCGGGCACGTTTACCGAAGTCATCCTCGCGACCAACCCGACCGTGGAAGGTGAAGCGACGGCGCATTACATTGCTCAACTGTTGAGCAACAAAGGCCTGATCGCCTCTCGCATTGCCCACGGCGTGCCGTTGGGTGGTGAACTTGAGCTGGTCGATGGCGGCACGCTGGCGCATTCGTTTGCCGGGCGTAAACCCATCTCTCTCTGATAAAAATCAAAAGATCGCAGCCTTCGGCAGCTCCTACATGGAAACGCGTATTTCCAATGTAGGAGCTGCCGAAGGCTGCGATCTTTTGATCTTCTGCATCTTGTAAACCAAGCAAGCGCTCGGTTAAGTTCGGCGAACCCTTCCGTGGAGCTCGCCCATGCCTGCCTTTCAGGAATACTTCGACCCCAGCCACCAATTGGTCCGCGACAGCGTCAGACGTTTCGTAGAACGCGAGATCCTGCCGGACATCGATCAGTGGGAAGAAGCCGAAAGTTTCCCCCGCGAGCTGTACCGGAAGGCTGGCGCGGCAGGCATCCTCGGCATCGGTTATCCGGAAACGCTTGGAGGCAGCCATGCAGGCGATCTGTTCGCCAAGGTCGCCGCCAGTGAGGAGTTGATGCGCTGCGGCTCTGGCGGCCTGGTAGCGGGGCTGGGGTCGCTGGATATCGGCCTGCCACCGATCGTCAAATGGGCGCGCCCCGAAGTGCGAGATCGCGTTGTACCGCAAGTGCTCAGCGGCGAAAGGATCAGCGCGCTGGCCGTCACCGAACCCGGCGGTGGCTCCGACGTCGCCAACCTGCAAACCCGCGCGGTGCGTGACGGCGATGTCTATCGCGTCAGCGGCAGTAAAACCTTTATCACCAGTGGCGTGCGCGCCGATTTCTACACCGTCGCGGTACGCACCGGTGCGCCGGGGTTTGGCGGCATCAGTCTGCTGCTGATCGAGAAGGGTACGCCGGGCTTCACCGTTGGCCGTCAGTTGAAAAAAATGGGTTGGTGGGCGTCGGACACGGCTGAGTTGTTCTTCGACGATTGCCGCGTGCCTGCAGAAAACCTGATCGGCGCCGAGAACATGGGCTTCGCCTGCATCATGGGCAACTTCCAGAGCGAACGGCTGGCGTTGGCGCTGATGGCCAACATGACCTCACAGCTTGCGCTGGAGCAAAGCCTGAAGTGGGCGCGCGAGCGCGAGGCGTTTGGCAAGCCGATCGGCAAATTTCAGGTGATCAAGCATCGCCTCGCCGAAATGGCGACTGCGCTGGAAGTCTCACGCGAATTTACTTACCGGCAAGCGGCGAAGATGGCGGCGGGGCAGAGTGTGATCAAGGAAATCTCCATGGCGAAGAACTTTGCCACGGACACCTCGGACCGGATCACCACCGAGGCAGTGCAGATTCTTGGTGGGCTGGGTTATATGCGCGAAAGTCTGGTGGAGCGGCTGTATCGGGATAACCGCATTCTGTCGATTGGCGGCGGGACGCGGGAAGTGATGAACGAGATCATTAGCAAGCAGATGGGGCTTTAGGTTTCGGCGTGAGGCTGCCGGACCCTTCGCGAGCAAGCTCGCTCCCACAGTTGGAATGCGTTCCCTTGTGGGAGCGAGCTTGCTCGCGAAAGCGTCCGGGAGGGCGCTACTTATTTATCAGTCAGGGCAAACTGCGTCAGGCAGAAGCTAGGAATGCCCATGTCCTCAAGACGCTGCGAACCACCCAGCTCCGGCAAATCAATAATCGCCGCCGCCTCATGCACCCGCGCGCCCATGCGGCGAATCAGGTTGGCTGCTGCGATCAACGTCCCGCCCGTGGCAATCAAATCATCGAACATCACCACCGAATCGCCTTCACACAGGCTGTCGGCGTGCACTTCCAGGAACGCTTCGCCGTACTCGGTTGCGTAACCTTCGGCCAGTACGTCCGCCGGCAGTTTGCCTTGCTTGCGGAACAGCACCAGCGGCTTGTTCAACTGATAGGCCAACACCGAGCCGATCAGGAAGCCACGGGCATCCATCGCGCCGATGTGGGTGAAATCAGCTTCGACGTAGCGGTGGGCGAAACTGTCCATCACCAGGCGCAGAGCCGTCGGCGACTGAAACAGCGGGGTGATGTCGCGAAAGATCACGCCCGGTTTCGGGAAGTCGATCACAGGGCGGATAAGCGATTTGATGTCGAAGGAGTCGAAGACCATCGTCGAGGTGTCCTGGCAAGGCTGCAAACGGCGCAGTATACCCGCGGCTGAAACGCTTCGCTCAACCGCGGATCGAGATCAGCCTTCGATCGAGCCACCGGCCAGCGCGCAGAGCTGGATCGGGTCGAGGATGTGAATCTCTTTGCCCTCGGCGGCGATCAGTTCGTTCTGCTGAAAACGGGTGAAGACCCGGGACACGGTTTCCACCGCCAGACCGAGGTAGTTACCGATTTCATTGCGCGACATGCTCAGGCGGAACTGGTTGGCCGAAAATCCGCGAGCGCGGAAGCGGGCCGAGAGGTTGACCAGGAAGGTAGCGATGCGCTCGTCGGCGGTTTTTTTCGACAGCAGCAACATCATTTGCTGGTCGTCGCGGATTTCCCGGCTCATGACGCGCATCAACTGGCGGCGTAGCTGCGGCAGTTGCAGGGCCAGTTCGTCGAGACGTTCAAAAGGGATTTCGCAGACCGAAGTGGTTTCCAGTGCTTGGGCGGAGACCGGGTGTTTCTCGGTGTCCATGCCGGACAGGCCGACCAGTTCGCTCGGCAGGTGGAAACCCGTCAACTGCTCTTCGCCGCTGTCGCTGAGGCTGAAGGTCTTCAGGGCGCCGGAGCGTACTGCATAAACGGAATCGAACGTGTCGCCCTGGCGGAACAGGAACTCGCCCTTTTTCAGCGGGCGGCCGCGTTTAACGATTTCGTCCAGCGCATCCATGTCTTCCAGATTCAGAGAAAGTGGCAGGCAGAGAGGGGCCAGGCTGCAATCCTTGCAATGGGCCTGGTTGTGAGCGCGCAGTTTAACTGGCTCGGACATTTCTTGGATCCTTGTGGGAAAACACACATAAGCCGTAAGGGTAACTCACGGGAGGACATTCAGGCCAGTCTGGGGCGACTTTGCCCTACAGCCATAAAGCCACAGGGCCAGCAGCCGATAAACAGGTATCAAAGTGCATACAAGGAACGATTCGATGGCCGCCATTGGTACGCTGGGCCCCGCTAGCAGCGACGTTGCGGCAACGCCGGAAGCGTTTAAAGTTGCGTCCGGCAATGCACACAACCCAGGTTCGTCCGATGAGGCAACCCCGACCTTGGTCGAGGGCGTCAAAGTGTCGCTGTCCGGTGCATCGATTGCAAAATCCGCCAGTGCCGGTGGCGAAAACAGCGACATCGAGAACAGTGGCCTGCCCGAGAACATCCAGCAATTGCTGAAGATGATCCGCAAACTGCAAAAACAGATTGCCGAGAAAAAGGCACTCATCGAAGCGGTCATGGCCGACAAGCGCCTTTCCAACGAAGAAAAAATCATCAAGGCTGCCGCGCTGCGAGGCGCTATCGCCGCGTTGAATACCGGCCTGATCACGGCCAATCTGGCTTTGTCCAAAGTGGTCGGGCAGTCCGGGTTGACCGCGGATCAGAACCTGAGCGTCGGTTCGTTGTTGACGAAAAACTAAATCACCCGCGAAAAACGCTGGCGGTTCTGCTGTTCCAGGTAGGCATCGAACACCATGCACACCGAGCGCACCAGCAGACGACCCGCCGGCAACACGGCGATCCGCTCGCGATCCAGCGCGATCAGGCCATCACTGGCCATGCCTTGCAACTGCGGCCACAGCGCGCCGAAATAGCCCTGAAAATCGATGTTGAACTGCTGCTCGATCGCGGCGAATTCCAGGCTGAAATTGCAGATCAGTTGCTGAATCACCGCTCGGCGCAAGCGATCATCGGCGTTACACACCAGGCCCCGGCTGGTCGCGAGTTGTGCGGCGGCGAGGGTGTTCTGGTACTCGTTGAGATCGCTGCTGTTCTGGCAATACAGGTCGCCGATCTGGCTGATAGCCGAAACGCCCAACCCGATCAGGTCGCAATGGCCGTGAGTGGTGTAACCCTGGAAGTTGCGTTGCAGGGTTTCTTCTTCCTGAGCAATCGCCAACTCGTCATCGGGCAGGGCGAAGTGATCCATGCCGATGTAGCGATAGCCGGCGGCGGTGAGCTGTTCGATGGTGTGTTCGAGCATTTCCAGTTTCTGCGCGGGCGCCGGTAACTCATTGCCATTGATCCGTCGCTGCGGCATGAAACGCTCGGGCAGGTGCGCATAGTTGAACACCGAGAGCCGGTCCGGTTGCAGGCTGATGACTTCTTCAACGGTGTGGGCGAAATTTTCCGGGGTCTGTTTGGGCAAGCCGTAGATCAAGTCGATATTGATCGAGCGGAACTGCAGGGTACGCGCGGCATCGATCACCGCGCGGGTTTCTTCCAGACTTTGCAGGCGATTGACCGCGCGCTGCACCGCCGGATCAAGGTCTTGCAGGCCGATGCTGACCCGGTTGAAACCCAGTTCGCGCAGCAGGCCCATGGTCGACCAGTCGGCTTCGCGCGGGTCGATCTCGATGCCGTAATCGCCGGAGTCGTCCTCCAGCAGATTGAAATGCTTGCGCAGGTGCGCCATCAACTGGCGCAGCTCGTCGTGGCTGAGAAAGGTCGGCGTGCCGCCACCGAAGTGCAGTTGTTCGACCTTCTGCGCCGGGTCGAGGTGGCAGGCGATCAACTGGATTTCCTGCTCCAGCCGCTGCAGGTAGGGCAGGGCGCGACCACGATCCTTGGTGATGACTTTGTTGCAGGCGCAGTAGTAGCAAATGTTCGCGCAGAACGGCACATGCACATACAACGACAACGGGCGCAGGGCCTTGCGGCTGTCGCGCAGGGCATGAAACAGGTCGAAGGTGCCGACCTGACTGTGAAATTGCACGGCCGTCGGATACGAGGTGTAGCGCGGCCCCGCCAGGTCGTAGCGGTGGATCAGATCAGAGTCCCAACGAATGGCGTCGAGCATGCGGGCATTCCCCCGGATAGGCTGGCAGTGTGAGCGAGTCTATCGGGGGGCGGTGGTGGCGCTGTTGATTTGCATCAACGGGGAGAGGTGTGGTGTTAGTGCGGGCCTCTTCGCGAGCAGGCTGCGCCGCCGATCTAATGGCCCATCAACCAATGCTGATGCGGCCCCGGCAATGTCCAGATGCCAAACAGAATTACCAGCAATCCACCCGCCATGCGCACGCTGCGTTTGCGCAAAATGGCAGTCACGCGTTCTGCCGCGAGGCCCGTGGCGAGTAGCACCGGCCAGGTGCCGAGGCCAAACGCGAGCATCAACAACGCACTGTCCAGCGCATTGCCCTGACTCGCCGACCACAGCAACGTGCTGTAAACCAGCCCGCACGGCAGCCAGCCCCACAATGCGCCAAGCAGCAATGCGCGGGGCAGACTCGATACTGGCAACAAGCGATTGGCCACCGGCTGAATGTAGTGCCACAGCCCGCGCCCCAAACTTTCAATGCGCGTCAGCCCGCTCCACCATCCGGCCAGATACAAACCCATGGCGATCAGTAGCAATCCAGCCAGCACGCGCATGAACAGCGCGGCCGGACTGTTGGCGACAGCCCATCCGGCCAGACCGATCAACAAACCAGCCGTGGCATAACTGAGAATCCGCCCAAGGTTATACGCCAGCAACAAGCGGAAACGCCGGCTGCGCTGTTCCTTGGGAATCGCCAGGGTCAGCGCGCCCATCAAACCGCCGCACATGCCCAGGCAATGACCGCCACCGAGCAGGCCGAGGATCAATGCCGATACCAGCAAGGGCGCCAGTTCAAGCATGAGGTGGGGCCTTGTCGTCCGGTTTGTCGGGGTTGGCTTCGTCCACGGCGGCGGTGTGGTTCGGATCCTGATCATCGAACAGGATGCTGTGCGCCGGTCCGTCGAGGTCGTCGTACTGACCGCTGTCCACCGCCCAGAAAAAGATGTAAACGGCGATGGCCACGATCAGCAGGGCGGCCGGGATCATCACGTAGAGAGCTGGCATCTGTACTCCAGGTGCCCGCGCGGCTCAGGCCGGCAGCGGGCGGGTGTGCGATCGGGTGCTGGCGGGCGGCGGACTCGGCAGACGAGTCAGGCGCAGGGCATTGAGCACCACGGTCAATGAACTGATCGACATACCAACGGCGGCCCACACCGGCGTGATCCAGCCGAGGGCGGCGAACGGCAACATGAGGCCATTGTACAGCGCCGCCCACAGCAGGTTCTCGATGATTACCCGACGGGTCCGCCGCGCGAGCGTGAAGGCTTGGACCAAGGCGTCGAGGCGGTTGGACAGCAACACCGCATCGGCACTGGTTTTCGCCAGATCGGTGGCCGACCCCATGGCCACACTGATGTCGGCCGCAGCGAGTACCGGCACGTCATTGACGCCATCGCCGAGCATCAGCACTTTGCGACCTTCCCGGTGCAGCTGTTGCAGGACTTGCAGTTTGTCGTCCGGGCGCAAACCGCCACGAGCTTCATCAATGCCCAATTCCGCCGCTACACTGGCGACCATTGGCGAGCTGTCGCCGGACAACAGCAGCGTACGCCAGCCACGTGCCTTGCACGCGACGAGCAGCGCGGGGGCGTCGTCACGCAAGCGGTCGTCGAGAACGAACCACGCCAGTGGCCCTTGAGTGTCGCCGAGCAGCAACCATTGGCCGGCCTCGTTCGGCATGCCGGGCACGTTCGCACCGCTGAGGGCGCAGACAAATTCTGCCTGGCCGATGCGCAAACGCTGTCCGCCCACCAAGCCTTCGAGGCCAAGCCCCGGTGTGCTGTGGACTTCTTCCGCGGCCAGCGGCGCACGGCCGAAGGCGCGGGCAATCGGGTGTTCCGAACGGTTTTCCAGTGCGGCGGCAAGGCTCAGGCATTCATCGCTGTCGCGCGCGCCGAGCGGGCGAATCGAGCGCAGCACCAGTCGGCCTTCGGTGAGGGTGCCGGTCTTGTCGAAGATCACCGTGTCGATTTGATTCAAGCCTTCCAGCACGTGACCACGGGTCAGCAGCAAACCGAGTTTGTGCAATGTCCCGGTGGCTGCGGTGAGCGCGGTCGGTGTCGCCAGCGACAGCGCGCACGGGCAGGTCGCAACGAGCATGGCGAGGACAATCCAGAATGCGCGCGATGAATCCAGCTCCCACCAGAGCAGGCCGATGGCCGCGGCGGCAATCAGTGATAACAGCAAAAACCATTGCGCGGCGCGGTCGGCGATTTCCGCCAGTCGCGGTTTTTCCGCCTGGGCGCGGTCGAGCAGACGGACGATGGCCGACAGGCGCGTGTCTTGGCCCAGCGCCTGAACTTCCACGGTCAACGCGCCTTCGACATTGAGCGTGCCGGCAGTGACCGTGTCGCCGAGGGTACGCGGTTGCGGCAGGTATTCGCCGGTGAGCAGCGATTCGTCGATGCTCGATTGGCCGTCGATGATCTTGCCGTCCGCCGGCAGAATCGAGCCGGCCTGCACCAGAATCCGCTCGCCGAGGCGCAGTTCGCTGAGCAGGATGCGTTCGCTCTGGCCGGCTGCATCAAGGCGCAGGCAGGAGGCAGGCAACAGATTGACCAATTGCGCGGTGGCGGCAGCGGTGCGTTCGCGGGCACGGCGTTCGAGATAGCGGCCGGCGAGCAGGAACAGTGCAAACATCCCCACCGCGTCGAAATACAACTCGCCGACCCCGGTGATCGAGGTCCAGATCCCGGCAATGTAGGCACTGCCGATCGCCAGCGACACCGAGACATCCATGGTCAGGTGGCGTGTGCGCAGATCGCGCATCGCGCCTTTGAAGAACGGCGCGCAGCTGTAGAACACGATCGGTGTGGTCAGGAACAGCGCGACCCAGCGCAGGATCGTGTGCAGCTCGGGGCTGAGGTCGATGTTGAATTCCGGCCAGGTGGCCATGGTCGCCATCATCGCCTGGAACCACAGCAGCCCGGCGACGCCGAGCTGACGCAGGGCCAGGCGGTTTTCGCTGGCCAGTTGTTCGCTGGCGCGATCGGCCTGATACGGGTGGGCGGCGTAGCCGATGTGGCGCAGTTCGGCGAGTACTTGGCTCAGCGGTAATTGCGCGTCGGCCCAGCGCACATGCAGGCGATGGTTGGACAGGTTCAGCCGCGCTTCGGCCACGGCGGGCAGCGTGCGCAGGTGTTTTTCGATCAGCCAGCCGCAGGCGGCACAACTGATGCCTTCCATCAACAGGGTGGTTTCAGCCAGTTCGCCTTCATGGCGGACGAAGGGTTGCTGCACATCGGCGCGGTCGTACAGGGCCAGCTCATCGACCAATTGCACCGGCAATGCTTCGGGGTTGGCCGAGGCTTCGCTGCGGTGTTGGTAATAGCTTTCCAGGCCGCCGGCGACGATGGCTTCGGCCACGGCCTGACAGCCCGGGCAGCAGAATTCGCGGGATTGCCCGAGTACGACGGCAGTGAAGCGGCTGCCGGACGGGACCGGCAGGGCGCAGTGATAGCAGGGGAGTGGGGTGGTCATGGCATCGTTGAGGGGTTAAGCCCTTGCATTGGGGTTGTCCGCTTGCCCTCACCCCAGCCCTCTCCCGGAGGGAGAGGGAGCCGATCGGTGTGAGCCGGAAAAACTGGTTCAGTCGGCTGGATCTTTACTGTCATACACAAAACGTGCAAACGCTCGAGATCAGTTCCCTCTCCAGGGGGAGAGGGCTAGGGTGAGGGGGCTTTTGAAGTTGTTTACTTCTTCAAGTCTTCGGCACCTTGCAGCGGTTCATCACCCAGCAGCAGATCCTTGTCATGGTTAACCAATTCTTCCTCGAACATCCGCCAGACGTGATCATCCTGACTGCCCAGCAACTCGACAAACCGGCGACCTTCAACTTTGTCACCCAATTGACCGATGTAACGCCCGGTTTCAGTCTCGCTGCGGGTCAGGACAATCTTGCGATCCTTCTCCGGCTGCGTCGGTGAAATCAGGTTCAGCTCCAGGGTCTTTGGCTGACTGTCACCGCTCAAGCGCAAATCAACTTCACCGGTCACGTCATCCAGATGCACAGCGGCGCGCATTTTCAGAGTCTGTGCCAACAGTTCACGGTCCAGCGAACGGTTGATGCCTTTGCCGGCCTCGTAGTAGTTGTCGTTGACCAGGTTGTCCGGGTTGTTCACCGCAATGGTCACCATGGACAGGGTCAGGGTCACCGAACAGGCCAGAATCCCGATGATGATCCATGGCCAAAGGTGCTTGTACCAGGGACTTGCGGCGTTTGCTGCGGGCATGTTCAGTTCTCTCAACGGATTTGTGGGCCGATGAATCGGCTCTTGGCTTCAACGTGGACGCTGTCGTCATCGGCATCCTTGAGGATGAATTTCACCTCGTTGGTGCTCGATGGCAGTTGCTCCGGTGCGCTCGACAACTCGACCGGCATGCTGACGATGTCGCCGGCCGCGACTTTGATCTCGCGTTTGCCTTGCAGGCGCAGGTCGGGCAGGCCCGCGGCTTCCAGCACGTAAGTGTGGTCGCGCTGATCCTTGTTCATGATCTTCAGGCTGTAGACGTTTTCGATCCGGCCTTCGGCGTTTTCGCGGTACAGCACGCGGTCCTTGCTAACGTCGAAGCCGACCAGCGAGCGCATCACGAATGCAGTGACCAACAGGCTGATCATCGCCAGCAACACTACGGCATAGCCGATCAGGCGTGGCCGCAGTTTATGGGTTTTCTGCCCGGACAGGTTGTGTTCGGTGGTGTAGCTGATCAGCCCGCGCGGGTAATCCATCTTGTCCATGATGCTGTCGCAGGCGTCGATGCAGGCCGCGCAGCCAATGCACTCGATCTGCAGGCCGTCGCGGATGTCGATGCCGGTCGGGCACACCTGAACGCACATGGTGCAATCGATGCAATCGCCCAGCCCCTGGGCCTTGTAATCGACGCCTTTCTTGCGCGGGCCACGGCTTTCGCCGCGACGCGGGTCGTAGGAGACGATCAGCGTGTCCTTGTCGAACATCACGCTCTGGAAGCGTGCGTACGGGCACATGTAAATGCACACCTGCTCACGCAGCCAACCGGCGTTGCCGTAAGTGGCGAGGGTGAAGAAACCGACCCAGAAATACGACCAGCCATCGGCCTGACCGGTGAAGAATTCGAAGACCAGTTCACGGATCGGCGAGAAGTAGCCAACGAAGGTCATGCCGGTGACAAAACCGATCAACAGCCAGAGCGCGTGTTTGGCGAATTTGCGCGCGAATTTGTTGGTGCTCATCGGCGTCTTGTCGAGCTTGATGCGCTGATTGCGGTCGCCTTCGGTGACCTTCTCGCACCACATGAAAATCCACGTCCACACACTTTGCGGACAGGTGTAGCCGCACCAGACCCGGCCGGCGTACACGGTAATGAAGAACAGGCCGAACGCGGCAATGATCAACAGGCCCGAGAGCAGAATGAAATCCTGTGGCCAGAAAGTGGCGCCGAAGATGAAGAACTTGCGCTCCGGCAGGTTCCACCACACGGCCTGATGACCGCCCCAGTTCAGCCACACCGTACCGAAATACAGCAGGAACAATGCCGCACCGCCCATCATCCGCAGATTGCGGAACAGGCCGGTGAACGCGCGGGTGTAGATTTTTTCTCGAGAGGCGTAAAGGTCAACGCTGTTGTTCGCGTTTTTGCTCGGTGGTGTGACGTCGTGTACCGGAATCTGGTTGCTCATCATTGCATCCCACGGCAGTGGAAAAATGCCTCGGTCGATACGTGCCAACCCAGGTCAGAAAGGGGTGTTGCAGTGGCGCAATGATACGCCGGTCGCTCTGGATCAAGGGTGCGACCTTTGGTCGCGTTGGGTAAAAAACCTGAATGGTGTAGCGAATGCAGCAAAGCATGATGCAGGTCAATTGACTTGTTGAGTATGGACGGTTTTGGCTTGAGGGCTAATTCATTGTTTCCATGGGAGAACAGTCCGCCGCTGCGGTCATTGCGAGTTTCATAAAAAAGTCTGGTCAGATTGGACGCACGCACGAATGGCGTCACGTTCAGGGTTTCCTTTGCAAAACTCGACGCGTGTCTGTCCTGAAAGAAAACTTTGAATGTGGTTTTGCGTGGGCCACGCTAGGTTGAATTGAACTTGTCATGTTTATTTTCAGTGCTCTGCAGGTTATTCAAGTTGTGCGGCTAGTGCCTCTGAAATAAATCCAATTGATTGTTCTTTATGAGTGCTTTGAAGTTTTCTGTTTTTTCGAATAAGTTCTGTTTGCGCGAAAAGTTCGCGTCTGATTGATTACTTTAAACGGAATTTAATGTATGGCTTTTAACAAGTTTGCAAGCGTTGTGCTGGGTGTGTGTTTGTGGGCGACGGGTGTATCGGCGCAGGCTATAACCGGAACACCGAAACACATGGTTTTTGCCTCGGATACTCAATATCCCTGGACCGACAAGACCGATGATCGCGAATCCGAATCCGACGCCGAATTCGATGTTCGTTCGAAATGGCTGGTTGATACTCAGCTTGGGAGTATTGCCGAGTTCAGAAATCAGCACGGCTCTCAAGCCCAGGTGCCTTTGATGATCAATGGCGATATAACCGCTTTTGGTCATGGCTGGCAGCGTTCGTTCATGAAGGATTTACTGACCAAGCACTTCAAAGGTGAGTATTTATACGGCTTGGGTAATCACGATTATGAAAACAATGTTGATGATTGTTTTAGTAATAGCTGTGCGGCGGGAAGTATTGTCGAGTTCAAAGAGCACCATGAGGGTAAAGTCGACAGCTTTGATCTGAAAATCACCAGTGGGTTTCTCAGTAAAAAGTACTCTGGCAGTCTCGCCTATTCAAAAAACATCGGCGAAGTTCATATGGTTCAACTCAATAACGAACCGACGTATACCACCCGGATTGCTCATCCATTGAACCCGACGACATTTGAAATCAACGATGCGCTCGACTGGCTCGAGACGGACCTCAGACTGGCGCGAGCCTCGGGGTACGCCATCATCATCAATATGCATAAACCGTTGCGCCACCAGGGGACCCAAGCGCAACAGAAACGCTTCACCGATATGGTCAATAAATATCAAGTGACGGCGATCTTTGCCGGCCATTTGCATAAGGATGGAGGTGATGCTTATTGGGAGGGTAGCGTACCCATCTACCTGAGCGGCAGTACGTCTCAGCAAACCTATCTGATTGCCAGTTTCACCGAGGACCGCAAGCAGTTGCAGGTCTATCTGGTGAAGAACAATCAGTGGCGCAATCGAACGCTGATCGATACGACGCCGGTGCATTCAATCTTCGCCAAGCGCCCATAAAAAAAGCCCCGCCAGTGATTAGGCGGGGCTTTGTACGATCAGTGATTGGCAGCGTTCCATGGATTGATCAGATGAACGCCGCTGAGTTGGAAGTCGGCAACATTACGGGTGACCAGCGTCAGCCCATGAACAAGCGCGGTGGCGGCGATCAAAGCGTCGCATTCATTGCTGCGATCAGGCACATGCAGCTGTGCGCATCGGCTAGCGACGGCGCTATCGACCGAGAGGATTCTTCCCGAGAATGCGGGTTTGACATGACGCTCGAGCCAGTTGCGCAGCATCCCTCCTTGTGGCGGGTCGCGGCGTTCGATACGCAGAATGCCGGTTTCCAGCTCCAGCACAGTGATGGCCGATAAATACAGGCTGGCCGGGGCGACGCTGTTTGCCCATGTCACCACCTGCTTGTCGGCCTGGGGTTTTCGCAGTTCGGAAACTACATTGGTATCCAGTAGAAACATCAGGACAGGTCCACGCTGCGAGGAGTGATGACGGCGCGCTCGGGTTCGAATTCGATGTCAGGCGCATTCGGCATGACCAGCAGATCGACGATGCTGGTCTGGCTACCGGTCAGTTTCTGGTATTCCTCGATGCTCAGCAGTACATGGGCAGGCTTGCCACGATCGGTAATGATGACCGGGCCCTGATGCGCGGCTTTTTTGGCAGCACTGGTGTCCTGGTTGAATTCGCGGCTGGAAATGGTCGTGATGGCCATCATGTTCGGCCTCCGGTGATCCTGGTGTAGAAACGTTACTACTTTTGGGTTTGCCCAGCAATCGAAAAGGTGGGTTGCGGACGATCGGTTTATCACTGTCATAACGGCACCGGCGAAAGCGCCCCGGCCAAAGGGCAGGGGCGCAGGATATTGGACGTAAATTCGCTGTGTTTTGCTGCCCCCTGTCAGGGCAATCTGCCGCCGCCAAGACCGTCCAGACCGCCGCTGTTACCTGGGCAACCTACGGGGTTTGGTGAGGGTGAGCGTGCGGGTGCCACAGGCCTATTCCCCAGCGTTGCTTCATGATCATGGAGGGACTGCAAACGTTTTGGCAGTGTGGTTTCGTCATTCTTTGACATGTAGGCTTCATCCTTGAAGGTTGACCCGATGCTGTTCATCGGGGTGGGAAAAACCTACAGGGCAGTGCTGCTCAGGTCTATTGAGCATATGTCTCAAGGCATGAATGCCAGCATGAAAAAAGGCCCCGCCAATCAACATTGGCGGGGCCTTTTGTACTTCAAGCGCTGGCCTTACTCGGCGTTCGCTTCGGGTGCTTTTTCACCGTGGGACAGGCTGTAAACATATGCCGCCAGCAGGTGCACCTTGTCGTTGCCTTGCAGTTGTTCCTGCGCAGGCATCTGGCCCTGACGGCCGTAACGGATGGTCTGCTGCAGTTGCGCGAAGCTCGAACCGTAGATGAACGCACCCGGATGGGTCAGGTCAGGCGCGCCCATGGCGGGGGTGCCTTTGCCGGCCGGACCGTGGCAGGCCACGCAGTTGGCGGCGAACAGTTTGCCGCCGTTGGCCGGGTCAGCCTTGGTGCCTTCCGGCAGTTTGCGGCCATCCAGGTTGGTCACAACGAATGCTGCTACGTCGGCAACACCTTGCTCACCGATGACTTCAGCCCAGGCCGGCATCACTGCGTGACGACCGCCCATGATGGTGGTCTTGATGGTTTCCGGCTCGCCGCCCCAGCGCCAGTCGGCGTCGGTCAGGTTAGGGAAACCGTAGGCGCCCTTGGCGTCGGAACCGTGGCACACCGAGCAGTTGGAGGCGAACAGACGGCCACCCATTTTCAGTGCTTGCGGATCCTTGGCCACTTCTTCGATTGGCATGGCGGCGAACTTGGCGAAGATCGGACCGAACTTGGCGTCCGAGCGGGCCATTTCCTTTTCCCACTCGTGCACGCCGGTCCAGCCGGTCTGGCCATTGGCGAACGCGGTCTGCTTGTCGTTATCGAGGTAGTTGTAGCCCGGCAGCAGGCCTTTCCAGTTGCCCAGGCCCGGGTACAGCACCAGGTAACCCAAGGCAAAAATGATGGTGCCGACAAACAGCATGAACCACCATTTCGGCAGTGGGTTGTCGTACTCCTCGATCCCGTCGAAAGAGTGCCCGACCGTCTCGTCCGTCTGTTCGCTGCGCTGGCCCTTGCGGGTCGACAGCAGCAGCCAGGTCAGGGAAAAGATCGTACCGAGACTGAGGACTGTGACGTACAGACTCCAGAATGTAGTCATTCTTTGTTACTCCTAGAAGCTTGCTCGACGTGCTTGATGGCTTCGGGATCATCCGCAAAAGGCAACAAGGTCGCGTCTTCAAACTCCGACTTGCGCTTGGGGCTGAACACCCACAACGCCAGACCGATGAAGGCCACCATCACGACAACGGTGCCCAGGCCACGAATCATCCCGATATCCATCTAGATCACCGTTTGCTTTTGATGATGGTGCCCAGGCCTTGCAGATAGGCCACCAGCGCGTCCATTTCGGTTTTGCCCTTCACGGCATCCTTGGCCCCGGCGATGTCTTCGTCGGTGTAAGGAACGCCGAGCGTGCGCAACACTTCCATTTTCTTGGCAGTGTCTTTGCCGTCGAGCTTGTTTTCTACGAGGAACGGGTAAGCCGGCATTTTCGACTCAGGCACGACGTTGCGCGGGTTGTACAAGTGCGCACGCTGCCAGTCATCGGAGTAACGACCGCCAACACGGGCCAGATCTGGCCCGGTACGTTTGGAACCCCACAGGAACGGGTGATCCCAGACGCTTTCACCGGCGACCGAGTAGTGCCCATAGCGTTCGGTTTCGGCACGGAACGGACGGATCATCTGCGAGTGGCAGCCGACACAGCCGTTGGCGATGTAAACGTCGCGGCCTTCCAGTTCCAGCGCCGAACGCGGCTTCATGCCTTCGACCGGCTTGTTGGTGACGTCCTGGAAAAACAGCGGAACGATTTGGGTCAGGCCGCCAACGCTGACGGCGATGACCATGAAGAAGGCCAGCAGGCCAATATTCTTCTCGACAGCTTCATGCTTCATCAGTGAGCTCCAACGACAGCGATCTGGGCAGCGGCTTCGGCTTCAGCCGGGTTCGAGGCGCGCACGGTGCGCCAGACGTTGTAAGCCATCAGGAACATGCCGCTGGCGAAGAAAGCACCGCCCAGGGCACGGACGATGTAGCCCGGGTGGCTGGCTTGCAGCGCTTCAACGAACGAGTAGGTGAGGGTGCCGTCGTCGTTGATTGCACGCCACATCAGGCCCTGCGTGATGCCGTTGACCCACATCGAAGCGATGTAGAGCACGGTGCCGATGGTCGCGAGCCAGAAGTGCGCGTTGATCAGGCCGACACTGTGCATCTGCGCACGGCCGAACAGGCGCGGGATCATGTGGTAGATCGCGCCGATCGAGATCATCGCTACCCAGCCGAGAGCGCCAGCGTGTACGTGGCCAATGGTCCAGTCGGTGTAGTGCGAGAGCGAGTTGACGGTCTTGATCGCCATCATCGGCCCTTCGAAGGTCGACATGCCGTAGAACGCCAGCGAAACCACGAGGAAGCGCAGGATCGGGTCGGTGCGCAACTTATGCCAGGCGCCCGACAGGGTCATCATGCCGTTGATCATGCCGCCCCAGCTTGGCGCCAGGAGGATGATCGACATCGCCATGCCCAGCGATTGTGCCCAATCCGGCAGTGCGGTGTAGTGCAGGTGGTGCGGACCGGCCCAGATGTACAGGGTGATCAGCGCCCAGAAGTGCACGATCGACAGGCGATAGGAGTAGATCGGACGCTCGGCCTGTTTCGGCACGAAGTAGTACATCATCCCGAGGAAACCGGTGGTCAGGAAGAAGCCCACCGCGTTGTGGCCGTACCACCACTGGATCATCGCATCGGTCGCGCCGGAGTAGGCGGAGTAGGACTTGAAGAAGCTCACCGGCAGCGAGGCGTGGTTGACGATGTGCAGCATCGCCGTGACCACGATGAACGCACCGTAGAACCAGTTACCCACATAAATGTGCTTGGTTTTGCGCTTGGTAATGGTGCCGAAGAACACCAGACCGTAGGTGACCCAGACAATCGCCAGCAGAATAGCCAGTGGCCATTCCAGTTCCGCGTATTCCTTGGTGGTGGTGTAACCCAGCGGCAAGGTAATGATCGCGCCGACGATCACCGCTTGCCAGCCCCAGAAGGTGAAGGCGGCGAGGCTGTCGGAAATCAGTCGCGTCTGGCAGGTTCGCTGCACGACATAGTAGGAAGTGGCAAACAGTGCACAACCACCGAAGGCGAAAATCACCAGGTTTGTGTGCAACGGGCGCAGGCGTCCAAAGCTCGTCCACGGCAGACCGAAGTTCAACTCCGGCCAGACCAGTTGCGAGGCGATGAAGACACCGAGCCCCATGCCAAGGATCCCCCAGACCACCGTCATGATGGCGAACTGGCGGACTACCTTATAGTTATAAGCAGTCGGACTGATTGCTGTGCTCATTCTAAGGTTCCACGGTTTGGGTGTTTTATTAGGATTAAAATCGGCCGCAAGTATGCAGAGAGCAGGGGGTCATTGCAACGCGCCATGACCTGGGTCAATGCTTTCCAACGCTGATTCTGCGGCCTTTCCATGCGCCGCGTAAGGACAAAATTGGCCTCGGACAAAATGTCGCAGCGGACGAAAAAAGCGAGGGGTTCAGGTCGCTTGTAACGGGGTGTGTTCAAACGCTCAGTTCGGGTGACGGACGGTAAATGGCACGACAGCCGGTATCTACCGGCGTTTGCGGCCACATCAGTCAGCCGGTTCGCGGAACACAGCAGTCAGCGTTGACCTGGAACCGGCACAAGCCAGTCCGCATCGAGCAAGCGTAGACCCGAATCAGAGGAACCGAAAGGAGAGGGTGTGAAGGGGTGCGACAATGCGTCGCAAAGGGGCTGGATGCTGCCGCACCGAGAATGGTGCGGCAGAGGTGTACGCAATGATTACTTTTTGTTGTCTTCAGTAATCAGCTTTTCTGTATTCAATCCGTGTGACAGGCTGTACACATAAGCGGCAAGCAATTGCACTTTATCGTTGCCCAGCAGTTCGTTCTGCGCTGGCATGTGACCCTGGCGACCATGGCGAATGGTCTGCTCGAGTTGGGTCAGGCTGGTGCCATAGATAAACCCGGCCGGGTGCGTCAGATTCGGCGCGCCCATGGCTTCAGTACCTTGGCCGGTCGCCCCATGACAGGCCACGCAAGTAGTGCTGAACGCTTGCTGTCCGGCTTGCAGGTCAGCCTTGTTGTCGGCTGGCAATGGCAAACCGGCCAGTTCGTGACGGACGTACGCCGCGACGTTTTTCACCCCGGCTTCGCCCAACACTTCGCCCCAGGCCGGCATTGCCGCCATCCGGCCACCCATGATGGTGGTCTTGATGGTGTCGGCGTCGCCACCCCAGCGCCAGTCGCTGTCGGCGAGGTTAGGGAAACCGAACGCGCCTTTGGCGTCTGAGCCGTGGCACACCGAGCAGTTGGAGGCGAACAGGCGGCCACCCATCTTCAGCGCCTGCGGATCCTTCGCCACTTCTTCCAGCGGCATGGCGGCGAACTTGGCGAAGATCGGCCCGAATTTGGCGTCGGCCTTGTTCATTTCCTTTTCCCACTCGTGCACGCCGGTCCAGCCATCCTCGTAACACGGCAGGATGCCTTTCCAGTTGCCCAGGCCCGGATAGAGGATCAGATAGCCCACGGAAAACACCAGCGTGCCGGCGAACAGCATGAACCACCACTGCGGCAGCGGGTTGTCGTACTCCTCGATGCCGTCGAAGCTGTGGCCCATGGTCTGGTCTACGCTGCCCTTGGTCTCGCCCCGGCGCGTGCCGATCAGCAGCCACGTCAGGCCGATCAGGCTGCCGATGGTCAGTACGCAGATCCACGTACTCCAGAAGGTGGTCATGGCCGGGTACTCCTTGTCTCATTTACTGGGGTTGTGTCGGGTTGCGGCTCGTCGGCGAACGGCAGCAGACGCGCTTCGGCGAATTCCGGGGTGCGCTTGCGGTTGAATACCCACAAGGTCAAACCGACGAACGCTACAAACACGACAACGGTGCCTAAACCACGGATCAGCCCTGTGCTCATTTCAATGACCATGGCTCACCTCTTGCTCTTGATCGCAGTGCCGAGCACTTGCAGGTAGGAGACGAGGGCGTCCATTTCGGTCTTGCCCTTGAGGCTGGCCACCGCGCCGCTGATGTCGTCGTCGGTGTACGGCACGCCGAGGGTGCGCATGGTCTTGAGCTTGGTTTCGGTGTGGCTGCTGTCTACCGCTTGCGTGACCAGCCACGGATAGGCCGGCATTTTCGATTCCGGTACGACGTTGCGCGGGTTGTACAAGTGCGCGCGGTGCCAGTCATCCGAGTAACGCGCGCCGACCCGGGCGAGGTCCGGACCGGTACGTTTCGAACCCCACAGGAACGGGTGATCCCACACGCTTTCGCCCGCAACCGAGTAGTGCCCGTAGCGCTCGGTTTCGGCGCGGAACGGGCGGATCATCTGCGAGTGGCAACCGACGCAGCCTTCGCGGATGTAGATGTCGCGGCCTTCCAGTTGCAGCGCGGTGTAGGGCTTCATGCCTTCCACCGGTTTGTTGGTGACGTCCTGGAAGAACAGCGGGACGATCTGGGTCAGGCCGCCGATGCTCACGGCAAAGACCATGAGCAACATCAACAGGCCGACGTTCTTTTCAATCGTTTCGTGTTTCATGGCGGACTCCTCAGGCCATCTGCGCGGCAGCAACGACGTCAGCAGGCTGCGAGGCCCGCACGGTGCGCCAGGTGTTGTAAGCCATCAGGAACATGCCGCTGAGGAAGATCGCGCCACCAATCAGCCGCACGACGAAGCCTGGGTGGCTGGCCACCAGGGTTTCGACGAAGGAGTAGGTCAGCGTGCCGTCCTCGTTTACCGCGCGCCACATCAAGCCTTGGGCGATGCCGTTGACCCACATCGACGCGATGTAGAGCACGGTGCCGATGGTCGCGAGCCAGAAGTGCGCGTTGATCAAACCGACGCTTTGCATCTGCGCCTTGCCGAAGATTTTCGGGATCATGTGGTACAGCGCGCCGATCGAGATCATCGCCACCCAGCCGAGGGCGCCGGCATGTACGTGGCCGATGGTCCAGTCGGTGTAGTGGGAGAGGGCGTTGACGGTCTTGATCGCCATCATCGGACCTTCGAAGGTCGACATGCCGTAGAACGCCAGCGAGACCACAAGGAAGCGCAGGATCGGGTCGCTGCGCAACTTATGCCAGGCGCCCGAGAGGGTCATCATGCCGTTGATCATGCCGCCCCAGCTCGGTGCCAGCAGAATCAGCGACATCACCATGCCCAGCGACTGTGCCCAGTCCGGCAGCGCGGTGTAGTGCAAGTGGTGCGGGCCGGCCCAGATGTACAGGGTGATCAAGGCCCAGAAGTGCACGATCGACAGGCGATACGAATACACCGGACGCTCGGCCTGTTTCGGCACGAAGTAGTACATCATCCCGAGGAAACCGGCGGTGAGGAAAAAGCCTACGGCGTTGTGGCCGTACCACCATTGCACCATCGCGTCGGTTGCACCGGCGTACACCGAGTAGGACTTGGTGAAACTCACCGGCAACTCAAGGTTGTTGACGATGTGCAGAATCGCCACGGTGATGATGAACGCGCCGAAGAACCAGTTGCCCACGTAGATGTGCTTGGTCTTGCGCTGCATGATCGTGCCGAAGAACACGATGGCGTAGGCGACCCAGACGATGGTGATCAGGATGTCGATCGGCCATTCCAGCTCGGCGTATTCCTTGGAACTGGTGTAACCCAGTGGCAGGCTGATCGCCGCCAGCAGGATCACCAGTTGCCAGCCCCAGAAGCAGAACGCGGCGATTTTCGGCGCAAACAGTTGTGTCTGGCAGGTGCGTTGCACCGAGTAAAACGAACTGGCGAACAGCGCACAGCCACCGAACGCGAAGATTACCGCGTTGGTGTGCAGCGGGCGCAGACGGCCGAAACTGGTCCAGGGCAAATTGAAGTTGAGTTCGGGCCAGACCAATTGGGCCGCGAGAAAAACCCCGAGGCCCATGCCGACGATGCCCCACACCACCGTCATAATGGCGAATTGGCGGACCACCTTGTAGTTGTAGGCGGTACTGATAGAAGTGTTCATGGTTCCCCATCCACGGTTCAGCCGAAGTGAGCGCGCGCAAGACACGCGGCGAATCCTTCGTCTGGAGTTATAGGCAGACTAAAAGCGAGGCAAGCATGGACAAACAGCACAAGGCCAGTATTGACGGGGATCAATGGGCGCAGTGCGTGCTCGATCATGGATGGCTTTGGAACGCCGCCAGTGGTGAGGCTTCAGCGACGTTGATCCTTGCCCACGGTGCTGGTGCGCCGATGGACAGTGACTGGATGAACGATATGGCTGGGCGCCTTGCTGCACTGGGTGTGAGCGTGTTGCGGTTTGAGTTTGCGTATATGGCGCAGCGGCGGGTGGATGGGGTAAAGCGGCCGCCGAATCCTGCTGCGAAACTGCAGGAATGTTGGCGTGAGGTGTTTGCTGAAGTGCGACGTCATGTCGCTGGGGTTTTGGCCATTGGTGGCAAGTCCATGGGCGGGCGGATGGCGAGTCTGCTGGCTGATGAGTTGGGGGCTGATGCGCTGGTGTGTCTGGGGTATCCGTTTTATGCGGTGGGGAAGCCGGAGAAACCACGGGTTGAGCATTTGGCTTCTTTGCAGACGCGGACTTTGATTGTGCAGGGGGAGCGGGATGCGCTGGGTAATCGGGAGGCGGTTGAGGCTTACACCTTGTCACCGAGTATTGAGGTGGCGTGGCTCGCGGCCGGGGATCATGACCTCAAGCCATTAAAGGTTTCCGGGTTTACCCATGAACAGCATTTGGCCAGCGCTGCGCAGAAAATAGCCGAGTTTCTCAGCCACTGACCGAGCTGGGCTGAGATTTTGAACTGCATGAAGATCTGCTCCCTTTCCCCCTCGCCCCCATGGGGGAGAGGGCTGGGGTGAGGGGGATCGATTTCAGCTACGACATATTTTTTGGGTATATATCCGTTGCTGCGGTAACGGCTACTTAGGGTTCCGCCCTTACGGCGGGTCACTTTTTACAAACGCCTAAAAAGTAACCAAAAACGCTTGCTCCTACGTCCGGCCCGCTCGCTAAGGCTCGGGGTTCCTTCGCTGCGGGATCGATCCGGGCGCAGCGTCTCCGGTTTGCTTCGCTGCACCTACTCCCGCTGTGTTTGGCTACGCCAAACGGTCGCTGCGCTCCCACGCCCGGATCAATCCCTCCACTCAGCCTTCCGACGTCGCTCGTGGATCAAGATCAAAAGCAGGCGAGCTGACACTCGGCCTATTGAGTGGTGAAGAGCACGGAGCGCTTGGCTTTGGTTTTTGTGGTGTTCTCGCCCCTCACCCCAGCCCTCTCCCGAGGGAGAGGGAGCCGATTTTTGGGCTTTTCAAAGCCTGAGTTCAACGCGCTATTGCACGTCGGCGTACCTCTCCCAAACACCGCGGTCAGTCCCCTCTCCCTCGGGGAGAGGGCTAGGGTGAGGGGCGATTCTGCTGACACGATAAAAAACTGGAAGCGCGCACTGCCCAGCATTTCCTGTGCGCAAACATGATTTTGTGAACGCGTTTAAAGTACACGAACCGTTACGCCATCAGGCCTACAACACCTTGCGCCGTTACCTACGCGTACGCCAGAATCCGCCGGCTTACACGACTACAGGCCGGGCTATATCGTTTCCTTGTCACTGAAAAACAGTGATCGGGTTTGGTAGCCCGTCTTAAATTGTCGTTGTTGCGACACTGTCGATGCTGTCTCCTTTTTTGAGATATGGCTTTGTATGGTGGGCATGCGTGGGGCTCCTCTGTGAGCGCCGGGTTACCCAATTTGACCGGTCTACCAACCCGCGCATGGCCGCCACCCGCCGTTTGGTAGCGAGGGTGATGGCTCCCGTTTTTTCAAATTGGAGCTTTATCTATGTTCAAAATCACACCAAATCCACCACCCACAGACCCAATCCCTCACGACCCCGCGCTTAGCCCGCAAAAGATCAAAGAAGCAACCGACCGCGCCCTCGACTATTACCTCAGACCCGAAGCACTGGGTGCTCCGCCGAGCTCGCCCAAGTTTCGTCCGGTCTATCTCGTCGACCCCACGCTGGATGACGAAACCCTGCTGGTCGAGGCTAGCGAGTCGCTTTCATACGCCCATGCCATGGCCGGCAACATCGCCAACTCAATAGGCGGCCCGGAGCGCAAACCGCTGCTGGCGCTGCAACAGGTGATCATGCTCAACGAGCTGTTGGTCAATCGACTGCTGGATAAATTGAAGCTGCCTCAGTAGTTATTGGGCCGGCCCTCACCCTAACCCTCTCCCAGAGGTAGAGGGGACTGACCGAGGTGTGCAGTGGTCTAATTTCCCCGGACACCCCGATAGGTGGAAAATACATCTATCGAGGAGTTATTCATGACTAAAAAACGCAGGGCATTCGACGACAGCTTCAAGCTGCAAGTCGTGAAGATGATCAA
>NZ_JBQYFW010000039.1:0-55363 GCF_056313565.1 Pseudomonas sp. 3B-A001-10F
GGATTGGTATTCCAGAAAGGGTTTTGCGTTTGGCGTGGGATCTAGCGCAGGTTGAGTTTCGCCGCCGCACGCTCGGTGATTTCCGTGCGCAGTTTCAGCGATGGCGCTGCACGCAAACGTGCTTCATCGACAATCTCACTCGGCGCAGTCTCCGGGCTGCCCGCGTTGAACGGCGGCGCCGGGGCATATTCCAATTGCAACTGAATCAGTTGCGCCGCGTCGGCACCCACCAACTCTTCAGCCAGCACCAAGGCGAAATCAATCCCCGCCGTGATCCCGCCGCCGGTAAACAGATTGCCGTCACGCACCACCCGATCCTTCACCGCGATCGCCCCCAGCGTCGGCAGCAGATCGTGATACGCCCAATGCGTGGTCGCCCGTTTGCCTTGCAGCAGACCCGCCGCGCCGAGCACCAGCGAACCGGTGCACACCGATGTCACGTACTTTGCCAGCGCAGCCTGACGCTTGATGAAAGCCAGTGTCAGCTCATCTTCCATCAGCGCGCCGACGCCACCACCACCCGGTACACAGATCACATCCAGATCCGGGCAATCCTCAAACGTGGTGGTCGGTTTCAGCAGCAGTCCGGTGCTGGCGGTGACCGGCATCAGATCCTTCCAGATCAAGTGCACCTGCACGCCCGGCAGCGAGGCGAGCACGTCATACGGCCCGGTCAGGTCGAGTTGCTGAACCTGCGGAAACAACAGAAAACCGATCTGCAACGTCATCGTTCTTACTCCATGAAAAGGGCTGGACGGCTTCACTGTAGGCGCGTAGGTTCTGGCGCGTACGTCAATCACCCCACGAATTACGCCAAATGCCAAAAGCCATCCACGTACTCGCGTTTGCCAACATGCAGATCCTCGACGTCACCGGCCCCTTGCAGGTGTTCGCCTCGGCCAACGACATCGCCCGTCAGCGCGGCTTGCCGATCCCGTATGCGCCGAGCGTGATTGCCAGCGGCGGCGGGGCGGTGATGTCGTCGGCGGGGTTGGCGGTGTTGGCCGAGCCGTTGCCGCAACTGTCCAGCGATACGTTGATCATCGCCGGTGGCTGGGGCATTTATCCTGCCGCTGAAGACGTGCTTTTGGTGGATTGGGTGCGCGAACATGGAGCGAAATGCCGACGCGTGGCCTCGGTGTGCACAGGGGCTTTTTTGCTGGCGGCCAGTGGCTGGCTCGATGGCCGCCGCGTGGTTACCCACTGGACTCGCTGCGAACAACTGGCACAGCAACATCCGAATCTGCACGTTGAGGCCAATCCGATTTTCATCAATGACGGCCCGATCTGGACGTCGGCGGGAGTCACTGCCGGCATCGATCTGGCCTTGGCCATGGTTGAAGAGGATCTGGGAAGCGACATCGCCCTGGACGTCGCCCGGCACCTCGTGGTGTTTCTCAAGCGCCCGGGCGGGCAATCGCAGTTCAGCGTGACCTTATCCTTGCAGAGTCAGGGCAATCGCTTTGATGAACTGCACGCGTGGATCGCCGAAAACCTCACCTGCGACCTCGGCATCCCGACCCTCGCAGAACAAGCCGGCATGAGCGAACGCAGTTTCGTCCGCCACTACCGCGCCGACACCGGCCAGACCCCGGCGCGGGCGATCGAATTGATTCGCGTCGAAACCGCCCGGCGCTTGCTCAGTGACACCGGTTTGCCGGTCAAACGCATCGCCGCCAATTGCGGTTTTGGCAGTGAAGAGACGTTGCGGCGCAGCTTCCTGCGGGCCATGGGGGTAACTCCGCAGGCTTATCGGGAGCGGTTTACGGTCAAGGCTGGAGCAGATCCAGTGATGCCTTGAATCAAGCCTCAGCTTCCGCCACCTGATTAAAATACTTCGTCCGATCCGGGGTAAACGTCACCCGCATCTTCGTCCGCGAACACGTCAGCGCACGTTCTGCACTCAAATCAATATCCAGATCCTCACCGCGCAAGCCTTGCCACTGCGCCAGATACTTCAGCGAGCCATATTTCTCGTTTTTCTTCAGGCTGCGGCTCACGCCACCTTTCCAGCCGAGCACGGGCAGTTCGCCGGCGAGACATTTTTGCGCGAGGTCGGGGAAACGAGTGGCGCGCTGGCGGCCGATTTCCCAGCACTTGATCAGGCCTTTGTCCGCGGCTTCCCAGAGTTGGGTGCGGGTCAGGCCGCTGCGAAGCGGCGTGTCGATGGTGCGCTGGACGTGCTGGGACATTCTGGTTCCTTGAATTCGGGTTTTATTGGACAGCTCCGCTGTGCCCGTTGCGGTGGATGGTAGGGGTGGATGTAACAGCTGGCAACAGGGTATTTCCGGGTGTGACTGCGAGTTGCAGGGCAGACACGGTTCAGGGGATGTTGACCATTTGTAGTCTTGCGGCAGTTGAAAACTGTGCTGAGGGAGCTTGCTCCCGCTCGGCTGTGCAGCAGGCGCAAAGTCAGGCAACCCGGTGCTTCAGTGGGATTGGGGAGGCAGGTTTCAGGGCCGCTTCGCGACCCGGCGGGAGCAAGCTCCCTCGCCATAGGGGGTGGGAGTGAGCCTGCTTTTGTGTAGGTGTCAGTCCTACAATTGGCTGTTGATGCGGACTATTTCCTACAGCCTTTGGTGACAATTACGGCTGCCAGTAACTCTTTTCTCCACTCAACTTGCGGTCGAGAAAACTCGCCGCACTGATCAACGCCAGATGCGTCAAGGCTTGTGGGGTATTACCCAAGTGCCGGCCATGGGCGTCGAACTCTTCGGCGTAGAGACCCAGCGGATTGGCATAGCGCAGCAATTGCTCAAACTCCAGATGGGCTTTTTCAACCTGCCCCGCGCGAGCCAGGCATTCGACATACCAGAACGAACACGCGGCGAAGGCGCCTTCAGTACCGGCCAGGCCATCGATATTGCTGTCGTCATTGCGATAGCGATAAACCATGCCGTCGCGCACCAGGGTCTTTTCGATGGCCGCAAGGGTCGACAGCCAGCGCGGATCCTTGGCGCTGACGAAGCGCACCAACGGCATCAACAACATCGAGCCATCCAGCGCGGTGCCGCCTTTGTACTGGACGAAATGCCCGCGCTCCTCATTCCAGAAGTTGTCCCAGATGTCGGCGTAGATCGCCTGCCGGGTCGAGTCCCATTGCGCAAACGGTGCCGGTAACGAGCGTTTCGAGGCCAGGCGAATCGCCCGGTCCAGCGCTACCCAGCACATCAGCCGCGAGTGCAGGAAGTGATGCTGCTCACCGCGCATTTCCCAAATGCCGACATCGGCGGTCTGCCACGTTTCACAGACTTGATCGACCACTTCGCGCACATGTTTCCAGCCCTCGTGGGAAATAGCGTCGCCGTATTTGTTGACCAGATACACCGCATCCATTAGCTCGCCGAAGATATCCAGCTGAATCTGATCGTAAGCGCCGTTGCCGATGCGCACCGGTTGCGCACCGCCGTGACCGGACAAGTGCGACAGCTCGGTTTCCGGCAATTCCTGACGACCATCGATGGCGTACAGAATGTTCAACTTCATCGGCTTGCCGCAGCAGTCGCTGACCCGTCCGCGCAGCCAGCCCATATAGGCGTTGGCCTCGCCGACAAAGCCCAGGCGCATGAACGCGTACACCGTGAACGAGGCATCGCGGATCCATGTGTAGCGGTAGTCCCAGTTGCGTTCGCCGCCCGGCGTTTCCGGCAGGCCGAAGGTGGCGGCGGCGAGAATCGCGCCGTGTTTGCGTGAGGTCAGCAGCTTCAACGCGAGGGCCGAGCGGTTGACCATTTCCCGCCAGCGCCCTCGGTAAATCGACTGACCGATCCAGTCGCGCCAGAACTTCAATGTGCGTTCCATGCACAAGTGTCCGGCGCCTTCGGCGAATCGTGGATCATCGGTCGCCCCGAGCATGAACGCCGCCGTTTCATTTTGCTTGAGCGTGAATTGTGCCACCGCCGCTTGCGCGTCGATCTGCATCGGCTGGTCCGAAGCCAGGCGCAGTGACGGTTGGCCGGAAGCGCTAAATGTCACGTCTTGTTGATCCATCTCAGCTCGGGTGTCGGCTCGGGCGTAATCGTGGCGCACGGCGCAGCGCATGGTGAAAGTCGCTTCGCCGCTGACCACGCGCACCCGACGCATCAACAGCGGCAGGTCATCGGCGTTGTCCGCCACTGGCAGCAGATCGGTGACTTCGACCACGGCGCGTTCACTCAGCCAGCGGGTTTGCAGAACGTTAGTGTCGGGCAGGTAAATCTGTTCGCGGCGCGCGTCCGGCAAGTCCGGCGCCAACTGGAAAATCCCCGCGTCCGGGGTGTCCAGCAACGAACAGAAAATCGACGGACTGTCGAACTCCGGCCAGCAGAAAAAATCCACACTGCCACGGTCGTTGATCAGTGCCGCGCTGCGCATGTCGCCGATGATGCCGTGGGCGTCGATTGGGCTTTGTCGTTCCAGGTGATGCTCAGCCATTGCCGCGAAACTCCGGATAGAGGCTCATGCCGCCGTCGATGAACAGGGTGGTGCCAACGATGTAATCGGCGGCATCCGAGGCGAGAAAGACCACGGCGTTGGCGACGTCTTGCGCATCGCCGATGCGCCCGTAGGGAATCAGATCAAGCAGCTTTTCGCCGGCAGCGCCTTCGGTGGCGTCTTTATTGATCGCCGTGCGAATCGCCCCCGGCGCGATGCCGTTGATGCGAATGCGTTGGTGGCTGACTTCCTGTGCAAGGGTCTGCATCAGCTGATCGACACCACCCTTGGACGCGGCGTAATTGACGTGCCCGGCCCAGGGAATGCGCTGGTGCACCGAACTCATGTGGATGATCTTGCCGGCCGCGCGGGACACGCCTTCACGAACGCCCTGGCGATTGAAAATCCGCAGGGCAGCGCGGGCGCAGAGGAACTGTCCGGTGAGGTTGACGCCGATCACCGCGTTCCAGTCGTCGAGGGTCATGTCCACAGCGGCGGCATCTTTTTGCATACCCGAGTTGGCCAGCAGAATATCCAGCGAACCGAAGGCATCGATGGCCGCCGAGAACAGCCGCTCAACCTCGTCTTCCTTGGAGACATCAGCGCGAATGGCGATGGCCTGCCCACCGTCAGCGATGATTTGCCGGGCCAGTGCTTCGGCAGGTTCTGCCTGGCGGTTGTAGTTGATGACCACTGCCGCGCCGGCAGCGGCCAGGGCTTTGGCGCACGCCTGGCCGATGCCGGAGCTGGCGCCGGTGATCAGGGCTGTTTGTCGGGCGAGGGAAATATGCATGCAAAATCGCGCCTGGGGTCAGTGGGCTTATTTAGCTGACTGACGGGCGGCGGCGAGAGTTCATCTTGCGATCATGAAAAGATCGACAGCTTCAGACCTGATAGCGCCCACTGGTGCGATGCCATTCCACATTGCCGGCCAGCCAGCTCTTGACTCCGCCCAGGTAACGTATGAGCGGCGCTGATGCGTGCGGCAGTACGGCCTGTTCTGCGGCCTCGTATAAATGCATGATCTCGTCGTGAATGGCGGCACTTTGCGCCATTGCTTGTTCCGGCGAGCAGTGCTGTTCGCGGATCAACAGCAAGGGCAGGTTGAAGTCACCGATTCCGGCTTGCTGCTCCTTCAGCGCCGAAAACAGATCATTGGCAATGATCGTCGCGCTGGCGGCCAGTGCCGTTACGCGTCGCACGTCGGGTGCGCTATACACATTGGCCGGTAGTTCGTAGCCTGCAATGATGTCGATCAACGACAGGCACGGCAGGAAACTGTTGACCTGACGGTGGGCCAGATATTCCCAAAGTGCTGGCGTGAGACCTTCGGTGCGCCAGGCCGCTTCGGCGCTCATGGTCACGAACATGGCGATGATTTCATGGCGCACGCGTGCCACCTGTGCCGGTGTGGCGAATGACTCCACCCGCGCCAGATACCCGCGCAGAGCGACCAGTACCGGATCGCCGCTCAATGCCCGCTCAAGGCCGGGGCGGAACCGTTCGCTCAAGTAAACCGGTTCCAGCGCTGCCAGCGCCACGGACAGGCGTGGGCCGACCATTTTCGGTTCAGATCCGGTTCTCTCGTCATCGCAGTAGTAATCATCGACGGCGAACAGGGCGGCAAAACATTGCGCCGCCAGCAGCAGGCGGTCCGGATCATCCGTATCGTTATGACAAAGCACAGCGAAGCGCCCGAAGCCCATCGCCCGCACTTTTTTGTGCTGGCCTGGAAAAATCCCGACCTGCTCGATCCACGGCATGAGGCGATCATCCACTTCTGCCGCCAGAGACGGGTCGACTCTAAAAGGGGCAAGTCCATACAGCGGCGGGACAGTCCAGGGCGATTGCATCGGCGATTCCTTCGCGGTTGAGCGCAGGGTCATCAGAGCCCGATTGGCGAAAAAAGGCACCTGTCAGACCTGACAGGTCTGCGCGCTTTGCGACAGATGGTCATCCTGGATCCAGAGTCTGACGGAGGTTTCTGTCGGTCTGGTCAGTTGCCAGCGGCAGGCCGGCAGGGGCGACTGAGTCATCTGTTCAGCGAAACGACCCGGGGCTTCGCACCTTCACATTCCACCAACAATTCCGCGCTTCCACGCCACCCGACCCTATGGCAACTTGGCGGCCCTTGATGAGGCTGCAGTCCATGGCAAACCCCTACCGCGAATTGTTCAACGCCCCCGGCGCACGGAATTTTGTCCTGGCCGGAATGATCGCGCGCATGCCGATCTCCATGACCGGTATCGGCGTGATCACCATGCTGTCGCAGTTGAAGGGCGGGTATGCGCTGGCCGGCGCGGTGGCGGCAACCTTTGCCCTGGCCACAGCGTTTTGCGCGCCGCAGGTATCGCGTCTGGTTGACCGTTATGGGCAGCGACGCATTCTGCCGGTATCGGCATTGATCGGCGGCGGGGCACTGCTGATGTTACTGCTGTGCACGCGGTTGCAGGCGCCGAACTGGACGCTGTTTATCTTTGCCGCACTGGCCGGGTGCATGCCGAGCATGTCGGCGATGGTGCGGGCGCGCTGGACGGAGATCTATCGCGGCCAACCGCAGTTACAGACGGCTTATGCGCTGGAGTCAGTACTCGATGAAGTCTGCTTTATCGTCGGTGCGCCGCTGTCGGTGGGGCTGTGCGTGACGCTGTTTCCCGAGGCCGGACCACTGGCGGGACTGTTGATGCTGGCGGTCGGCGTCACCGCGTTTGTCGCCCAGCGCAGTACCGAGCCCTCGGTGCATCCGCATGAGCCACACCATCAAGGCTCGATCATTCGCTCCACGGACATGCAATGGCTGCTGTTGTTGATGACCGCCATGGGCGTCATCGTCGGCGTGATCGATGTGGTCAGCGTCGCGTTCGCCCAGCAACAGGGGCAGCCGGCGGCAGCGAGCATCGTGTTGTCGGTGTACGGAATCGGTTCTTTCCTGTCCGGTATTGCGTTCGGTGCGATGCGCTCGAAGCTGCCGTTGCCGCAGCTGTTTTTGTACGGTGGAGTGGCGACGGCGGTGACCACATTGCCGCTGTTGCTGGCGAGCAATATTGTTGGATTGTCGGTGGCGGTGTTCGTCGCCGGGCTGTTCTTCTCACCGACGCTGATTGTGGCGATGGCGTTGATCGAGCGCATCGTACCGCCGGCCAAGCTCACTGAAGGCCTGACCTGGCTGGTGACCGGTTTGAGTATCGGCGTGGCGGTGGGCGCCGCCGGCGCCGGTGCGCTGGTCGATGCCTTCGGCGCGCGCAGCGGCTTCTGGCTGGCGATTGCTGCCGGGGCGGTAGTCCTCGCATCGGCGGTGCAGAGTTTCCGTCATCTGAAGTGATCGGCTAACCGACTAATTCCCGCGCTATCTCATCCGTTCTCTTTTACAGATAACCCTATTGAGGTAAACGCGGTGACAAAGCTGACACTGCTGTGCCTGCCCTATTCGGGCGCCAGCGCCATGGTCTACAGCCGCTGGCGGCGCCAACTGCCGTCGTGGCTGCACTTGCAACCGGTGGAACTGCCCGGGCGCGGTGCCCGTTTCGACGAACCCCTGCAAATCGACATGCGTGCGCTGGCCCGGCAACTGGCCCGCGAGCACAAGGCTGGCTTGCAGGCGCCTTACGCACTGTTCGGGCATAGCCTCGGCGCGCTGCTGGCGTGCGAGATGGCGCATGCCTTTCGCGAACTCGGAGTACCGGAGCCGGTGGCGTTGTTCGCTTCCGGTACTGCTGCGCCGACGATGCGCAGTGACTACGATCGCGGCTTTGCCGAAGCGCGCAGCGATGAGGAATTGATCGATCAACTGCGCACTTTTCAGGGCACCAGCGAAGAAGTGCTGGCCAACAAAGAACTGATGAGCCTGACCCTGCCGGTGCTGCGCGCCGACTTCATGATGTGCGGGCGTTTCACGCCGGCGCAGCGTCCCTTGCTCAATTGTCCGGTGCACGTGCTGGGCGGCAAGGAAGACCGCGCGACCACCGAGCAACTGATCGGCTGGAGCAAGGAAACCCTGGGCAGTTTTTCCGTGGACATGATGACCGGTGGGCATTTCTTCATTCATGAACACGAAGCCCGGGTCATCCGCACGATCAAGACCCATCTGGAAGTCCATCACCGCCGTCATGCGCAGGCTACGGCACCGGCGTTTTAGCGCGCGGTTCACCTATCGAGTGATTACAGGAGGCCAGTCATGGCTGTTGCTGTGGGATTTTCCGTTCGGCCACTGCTGCCGCAACGGGGGCGCTTGCCGTTGTTGGTGGAAGCGACCGATGCGGACACTGACTTGTTGGCGGTGTTCGATGAATTGAAAGAACTGGTTGACGAGCATCTGCTGCGCGACGGTGGGCTGCTGTTTCGCGGCTTCCGTCTGAACGGTGCCGAACAGTTCCGGCAGTTTGCGGCCAGTTTTGGCCATCCGTTGTTGAACTATGAATTCGGTTCGACGCCGCGCACCAACGTGACGCAGGGCGTGTACACCTCGACCGAATACCCGGCGCACCAGAGCATTCCGCTGCACAACGAGCAGGCTTATTCCCGCGACTGGCCGATGAAGATCTGGTTCTACAGCATGATCGCCGCCAAGTCCGGCGGCGAGACGCCGATTGCCGACAGCCGTGAAGTTTATCGGCGCATTCCGTTGGCAATTCGCGAGCGCTTCGTCAGCAAAGGGCTGATGTATGTGCGCAACTTCGGCAACGGCTTGGATGTGGCTTGGGAAGACGTGTTCAACACCGACGATCGCGAGGTCGTCGAGGCCTACTGCAAGGCTCACGGCATTGTCTGCGAATGGAAGGATGACGGTGAGCTGCGCACCCGCCAGACTTGTCAGGCGGTGGCGGTGCATCCGGTGACCGGCGACAACGTCTGGTTCAATCAGGCGCACCTGTTCCACATTTCCAACCTGCAAGCGGAAGTGCGCGAAAGCCTGCTCGATATCGTCGACGAAGAGGACTTGCCGCGTAACGTCTATTACGGCGATGGTTCGGCGATTGAAGACGAGGTGCTGGCGCAGATTCGCGCGGTGCTCGATGAGTGCGCGATCAGTTTTCCTTGGCAGGAGGGCGATGTGCTGATGCTCGACAACATGCTCTCGGCACACGCGCGTTCGCCATTCGAGGGGCCGCGCAAAGTGATTGTCGCCATGGCGGAAGGGCATTCACAGGGGCCGCTCTGAGCCATCCCCACATCTGGTGGTAAAGCAGTCGAAGCCGGTCTCGTACCGGTTTCGGTGTTTGTGTGCCTAGCGTCGGGCCGCTGTTGCGCCAGCGCGCTAAATCATCGCGTTTGTCATTCGTTCTTGTTGATACGACCGGGTCTCCTGGTCACGCCGCCGATCAGCAAGGACCCCATGCATGAATGCCGCAGACGCCCAGAAACTAGCCCGTCGTTTTATCGAACTGCCACAGGACAAACGCCGTTTGTTCCTCGCCGGCATGGCCCGTGAGGGCATCGATTTTGCGCAGCTTCCCATGACTGCCTGTGACGGAATCGCCGAGCGCGACGGGCTTTCGTACGCCCAGCAGCGGATGTGGTTTCTTTGGCAACTGGACCCGCAAAGTGCCGCTTACAACTTGCCGATGGCGGTGCGCCTGACGGGCGACCTGCAAGCGCAGGCGCTGGAGCAGGCGTTCAGTCTACTGGCGGCGCGGCACGAGTGCTTGCGCACCACCTTCGGTCAGGAAGGTGAGCGCGCGTTTCAGCGCGTCGCCGAACCGCAGCCGTTGAAACTGCCGATCACCGATCTCAGCGCATTGCCCGAGGCCCAGCGCTGGCCGCTGGCGCAACAGCACATGATGGCTGAGGCCGCTCAGGCCTTCGATCTCGAGAACGGTCCGCTGCTCAGCCTGCGCCTGTTGCGCCTGGCCGAGCAGGAGCATGTGTTGCTGCTGACCTTGCACCACATCATCGCCGATGGCTGGTCGATGAACATTCTCATCGATGAATTCATGCGCACTTACGATGCTCTGGTGGCGGGGCGCGAGCCGTCATTGCCGGCACTCACCGTGCACTACCGCGATTACTCCCTGTGGCAACGCAGTTGGCTGGAGGCCGGTGAGCGCGAACGTCAGCTGGATTACTGGCGCACGCAATTGGGCGACGAGCATCCGCTGCTTGAGCTGCCGACCGATCGTGCCTATCCGGCGCAATCCAGTCATCAGGGCGCGCGTCTGGAAACGGTGATCGACGCAGCGCTACGTCAAGAGCTGAAAAGCCTCGCGCAACGTCAGGGCGTGACGCTGTTCGTGGTGCTGTTGGCGGCGTTCAAAACGTTGCTGCATCGCTACAGCGGCCAGACCGACATCCGCGTCGGCGGGCTGATTGCCAACCGTACCCGCAGCGAAACCGAAGGGCTGATCGGCTTCTTCGTCAACACGCAGATCCTGCGCAGTGAAGTCACCGCACAAACCCGTTTTGCCGATCTGTTGCAGAGCCTGCGTCAGGCTGCGCTCGGCGCCCAGATTCATCAGGATCTGCCGTTCGATGCCTTGATCGAAGCCTTACAACCGGCGCGCAGCCAAAGCCACAACCCGTTGTTCCAGGTGATGTTCAACCACCAGCCGCTGGTGACCGACTTGCACGATGTGCAACTGGAGTCCGGTTTGCAGGTGGGCTATTTGACTGAGGAGCAATTGGCCGGCAGCGGTCGCCAACATGCCGCCACCAGCGACCTGATGCTCGACACCCGCGAGGAGGGCGAGCAGTTGTTCGCGGCCTTCACCTACGCCACCGATATTTTTGATGCCGCGACCATTGCCGCGATGGCCGGGCATTGGCGCAACATCCTCGCGTCCGTGTGTCGCGATCCGCAGCAAGTCGTCGGCGAAGTCGAACTGCTGGCGGCGGCGGAACGTGCACAACTGATTCAGGCCACCGAAGCAGAACCTGTTTTCGCCAGCGTGCAGACCCTGTTCGAAGCGCAAGTAGCGCGCACGCCACAGGCATCGGCAGTGATTCTGGCGAGCGAACCGTCGCCGGCACTCAGCTATGCCGAGTTGAACACCCGCAGTAATCGTCTGGCCCATCAGTTGCGCGCTCGCGGTGTCGGCCCTGACGTGCTGGTCGGCGTGGCGCTGGGGCGCTCGCTGGAACTGGCGGTGGCATTGCTGGCGGTGCTCAAGGCCGGCGGCGCCTACGTGCCGCTGGATCCGCAAACCCCGGCCGAACGTTTGCGCCATGTGCTTGATGACAGTGGCTTGAAACTGTTGCTGACCGATCACGCCGGCCTCGCCAGCCTGCCGGATCTGGATGGCGTCGATTGCCTGTGCCTGGAGCAACTGGCCGACAGTGATCGGGCCGACAATTTGCCGGTGACGGTCGCCGCACAAAACCTCGCCTATGTGATTTACACCTCCGGTTCCACCGGGCGGCCGAAAGGTGTTGCGGTCAGCCACGGCGCGCTGAGTGAGTTCATCGCCCGTGCCATTGATTACAGCAACCTGCGCGAAGGCGATCGCGTTTTGCAATTCGCCACCAGCAGCTTCGACGGCTTTGTCGAGCAGTTTTTCCCGCCGCTGTGCCACGGTGCCGCAGTGGTCCTGCGTGATGCGCGGTTGTGGGACAGCGCGGCGTTGCATCAAGTGATTGTCGATCACGGCATCACCCTGGCCGACTTGCCGGCGGCTTATTGGTATTGGCTGGTGCAGGAATATGCCGCTAATCCACCGAGCGGCTTCGGTGCGCTGCGGCAGATTCACGTCGGTGGCGAAGCGATGGCGGTGGACGGTTTGCGCCTGTGGCAACAGGCCGGTTTGGGCCATGTGCGCTTGCTCAATACCTACGGGCCGACCGAAGCGACGGTGGTGTCGAGCATTCACGACTGCACGGCATTGACGGCAGACGCCGTGTCGTGGCGCGGCATCCCGATCGGCCACGGTCTCGACGCGCGCCGTTTATACGTGCTGGACGATGATTTGAACCTGCTGCCGCAAGGCGCGGTGGGCGAGTTGTACATCGGTGGTCCGGGCCTGGCGCGGGGTTATCACCGCCAGCCGATGCTCAGCGCCGAGCGTTTTATCGCCGACCCGTTTGCCGATGGCCAGCGCCTGTACCGCACCGGTGACCGCGCGCGCTTGCGACCTGACGGAGCCGTGGAGTACATCGGTCGGGTCGATCATCAAGTGAAGATTCGCGGTTTCCGCATCGAGTTGGGCGAAATCGAATCGCGCCTGCAGCAATGCCCTGGCGTTCGCGAAGCCGTGGTGTTGGCGGTGCCGCTCAGCGGCGGCCAGCAACTGGTGGCCTACGTAGTCGCCGATCAGGCCACGCTCGAAAACGCCGCGACGCAAGCGGCGTTCCGTCAGCAAATTCGCGCTGCCCTGCAAGCCCATTTGCCGGACTACATGGTGCCGGGCCACTTGCTGTTGCTGGCGAACCTGCCGCTGACACCCAGCGGCAAGCTCGATCGCAAGGCGTTGCCGGCGCCGGATCCGAGTCAACTACAAGGCGACTATCGCCCGCCGCAAACAGTCACCGAACAACAACTGGCGCAGATCTGGACGGATGTCCTGCAAGTTTCGCGGGTCGGTCTGGACGATCACTTCTTTGAACTGGGCGGCCATTCGTTGCTGGCGGCGCAGGTGATCGCGCGCATCAAAACTCAATTGGGCGTGGTGCTGCCGCTGCGCAGCCTGTTCGAGAAACCGCTGCTGACCGAGCTGGCCGCCGTGTTGGCGCAACTGGCAGATGGCGCAACGAACGACGACTGGTCCGACATGGATCAGTTCATCAATGCTTTGGAAGGAGAAGAAGTATGAGCGGCACCATGGCGGAACGTATCGCGAAGAGGTTCGTCGGCTTGCCGCTGGAACAGCGTCGGCTGTTTCTGGCCAAGCTGCGCGAAGATGGCAAGGACTTCAGCCTGTTGCCGCTGCCGATCAGTCGTCACGATGTCGCGCCGATTCCGTTGTCGTTCGCTCAGCAGCGCCTGCTGTTTCTCTGGCAACTCGAACCGCAAAGCGCTGCCTACAACATGGCCGCCGGCCTGCGCCTGAGCGGGCGTCTGGACGAAGTGGCACTGCAGCGTTCGTTCGATCATCTGGTGGCGCGCCATGAAGTCCTGCGCACGGTGTTCCAGACTGACGGTGATCAGCCGCATCAGGTGATCCTTGCGCAGCAACCGCTGGCCGTGGAACGCATCGACCTGACGGACTTGCCGACAGCAGAACGCGAGCAAGCGTTGGCGCAACAGGCGCAGACCGTCACCGCACGACCATTCGATTTGCGCCACGGGCCGTTGCTGCGCGCGAGTTTGTTTGCCTTGGCCGACGAGGAATTCGTGCTGGTGGTGAGCATGCACCACATCGTCTCTGACGGCTGGTCGATGGACGTGATGGTCAAGGAATTCGTCCAGTGCTATCAGGCGTTCAGCCTCGAACGCGAACCGCAATTGCCGGCGCTGGCGCTGCAATACGCCGACTATGCGATCTGGCAGCGCCGCTGGCTGGAAGCCGGCGAGGGCGAGCGTCAACTCGATTACTGGCGCCAGCAACTGGGTGAAGAACATCCGCTGCTGGAAGTGGCGCCGGACTTTGCCCGGCCACTGACGCAAAGCTTCGAAGGCCAGACCCTGAGTTTTGATTTCGGTGCGCCGCTATCCCTGCAACTCAACGCCTTCGCCCGTAGCCAAGGCATCAGTCTGTTCATGCTGGTGCTGGCCGGGTTCTCGCTGTTTCTGTCGCGGCAGGCCGGGCAGCGCGACATTCGTGTCGGCGTGCCGAATGCCAACCGTGGCCGTGCTGAAGTCGAAGGGCTGATCGGCTTTTTCGTCAACACCCAAGTGCTGCGTTGCGAGGTGGATGAGCGCGGCAGTTTCGAGGATTTGCTGGCGCGGGTGCGTGAAGCTTCGTTCGGCGCGCAGGCGCATCAGGAGTTGCCGTTCGAGCAACTGGTGGACGAGTTGGTGGCTGAACGCACCCTCGGCCACAACCCGCTGTTCCAGGCCAAGTTCAACCAGAACGTCGGCATGCAGAAACAGCGCGCGATGGCTCTGCCAGGGCTGACTGTCGCCGAGTATCCGCTGGACAAGGACGGCACCCACTTCGATCTGGCGCTGGACATCACCGATGACGGCACGCTGATTCACGGTCAGATGACCTATGCCAGCGACCTCTATCGCCCGCAGACCGTCGAAGCTTTCGTGCCGGCCTTGCTCGGTCTGTTCAGCGAATTGCTGAAAGCGCCGCAGGCACCGTTGCACAGTGTTGCGTTGATCTTGCCAGCACCGCTCCCGGCACCCGCCGAGCCGGCGTTGTTGGTGTTGCAGCACTGGGATCGTGAAGTCGCGCGCCAGCCCGAAGCATTGGCCGCGCGCGACTTGAATCAGGCCTTGAGTTTTCAGGGGCTGGATCAGGCGGCCAATCGACTGGCCCATCATTTGCGCGCCCAAGGCGTGCGCGACGGCCAGCCGGTGGCAGTGCTGATGGAGCGTTCGCTGGACTGGCTGACTTCTGTGCTGGCGATCTTCAAGGCGGGCGCGGTGTACATGCCGCTGGACGTCAAGGCGCCGGACGCACGCCTGCAGCAGATGCTTGGCGCTGCGAAAGCACGGCTGCTGTTGTGCGCCGAAGGCGATGCGCGTGTCTGCGCGCTGGCGGTCGATGGCTGTCAGGGCATCGCCTTTGCAGCGCAGCAGTGGCAGTCAATGCCGGACACTTGCCCAGCCGTGACGCTGTGCGCGCAATCACCGGCGTACGTGATTCACACCTCCGGTTCCACCGGGCAACCGAAAGGCGTACTGGTCAGCCACGGTGCGCTGGGCAGTTATGTGCGCGGTGTGCTGGAACGGATGGCGCCGACGGCGGACAGCAGCATGGCGCTGGTCTCGACCATTGCTGCGGATCTGGGCTTTACCGTGCTCTTCGGTGCGCTGTGTTCCGGGCGCCTGTTGCATGTCTTGCCGGAAGAATTGGGCTTCGATCCGGACCGCTTTGCCGAGTACATGGCCACGCATCAAGTGGGCATGCTGAAAATCGTCCCGGGCCATCTGGCCGCGTTGTTGCAGGCCGCGCGGGCTGCCGACGTGCTGCCGGAACACGCGTTGATTGTCGGCGGTGAAGCGTGCTCGCCGGCGCTGGTCGAGCGCGTGCGCCAGCTCAAACCGGGCTGCCGCCTCATCAACCACTACGGGCCGAGCGAAACCACGGTGGGCGTGCTGGCCCATGAAGTCGGTGATCTGAGCCTGACGCGCAGCGTACCGGTCGGTAGCGCGCTGGCCGGCGCTCACGTTTACGTGCTCGACGATGTGCTGAACAACGTCGCCGATCAGGTGGCTGGCGAGTTGTACATCGGTGGTGACAGCGTGGCGCTGGGCTACCTGAATCAGCCGGGGCTGACCGCCGAGCGCTTCCTGCCCGATCCGTTTGGCGCGCCGGGTGCGCGGGTGTATCGCAGTGATGACCGGGTACGCCGCAATCGTCAGCAAACGGTGGAATTCATCGGTCGCGCCGACGATCAGGTCAAGGTGCGCGGTTATCGCGTGGAGCCGGCGGAAGTCGCGCGGGTGTTGCTGGGCCTCGACGGTGTCAGTGAAGCGGCGGTGCTGGCGCTGTCACTGGATGACGACCCGACGCGTCTGCAACTGGTCGCGTGGTGTGTGCTGGCGGCGGGGCTGACCTTGCAGGCGCAGGCGCTGCGCGAGCAATTGCAGGCGTGCCTGCCGGATTACATGGTGCCGGCGCAGATTGTGCTGCTGGAAACATTGCCGCTGACGGCCAACGGCAAGCTCGACAAGCGTGCTTTGCCGGTGCCGGGCGTGGTCACTCAGCACTTTGTCGCGCCGCAAGGTGAAGTTGAAGAGAAACTCGCGGCGATCTGGGCCGATGTGCTCAAGCTTGAACGCGTGGGCAGCAGCGACAACTTCTTCGAACTGGGCGGTGATTCGATCCTCAGCTTGCAGATCATTGCCCGGGCCAAACGCCAGGGCATCAAGCTGAGCCCCAAGCAACTGTTCGAAAAACAGACCATCGGCCAACTGGCTGCGGTGGCCAAGTTGATCGAAGCCAAAGCCGTCGCGGCGGCACCGGTCGCTCGCGGACCGTTGCCGTTGTTGCCGATTCAGGCACGTTTCTTCGCAACCCCGATTGCCCAGCGTCAGCACTGGAACCAGTCGGTGATGTTGCAGCCGACCACACCGCTCGACGCCGCGCATCTGCGCACAGCGCTGGCGGCGTTGATCGAACAGCACGATGCGCTGGCGATGAATTTCCAGGCGTCCGCCGACGTGTGGCAGGCAATGCCGCAGACCCAGCGTGATCCGCAGCTGTTGTGGGTGCGTGAGCTGGACAGCCTGGACGCTTTGCCGGCACTCGCCGACGACGCCCAGCGCAGTCTCGATCTGCAACAAGGGCACTTGGTGCGGGCGGTGCTGGTGAACCTGCCGAACGCTGAGCAACGCCTGTTGCTGGTTATCCATCACCTGGTGGTCGACGGCGTGTCGTGGCGCATTCTGCTGGAAGATCTGCAGCACGCTTACACTGCGCTGGCGGCCGGCACGCCGCTGGTCTTGCCGGGCAAAAGCAGCTCGCTGCACAGCTGGGCCGAACATCTGCAGCGTTACGCGCAGAGTGAGGCGCTGGCCGCTGAGAGCGCCTACTGGCGGCAAACCCTGGCGGCGGGCGACGCGCAACTGCCACGGGATTTCCCGCAGGACACCCAGACCCGCGCACAAGCGGCCCGGGCCAGCACGCGCTTGAGTCAGGCGCTGACCCATAAGCTGCTGAAAGTGGCGCCAGCGGCGTATCGCACGCAGATCAACGACCTGTTGCTGACGGCGCTGGCGCGGGTGTTGTGTGACTGGAGCGAACAGCCTTCGGTACTGATTCAGCTCGAAGGTCATGGTCGCGAAGATCTGTTCGACGACATCGACCTGAGCCGCACCGTGGGCTGGTTCAGCAGCCTGTTCCCGGTGCGCCTGACACCGGCGGCGACGCCAGGTGCGTCCCTCTGTGCGATCAAGGAACAGCTGCGGGCGGTGCCGGGCAAAGGCATCGGGTTTGGCGTGCTGCGTTACTTGAGCCAATCCGCCGAGTTGCAGGCATTGCCGCAGCCGCGCGTGACCTTCAACTACCTCGGCCAGTTCGACGGCGCGTTCAACGCCGACGCGGGTGCGCTGTTCGTGCCAAGCGGCGAAAGCACCGGCGCCAATCAGGACGCGGCCGCGCCGCTGGGTAACTGGCTGAGCGTTGACGGTCAGGTCTACGGCGGTGAGCTGGAATTGACCTGGACCTTCGGCAGCGGCATGTATCGCGCAGAAACCGTCGAGGCGCTGGCCGAAGCCTATCGTCGCGAGCTGGAGCGTTTGATCGAACATTGCTGCGACAGTAGCGAGGCGGCTGTGACGCCGTCGGACTTCAGTCTGGCAACGCTGACCCAGGCCCAGCTCTCGGCGCTGCCGATCCCGGCCCGCGACATCGTCGACCTCTATCCGCTGTCGCCGATGCAGCAGGGCATTCTGTTCCACAGCGTCAACGATCCGGACAGTCCGGCGTACACCAATCAATTGCGCGTCGATGTGCAACAACTCGACGCCGAGCGCTTCCGTCTAGCGTGGCAGCAAACCGTTGATGCCCACGAGATCCTGCGCACGGCATTTGTCTGGCCACAAGACGCTGCCGCCGCAGTACAAGTGGTGCGTCAGAGTGCGCAGATGCCATGGCGCGTGCAGGACTGGCGCGGTCGTGCTGACCTCGGCACGGCGCTGGAGCAACTGGCCGGCGAGGACTTGGCCAACGGTTTCGACCTGACCGGCGCGCCGCTGTTGCGGGTGACGCTGGTGCGCACCGACGAGGCCACGCATCACCTGATTTACACCTGCCACCACATCCTCATGGACGGCTGGAGCACCTCGCAGTTGTTCGGCGAAGTGCTGCAGCGGTATGCGGGCATGACCCCGGTGGCCGGGCAGGGGCGTTATCGCGATTACATCGAATGGCTGGGTCAGCGTGATCAGCAGGCCAGCCGTGATTTCTGGACGACCGCCCTCGCGGATCTTGATGAACCGACGCGTCTGGCCGGTGCCTTGTCGGGCGGGCAGCACGCGGGCAGCGGTTACGCCGATCACGCGCATGTATTCAGCGAAACCTTGACGGCGGATTTGAACCGCTTCGCCCGCGAGCAGAAAGTCACCCTCAATACCTTGGTGCAAGCGGCGTGGCTGGTGTTGTTGCAGCGCTATACCGGGCAGGACCATGTGGCCTTCGGCGCGACCGTCGCCGGGCGTCCGACGGATTTGCCGGGTGTCGAGCAGCAGATCGGTCTGTTCATCAACACCTTGCCGGTGGTCGCGGCGCCGTCCGCCGAGATCGCCGTCAGCCAGTGGCTGCAACAGGTGCAGGACGTCAATCTGGCCCTGCGTGAACACGAGCACACGCCGCTCTACGACATTCAGCGTTGGGCCGGTGCCGGTAACGGCGCGTTGTTCGACAGCATTCTGGTGTTTGAAAACTACCCGATGGCCGAAGCGCTGCAACAGGGCCCGGCCACCGGTCTGACGTTCTCGGCGATTCGTCGTCAGGAACAGACCAACTACCCGTTGACGCTGGTGGCGGTCACCGGGCGTGAACTGAGCCTGGGGATCAGTTACGACCGGGCCAGTTTCGATGCGGCCGCAATCAGCGGTTTGAGCGCGCAACTGGAGAGCCTGCTGACGCAGTTCCTCGCCGATGCTTCTCTGCCGCTGGGCGAGTTGCAATTGCTTGCAGAACCGCAGCGTCAACAAGCCATCGCTTGGGGCAAAGCTGACCTCACGGCAACGGACGCGCGCACGGTGCTGGAACACCTCGCCGCGCAAGTGCAGCGCCAACCGCAAGCGCATGCGGTGCTGTTCGCCGAACAACAGATCGATTACCAAAGCCTCGATGCTCGGGCCAACCGTCTGGCGCACAAGCTGCAGGCACTGGGTGTCGGACCGGAGGTGCGCGTCGGCGTGTGCATGCGACGCACGCCAGATATGCTCGTGGCGTTGTTGGCCATTCTCAAGGCCGGTGGCGCGTATGTGCCGCTGGATCCGGACTACCCGCAGGAACGCTTGCTGCACATGCTCGATGACAGCCGCGCCGCCGTGCTGATCACCGAACCGGCCGCACTGGCGCTGCTGCCTGAAAACTTGAGTGCGCAGGTGTTGTTGGTGGAAGAGGGCGCGTTGAGCGCGTTCCCGACAACGGCACCGCTGGCGAATGTCACTGCGCAGAATCTGGCGTACGTCATCTACACCTCCGGTTCCACCGGCAAACCGAAAGGCGTAGCCATCACCCACGGCAACCTGTCGGCGCTGATTCAGTGGTCGGCCGGGGTCTATCGCGAAGAACAGTTGCGTGGCGTGCTGGCGTCGACGTCGATCTGCTTCGACCTGTCGGTCTGGGAGATTTTCGTCACTCTGGCTTGCGGGGGTTGCCTGGTGTTGGCGGACAATGCGCTGGCGCTGGCCGATTTGCCGGCCCGCGAACAGGTCACCCTGATCAACACGGTGCCGTCGGCGATTGCCGCGCTGCAACGGGCCGGGCAGATTCCGCATTCGGTGGCGACCATCAATCTGGCCGGTGAACCGCTCAAGCAGAGCCTGGTCGACACGCTGTACGCGAGCACGTCGGTGCAGCAGGTCTATGACCTCTACGGGCCGTCGGAAGACACCACCTATTCGACCTTCACCCTGCGCACAACCCAGGGGCAGGCGAACATCGGCAGACCGTTGCCGAACACCGTGGCCTATCTGCTCGACAGCCAGTTGCAAGTACTGCCGAGTGGCGTGCCCGCCGAGTTGTACCTGGGCGGTGCCGGTGTCACCCGGGGTTATCTGATGCGTGCGGCACTGACCGCCGAGCGCTTTGTGCCGAACCCGTACGCCAGCAACGGCGAACGCCTGTATCGCACCGGCGATCTGGTGCGTCAGGGCGGCGACGACAACATCGAGTACATCGGCCGGGCCGACCATCAGGTGAAGATTCGCGGCTTCCGTATCGAACTCAGCGAAATCGAAGCGCGACTGCTGGAGCAGGACGACATCCGTGAAGCGGTGGTGCTCGCTCAGGACGGAGCCGCCGGCAAACACCTGCACGCCTATGTGGTGGTGGCGCAGGCTGTGGTCGATCAACCGGTGTTGGCGGAACGCTTGCGCAATGCACTGGCCAGTCGCTTGCCGGCGCACATGGTGCCAGGCCACTTGCACCTGATCGACGCCATTCCGCTGACTCCCAACGGCAAGCTCGATCGCAAGGCGCTGATGGCCTTGGGCGACGGCCCGACGCAGCAGCACTATCAGGCGCCGCAAAGCGATTTGCAGTGGGAGGTGGCGACGATCTGGCAGGAGGTGCTGGAGGTCGAGCAGGTGGGCCTCGCGGACAACTTCTTCCAGCTCGGCGGGCATTCGTTGCTGGCCACGCTGGTGGTGACCCGGATCAAGGAGCGTCTGGGCGACAAGGTGCCGCTAAAAGAGTTGTTCGAAACCGATACCCTCAAGGCGTTCTGCGCGCGAATCGAGGCTCTGCGCGTCGAAATGTCGCCCGTTCAGGATGAATTGGCTAAATCCCTGGAGGCCCTCAAACGTCTATCCCTCGATGATCTGGAAAAACTGATTTCTTGAGAGGGAAAAACGCGTGCAAGAGTTAATCGAGTCGGTAGGACAACTTTCGGCTAAGCAAAGAAAGGCTCTGGCGGTTCTGCTCAAGCAGAAAGGCGTCAACCTCTTTGACATTGCCCCGGTTTTCAAGCGCACGGCTGAAGAGCCGTTGCTGCTGTCCTACGCTCAGCAGCGCCAGTGGTTTCTCTGGCAGTGGGCGCCGCACAGTGCGGCCTACAACATTCCGACGGCCCTGCGCTTGCAGGGTCCGCTGGATGTCAGCGCGCTGGAGCGCAGCGTCCAGGCGCTGATCGAACGACACGAAACCTTGCGCACGGTGTTCTCCCAGGAAACCGCGCAACCCTTGCAAGTGGTCCTGCCCGCAGGGCCCTTTGCACTGGAGATCCATCAACTGAGCACTGAGCTGGCCAACGACGCGGATGCCTCGATCCAGGCGTTCGTACAGACCCAGAGCCAGAAAACTTTCGACCTGCAGCACGGCCCGCTTTTGCGCGCAGCGTTGCTGCAAGTCGGCCCCAATGACCATGTGCTGGTGCTGACCCTGCACCACATCGTCTCCGATGGCTGGTCGCTGCAAGTGATGATCGAGGAACTGGTGCAGCTCTACGCCGGTTTCAACCTCGGTCACGACGCCGGTCTGCCGGCGCTGCCGATTCAATACGCCGACTACGCCTTGTGGCAGCGGCAGTGGATGGAGGCCGGTGAACAGGAGCGGCAACTGGCCTACTGGCAAGAGAAACTCGGTGGCGAACAACCGGTGCTGGAACTGCCGATGGATCGCCCGCGCACCATCGAGCAAAGCTTCGCTGGCGCCAGCCATAACCTGATTCTCGACCCGGCGCTGAGCAACGCGCTCAAAGCCTTCGCCCGGCACGAAAACGTCACCCTGTTCGTGGTCTTGCTGGCCTCGTTCCAGGCCTTGTTGCATCGCTACAGCGGTCAGGCCGACATCCGCGTCGGCGTGCCAAATGCCAACCGTGGCCGGGTAGAGATCGAGCGGCTGATCGGCTTCTTCGTCAACACTCAGGTGCTCAAGGCCGACATCGATGGGCAGATGTCCTTTGTCGATCTGCTGCGTCAGGTCAAACAGACCGCGCAAGAAGCGCAGGCCCATCAGGACTTGCCGTTCGAACAACTGGTCGAAGCACTGGAACCGGGCCGCAGCCTCAGTCACAGCCCGCTGTTCCAGGTGATGTTCAACCATCAGGCCGAGCGCCGCGTGAGTGTCGAAACCCGTTTGAATGGCCTGAGCATCGAGCCACTGGAATGGCAGAGCCAGACCGCGCAGTTCGACCTGACCCTCAACACCACCGAACAAGCCCATGGCATCGAAGCCGTACTGAAATACGCCACCGATCTGTTCGACGCCGCGACCATTGAGCGTCTGGCACAACACTGGAACGCGCTGTTGCAGGCCATCGTCGCTGCGCCGACCCAGCGCATTGGCCAGTTGCTGATGCTCGATGCCGGCCAGCAGCAACAATTGCTCGCGCAGTGGAATCCTGAGCGGGTCGAGCAACCGCTTGAGCAGTGCATTCACCAAGCCATTGAAGCGCAGGCCGAGCGTTATCCCGATGCGATCGCCGTGACGTACGACGGGCAACGCCTGACGTACGCCGAACTCAATCGCCGCGCCAACCAGTGGGCGCATGCGCTGATCGCCCGTGGCGTTGGCCCGGACGTGCGTATTGGTGTCGCGGTCGAGCGTTCGCTGGACATGATTGTCGCCATCCTTGCCGTGCTCAAGGCCGGTGGCGCTTATGTGCCGCTGGATCCGGGCTACCCGGATGATCGCTTGAGCTACATGATCGCGGACAGCGGCATCGAGCTGCTGCTGACCCAGGGTCATCTGCTCGCGCAACTGCCGGTGCCACCGGGGCTGGCGTGCCTCGATCTGCATCAGGCGCCAGAGCCCGGCAATGAAACCAACCCGCCATGCCTGACCTCGCCGGACAGTCTGGCGTACGTCATTTACACCTCCGGTTCCACCGGTAAACCGAAAGGCGCATTGCTGCCGCACGGCAACGTCATGCGGCTGTTCAGCGCCACCGAACACTGGTTCGATTTTGGCCCGCAGGACAGCTGGACGCTATTCCATTCCTACGCCTTCGACTTCTCGGTCTGGGAGATTTTCGGCGCGCTGTTGTATGGCGGCAAACTGGTGGTGGTGCCCCATGACATCAGCCGTTCTCCGGAAGATTTCTACACGCTGCTGTGCGATGAAAACGTCACTGTGCTGAACCAGACGCCGTCGGCGTTCAAGCCCTTGATGCAGGTCGCCAGCGAGTCGTCGCGCAACAACTCTCTGCGTTACGTGGTGTTCGGCGGCGAGGCGCTGGAAGTGCAGAGCCTGCGCCCGTGGTTCGAACGTTTCGGCGACCATGCGCCGACGCTGATCAACATGTACGGCATCACTGAAACCACGGTGCACGTGACCTACCGGCCATTGTCGATGGCCGATCTTGAGCAAAGCCACAGCAGCCCGATTGGCGAGCCGATTGTCGACCTGTCGTGGTACTTGCTCGATGGCGCGCTGAACCTGGTGCCACAAGGTTGCATCGGCGAGTTGTACATCGCCGGTGCCGGTCTGGCCCGGGGCTACCTGAATCAGGCCGGCATGACCGCCACACGTTTTGTGCCAGACCCGTTCAATCCACAGGCCGGCGAGCGTCTGTATCGCACCGGCGACCTGGCGCGGCTGCGCGGCGACGGGGTGATCGAGTACATCGGCCGTATCGACCATCAGGTGAAGATTCGCGGTTTCCGTATCGAGCTGGGCGAAATCGAAGCGCAACTGCTCAAGCATGCCGATGTGCGCGAAGCGGTGGTGCTGGCGGTCGACGGGATCAGCGGCCAGCAACTGACGACGTGGATTGTCGCGAACGAGGAACTGGACGTCGCAGGGCAGGGCGCATTGCGCGATTCAATCAAGGCACATTTGCGCGAGACCCTGCCGGATTACATGGTTCCGGTCAGTTGGGCGTTCCTTGAGCGTCTGCCGCTGACCGCCAACGGCAAACTCGATCGCAAGCAACTGCCGCACCCGGAAGTTGCGCAGGTGCAGGAAGTCTATGCGGCGCCGCGCAACCAACTGGAGCAGCGTCTGGCCGAGATCTGGCAGGACGTGTTGAAGGTCGAGCGGGTCGGCCTCAACGACAACTTCTTCGAGCTGGGCGGCGACTCGATCATTTCGATTCAAGTGGTCAGCCGCGCGCGTCAGGCGGGCATTCGCTTCACCCCCAAAGACATCTTCCAGCATCAGACCGTGCAACGTCTGGCGACCGTCGCGCAACAGAGCGACGCGGTGCAAATGCAGCAGGGCGAAGTGCTCGGCGACGCAGTGCTGACACCGATCCAGCATTACTTTTTCAACAGCGACATTCCGGCGCGGCATCACTGGAACCAGTCGATCCTGCTGACCCCGGCCAGCGCACTGCACGCGGCGCCGCTGGAGCAGGCGCTGGTGCAGTTGCAGCGCCACCACGACGCCTTGCGCCTGCGTTACCGGCAAACCAACGATGGCTGGCAGCAGAGCCACGCGCCGGCGGATCAGGCGCAAACCTTGTTGCGCACGGTCACCCTGGACGACAGCGCAGCATTGCCAGCGCTGTGCCTGGACTTGCAACGCAGCCTCGATTTGCTCGATGGTCCGCTGATTCGTGCAGTGTTGGTTGACTTGCCGGACGCCACTCAGCGTCTGCTGCTGGTGATCCATCACCTAGTGGTCGATGGCGTGTCGTGGCGGATTCTGCTGGAAGATCTGCAAAGCGCTTATCAACAACTGAGCAGCGGTCAGGCTGTGCGTCTGCCGGCCAAGACCAGTGCGTTCAAGGATTGGGGCGAGCGTCTGCAGAAGCATGCCCGTAGCGCTGAACTGGAAAGCGAACTGGATTACTGGCGCGGGCAACTGCGCGATGAGTCGGTCGAACTGCCGCTGGACAACCCGCATGGCCAGTTGAGCAACCGTTTCGAGCGCAGCGTCGATACGCGTCTCGACGCCGAACGCACTCGCCAGTTGCTGCAGCAGGCACCTGCGGTTTATCGCACCCAGGTCAACGACCTGCTGCTGACCGCGCTGGCCCGCGTGCTGTGCCAATGGACGAACACCGATAGCGCCCTGGTGCAGCTTGAAGGCCATGGTCGCGAAGACCTGTTCGATGACGTCGACCTCAGCCGCACGGTGGGTTGGTTCACCAGCATGTTCCCTGTGCGCCTGACCCCGGACGCCAGTCTGGAAACCTCGATCAAAGGCATCAAGGAGCAACTGCGCGCGATCCCGAACAAAGGCATCGGTTATGGCTTGCTGCGTCATCTAGGCAGCGCCGAGTCGCAAGGGGTCTTGAACGAACTGGCGCAACCGAAGGTGACGTTCAACTACCTCGGCCAGTTCGACAACAACTTCGATGAACACGCCCTGTGGGTGCCGGCCACTGAAGACAAGGGCGCCGGTCAGGACGCAAACGCGCCGATGGCCAACTGGCTGACCATCGATGGCCGGGTTTATCAGGGCCAGTTGAGCCTGACCTGGACTTACAGCGGCGATGTCTTTGAAGAGGCGACCATCAACGCGTTGGCCCGCGCTTATGAAGTAGCGCTGAGCGAGTTGATCGACCATTGCCTGAACCATCCGAGCGGCGGTTTGACGCCATCGGACGTGCCGTTGGCCGGGTTGTCCCAGGCGCATCTGGATAGCTTGCCGATCGCTGCCCAGCGCATCGAGGACATCTATCCGCTGGCGCCGATGCAGCAAGGCATCCTGTTTCACAGCCTGTACGACGCCGATGCCAGCGCCTATGTCTATCAGATGCTGCTGGATATCGACGGCCTCGACGTGGCGCGTTTCCAGCAGGCCTGGCAGCGCGTGGTGGATCGCCATGAAGTGCTGCGCGCCGGTTTTATCTGGGGCCGCGATGGCCTCGATGCGCCGCTGCAAGTGATCAATCGCCAGTTGACCCTGGAAATGCCCGAAGTCGATGTGCGCGGTGTGGCGGACTTGCCGGCCGTGCTCGAAGCGCGGGCGCAGGCTGATCGCGCACGCGGTTTCGATCTGCAGAACCCGCCGCTGCTGCGTCTGTGCCTGCTGCGCACCGGCGATGACCGCCATCGTTTGATTTTCACCTGCCACCACATCCTCATGGATGGTTGGAGCAACTCGCGGATGTTCGGCGAGGTGTTGCAGGATTACGCCGGTCAGCCGGTACCAAGCGCGCAGGGCCGTTATCGCGACTTCCTCGTCTGGCTGCAAGGTCAGGACAAGGCGGGCGCAGAGGCATTCTGGCGCGGACAACTGGCCGCACTGGACGAACCGACCCGACTGGCTTCGGCCTGTCACGGGCGTACCGTGCCGGGGCCTGGCAAACAGATGCATCGCCTGCATTTCGACCAAGCCTTCACTCAGCGCCTGAACGGTTTCTCCCGTCAGCAGCAAGTGACCCTCAACAGTCTGGTGCAAGCCGCGTGGTTGCTGGTGTTGCAGCGCTACACCGGCCAGGCCACGGTAGCCTTTGGTGCGACTGTGTCCGGACGTCCGGTGGATCTGCCGGGCATCGAGCAGCAATTGGGCCTGTTCATCAACACCTTGCCGGTGATCGCCAGCCCGCAAGCCACGCTCAGCGTCGGCGACTGGGTGCGCAGCGTGCAGGACAAAAACCTGTTGCTGCGCGACTACGAGCAGACGCCGTTGCAGGACATCCAGCGTCTGGCCCAGCTGAGCGGCGAAGCGTTGTTCGACACCTTGCTGGTGTTTGAAAACTATCCGGTGTCCGAAGCGCTGGAAGCCAATCCGGGCGGTCTGCGTTTCGCTGGCCTGGAGCATCGCGAGCAAACCAACTACGGCCTGACCCTGATCGCCGGGGCCAGCGATGTCTTGAACCTTGACTTCAACTACCTCACCGAACACTTTGCCGAACGCAGCGTGCTAGGTCTGGCGGGGCATCTGGAAGAAGTGCTGCGTCAATTCATCGAGGCGCCGCAGCGTCTGCTCGGTGAGATCGGCCTGTTGCCACTCGCCGAACGCCAGACCCTGGCGCAATGGAACGACCATCAGGCCGCGTATCCGGCTGAGCGGTTGATCCCGCAAAGTTTTGAACGTCGCGTCGCGGCACATCCGCAGGCACTGGCGCTGAGTCATGCCGGCGTCGCCCTGAGCTATGCCGAGCTCAATCAACGCGCCAACCAGTTGGCTCATCATCTTGTCGCACTGGGTGTCGGTGCGGAAATCCGTGTAGGCGTGGCGATGCCGCGTTCGGCGGAGCTGGTCATTGCCCTGATGGCGGTGCTCAAGGCCGGTGGCACCTATGTGCCGCTGGACCCGGATTACCCGGCGGATCGCGTGGCCTACATGCTCGACGACAGTCAGGCGAAAGTCTTGCTCACGCAGCAGTCGCTGCTGGCGCAACTGCCGCAGACCGATGCGCAGGTGGTGCTGGTCGAGGCGGGTGGTGCAGCATTTGCCGAGCAGCCTGCGGACAATCTTCCTGCGCGGGGAGATTCGGCCAATCTGGCCTACGTGATCTACACCTCCGGTTCCACCGGCAAGCCGAAAGGCGTGGCCATTGCCCATCGCAACGTGCAGGCGCTGATTCACTGGTCCGCCGAGGTCTACAGCGAAGACGATCTGCAAGGTGTACTGGCGTCGACGTCGGTGTGCTTCGACCTGTCGGTGTGGGAGATCTTCGTCACCCTCGCACGCGGCGGCTCGATCGTCATGGCGCGCAATGCCCTGGAACTGCCGGACTTGCCGGAGCGCGATCAGGTGCGCCTGATCAACACCGTGCCGTCGGCGATTGCCGCGCTGCAACGCACCGGGCAAATTCCGCCGGGCGTGCGCATTATCAACCTCGCCGGCGAGCCACTGAAGCAGAGCCTGGTCGACACGCTCTACCGCGAGACGGCGGTGGAGCACGTCTACGACCTGTACGGGCCGTCGGAAGACACCACCTATTCGACCTGCACCCGCCGCGAACTGGGTGGTCTGGCGAACATCGGCCGGCCGCTGGTCAACACCACGGCGTACCTGCTCGATGGTCAATTGCAGCAAGCGCCGCTGGGCGTGGCGGCCGAACTGTACCTGGCCGGCGACGGCATCACCCGTGGCTATTTGTTCCGCCCCGGCCTGACCGCCGAACGTTTCGTGCCCAATCCATTCTCGAGCAGCGGCGAACGCATGTACCGCACCGGCGACCTGACTCGCTTCAGCGATGACGGCCGGATCGAATACGTCGGCCGCATCGATCATCAGGTCAAGGTGCGCGGTTTCCGCATCGAACTGGGTGAAATCGAAGCGCGTCTGCTCGCTCAGGACAGCGTGCGCGAAGGCGTGGTGCTGGCGGTGGATGGCCACAGCGGTCAGCAACTGGTGGCGTATGTGGTGCCGAGTGACAGCAGCCTCAGCCTCGAACAATTGGACGATCTGAGTGAAACGCTGCAGGCCGCGCTGAAGGCGCACCTGCCGGAATACATGGTGCCGGCGCAGTGGCTGTTCCTCGAACAGTTGCCGCTGACACCGAACGGCAAACTTGACCGCAAAGCCTTGCCGGCAGCGGACCTCAGCCAGTCGCAGCGCGAATACGTGGCGCCGTCGACGCCGCTGGAGCAGCAACTCGCCGAGGTCTGGCAGGATATTCTGAAGATCGAACGAGTCGGCGTGACCGACAACTACTTTGCGCTGGGCGGCGATTCGATCATCTCGATTCAACTGGTTAGCCGTGCGCGCCAGCAGGGGATTCGCTTCACCCCCAAAGACCTGTTCCAGCAGCAGACCGTGCAGAAGCTCGCCGCTGTGGTTGCGCTCGAGTCGTCGACCGACGAGGCGCCGGCGGATTATCCGCTGGCGCAACTCGATCAGGCGCAGCTAGATGCGTTGCCGGTGCCGGCCGACCAGATCGAGGATGTCTACCCGCTGTCGCCGATGCAGGAAGGCATGCTCTTTCACACGCTGTCGGATAACGGCAGCAGCCTTTACGTGCAACAGGTCAGCCTGCCGATCAAGGGCCTGGACGTGGAGCGCTTCCGTCAGGCGTGGGAATTTGTCATCGCCCGTCAGGCGATTCTGCGCACCAGTTTCCATTGGCAGGACGGCCTGGCCAAACCGTTGCAGGTGGTGCATCGCCATGCGCCGTTGCAAATGCAGGTGCTCGATTGGCGTGATCGGGAGACCAGTGAAGAACTGATTGCCGAGTTCGCCAGCGCTGACCGTGCGCTCGGTTTCAATCTGGCCGAAGCGCGTTTGTTGCGGGTGACCCTGTTGCGCCTGAGCGAGGATCAGTACCAGATGATCTGGACCAGCCACCACATCCTCATGGACGGCTGGAGCAGTTCGCGGCTGTTTGGTGAGGTGCTGCAGTATTACGCCAAGGGCGAAATCATCGGCGAGAACGGTCGTTACCGCGACTTTATCGCCTGGTTGCAGGCGCAGGATCAGGACGCCCAGGAGCTGTTCTGGAAGGCGCGACTGGCGGCGGTCAACGAGCCGACGGCACTGAGCCAGGCGATGCACCCGCGCCACAGCGCCGATGTCGCCGGTCACGATGCAATCTATTCGAACTGGGATAAAGCGCAGACCGCGCGCCTGTTGCAGTTCTGTCGCGACCTGCGCATCACCCCCAACACGCTGATTCAGGGTGCATGGTTGCTGCTGTTGCAACGCTACACCGGGCAGCAGACGGTGACCTTTGGCGCCACGGTGTCGGGGCGTCCGGAAAGTCTGGCGAATGTCGGCAACATGCTCGGTCTGTTTATCAACACCTTGCCGATCATTCAGACCCCGCAAGCCGATCAGCGTCTGGCTGACTGGCTGGGCGAAGTGCAAGCCTACAACCTCGACATCCGTGATTATTCCCAGGCGCCGCTGGCGGATGTACAACGCTGGTCCAGCCTCGGTGGGCAGGCGTTGTTCGACAGCATCGTGGTGTTCGAAAACTTCCCGATCGACGATCGCTTGCAGGAAGACAACGACACCGATCTGACCTTCGGCAAATCCATCGGCCATGGCGTGACCAACGTTCCGATGGACCTCGCGGTGATGCTCGGCGACGAGTTGTCGATCGAATACCTGTACCTGCGCAGCCACTTCAGCGCCGAGGCGGTTGTCGGTATTCGCCAGACCATGGAAAACACCCTCGCCGCGATGCTGGCGGCGCCGTACGAACGCCTCGGTAATTTGCAGCGCCTGAGCGGCGAGCAATGGCAAGCGGCGCAAGCCTGGAGCGCTGAACCGGCACACACCCATCAAGCCGCGCTGTTGCCGGAACTGATCAGTCGTCACGCGCAACAGCAGCCGCAGGCCATCGCCCTGCAATGCGCCGGAATGAACCTGACCTACGCCGAACTCGAGCAACGCGCCAACCGACTGGCGCACTGCCTGATCGAACACGGCGCCGGGCCGGAAGTGGTGATCGGCGTGGCCTTGCCACGCTCGCTGGAAATGGTCGTGAGCTTCCTCGCCGTACTCAAGAGCGGGGCGGCGTACGTGCCGCTGGACATCGACTATCCGCCGGAGCGTCTGGCCTACATGATCGAAGATTCCGGCATGGCGCTGTTGCTGACCCAGAGCAGTCTGCGCAGCACGTTGCCGGCGCCGCAAGGCCTGCTGCGCCTGGAAATCGATCACCTCGATGAAAGCCGCTACGCCGACCACGCCCCCGAACGTCGCGTGCAGGAGCAGGGCCTGGCCTATTTGGTCTACACCTCGGGTTCCACCGGCCGGCCGAAAGGCGTCGCGGTGACCCAAGGCCCGCTGAGCATGCACTGTCAGGCCATCGCCGAGCTGTACGAAATGGACGCCAGCAGTTGCGAGCTGCACTTTATGTCGTTCGCCTTCGACGGGGCCCATGAGCGCTGGTTGAGCACCTTGTACAGCGGCGGTCGTCTGCTGATTCGCGACGGTTGCCTGTGGACGCCGGAGCAGACCTATCAGGCGCTGCACGACTACGGCATCACCATTGCCTGCTTCCCGCCGGCCTATCTCAAGCAACTGGCCGAGTACGCGGCGGCCAGCGGTATTGCGCCGCCACCCGTGCGCATCTATTGCTTCGGCGGTGACGCGGTGCCGGATCAGACCTTCGAGCAGGTCAAAGCTGCGCTGCGTCCGCAGTACTTCACCAACGGCTACGGCCCGACCGAAACCGTGGTCACGCCGATGCTCTGGAAAGTCCCGGTCAGCCAGCATTGCGAAGCGGCGTACGCGCCGATCGGCCGTGCCGTGGGCGCGCGCTCGCTGTACGTGCTGGACGAAGACCTGAACCCGCTGCCGCCAGGCTTTGCCGGTGAGTTGTACATCGGTGGCTATGGCGTCGCCCGGGGTTATCACGGCCGTCCGGACCTGACCTGCGAGCGCTTCGTGCCCAATCCATTCGCGGTGGGCGAGCGCCTGTATCGCAGCGGCGATCTGGTGCGTTTACGCGCCGACGGTGTGGTCGATTACGTCGGCCGTATCGACCATCAGGTCAAGGTCCGCGGCTTCCGCATCGAACTGGGTGAAGTCGAGGCCAGTCTGCGCCAGTTGCCGTCGGTGACCGATGCACTGGTGATCGCCCGCGACAATGCCTCGGGCAAGCAACTGATCGGTTATGTGGTCACCGCAAGCGGCGAGGACATCGGCGATGAACTCAAGGCGGGCCTGCGCGCCTCGTTGCCGGAATACATGGTGCCGGCGCAGATCGTCTGCCTGAACGCTTTCCCGGTAACGCCTAACGGCAAGCTGGATCGCAAGGCGCTGCCGGAACCGGAATTCAAAACCGAAGAATACGTCGCCCCGCGCAATGAGCAGGAAAGCCTGCTCGCGGACATCTGGGCGCAGGTGCTGCAGGTCGAACAAGTGGGCATCAGCGACAACTTCTTCGAGCTGGGCGGCGATTCGATTTTGAGTTTGCAGGTGATCTCCCGCGTCAGAAACCACCCGACGTTGCAGATGGATCTCAAGCTGCGCGACCTGATGCGTTATCAGACCATCGCCGGCATCGTCGAGCAGGAAGCGGCGAAGGAGGGCACGGCACAACCGCAGACGGACGTCACGCACGTGGCCGCCGAGGGCTTGTTCAATCTCTTGCCGATTCAGGAGTGGTTCTTTGCTGAAGGCATGGCCGAGGCGCATCACTACAACCAGTCATTGCTGTTGAGCGCGCGCCAGCCGCTGGACCTCGATGCGCTCGAGCAGGCACTGGGCTGGATCGAGCAACATCACGACTCGTTGCGCCTGCGTTTCTCCCACGAAGGCGGGCGCTGGATGCAGCGTTACTGCGACCTCAGTGAACAGGGCGAGACGTTGCTCTGGCGCCGCGAGGCGGACAACAGCGAGCAGGTCGAAGCCTTGGCCAACCTTGCCCAGCGCAGCTTGAAACTCGATGACGGGCCGGTCTGGCGGGTGATGCACGTCGCCTTGCCGGATGGCCAGGCGCGCCTGCTGGTGGTGATTCATCACTTGGTGGTCGACACCGTGTCGTGGCGAATTCTGCTTGATGATTTGAAAATGGCTTACGAGGCGTGCGTGCAGGGGCTGCAGCCGAAACTGCCGATTCGCACCAGCAGTTACCGATCGTTCGCCGAAGCCTTGCAGGCGCAGGCGCCGGTGATTGCCGAGCAGGAGCTGGGGTATTGGCTGGAGCAACTGGATCAGCCGGGCGTCGACTTGCCGTGCGACAACCTGCGCGGCAAAAACCTCGTGCGTCAGCAGGCGCAGGCGCGGCTCAAATTGTCTCGCGAGCACACTGAACAACTGCTCAAACAGGCCCCGGCGGTGTATGGCACGCAGATCAACGACCTGCTGTTGTCGGCGCTCAGCCGTGCCCTGTGCCGCTGGAGTCAACAACCGTCGGCACTGATCCTGCTCGAAGGCCATGGTCGTGAAGATCTGTTCGAGGCCATCGACCTGAGCCGCAGCCTGGGCTGGTTCACCAGCATGTTCCCGGTGCGTTTGCGCCCCGACAGCGACGACATCGGCCAGTCGATCGTCAATGTGCAGGCACAGTTGGCAGCGGTGCCGCAGAAAGGCATCGGCTATGGCGTGCTGCGGCATCTGGCAGGCGCTGAGGTGTCGAGGCAACTGGCCGAGCTGCCGCAAGCGCGGGTCACGTTCAACTACCTGGGGCAATTCGACCAGAGCTTCGACGAGCAGGCCCTGCTGGTGCCGGCGCTGGAAGAAACCGGTGACAACTACAGCCTCAAAGCCAATCTGGGCAATTGGCTGGAAATTGTCGGCCAGGTCTATGACGGTCAGTTGGCCTTGCGTTGCATCTACAGCAGCCAGCGTTATCGCGCCGGCACCATGGATGCCTTGATGAGCGATTACCAGCGTGAGCTGGAAGCGTTGGTCGAGCATTGCATGGCACGCGCGGGCTGATCGCCACGCGTTCAGTCATCTTCGGCGGCGCTGCCGCGGCGCGCCCCTTTTTTTGCCGATACAAGGATTTTAGCGATGTCGTTACACCCTGATCTGGAAGCCTTCCTCGACCTGGCCCAAGATAGCCAGGACGCCGGCCTGCCGGCCATGCACCAAATGACTCCGAGCGAAGCCCGCGCGACTTTCGAGCAGACCACGGCGCAACTGCGCTGGCCCGCGCCTGAAGACCTGCTGGTCAGCGAAATCGACACGTCGGCACGCGATGGTGCGCCGCTGGCACTGCGTCTGTATCGACCCAACGCTGCGGTCTCGCCGATGCCGATGCCGATGCCGATGCCGGTGCTGGTGTATTTCCATGGTGGCGGTTTTGTTGTCGGCAGCCTCGACTCTCACGACGGTGTGTGCCGCGAGTTTTGCCAGCGCACGCCGTGTGCGGTGTTGTCGGTCGGCTATCGACTGGCCCCGGAGCATCGTTTTCCAACGGCACTGGAGGATGGCGAAGACGCCTTGTCGTGGTTAGCGGAAAACGCCGTGAGTCTTGGGCTTGATACCTCGCGCGTGGCGTTTGGTGGCGATAGTGCCGGCGCGACGTTGGCTACGGTGCTGGCGATTCAGGCGGTGGTGCAACCGCATACTGTGGCCATCGCACCCAAGGCACAGTTGTTGTGCTATCCGGTGACCGATGCTTCGCGCGTGCACGATTCGCGGTTGTTGTTCAGCGAGGGGTATTTGTTGGAGAGCGATACGCTTGACTGGTTTTATCAGCATTACGCTCGCAGTCCGGAGGATTATCTGGACTGGCGCTTTTCGCCGTTGTTGGCGGAGGATCTGCAGGGGGTGGCGCCGGCGATTGTGTTGTTGGCGGGTTTTGATCCGTTGTTTGATGAGGGGCAGGCTTACGCTGATAAGTTGCGGGGGCAGGGGGTGAGTGTTGAGGTTGAGCATTGTCCCGGGCTGACGCATGATTTGCTGCGGATGGCTTCGGTGATGCCTGATGTTTTGCGGGTGCATGAACGCCTGAGCCGAGCGTTGGCGCGGGTGTTGGTTTGATTTTTGGGGGGGTGGTTTTTGGGTGAATATCCGTTGCTGCGGTAATGGCGGCTTAGGGTTCCGCCCTTACGGCGGGTCACTTTTTACAAACGCCTAAAAAGTAACCAAAAACGCTTGCTCCTACGTGCGGCCCGCTCGCTGGGGCTCGGGGTTCCTTCGCTGCGGGATCGATCCGGGCGCAGCGCCTACGGTTTGCTTCGCTGCACCTCCTCTCGCTGTGTTTGGCTGCGCCAAACGGTCGCTGCGCTCCCACGCCCGGATCAATCCCTCCACTCAGCCTTCCGACGTCGCCTTACAGATCAAAAGCCGCAGCCGAGCTAACGCTCATCCTGTTGAGTGGTGAGGAGCAACAGCGTGGTCGGCTTTGGATTTGTGTTGGAGCTGCCCCTCACCCCAGCCCTCTCCCGAGGGAGAGGGAGCCAATTTGTGGGCTTTTCAGAATCTAAGTTCAACGCGGTATCGCACGTCGGCGTAGCTCTCCCAAACACCACGCTCAGTCCCCTCTCCCTCCGGGAGAGGGTTAGGGTGAGGGGCTCTTGATCTGGCTTGTGATCTTGCTTTGGCTTTGGCTTTGGTTTTTGATCTTTTGCCCCATCGGCAGGCCGAGCGGAGGTGTTCATCCGGGGGGTAGGCGCGCAGCGCCGTGCGGCGTAGCCGCATACATCGAGAGGAGGTGCAGCGCAGCAAACCGTAGGCGATGCCCCCGGATGGACACCGTAGCGAGGGAACACTGAGCCTCAGCGAAGTGCCGTACGCCGGGGGCAAAGCCTTTTGGTTCCTTTTTGGCGTTTGAAAAAGGGACTCGCTGTAAGAGCGAAACCGCCAGCGGCAACACCCGCAGCAACGGATATGCCCCCAAAACCCAAAGAGCATGGTCGGCCCGAAGGCCGCCAAGACCAACAGGCAAAAAAAAGCCCCACCAAAGCGGGGCTCTCTCACAACACACCCAATCAGAAATCAGCCTTGACCGACATCACGAAGTTACGCGGATCACCATAGAAATTACCGAACCCTTCGGTACCAATGGTCGAGTAGTAACGCTTGTCAAACAGGTTATTCCCGTTAAGCGCCACCGACCAGGTGTCATCGATACGGTAGCCAATGCGACCGTTCCAGACCGCATAACCGGCGCCATCAATGTTGTCACCGCCCAAAGGCGAAGTCCGGTAGTTGCCCGTCTGCGCGTTGACACCCGCACCGATCGTCACGCGATCCAGCGGCCCGCTCAGGCTGTAGTCACCCCAGACACGCAGCAAATGGCGCGGCACGTAGGAGTTGTAGACCACGCCATCCTGCGTGGCGTCGGCATCTTCCAGCACCTTGGTCTGGGTGTAGGTGTAACCGGCGAGCAATTGCAGGCGATCAATCACCTCACCGCTGACTTCAGCCTCGAAGCCCTGCGCGCGAACCTTGCCGGAGTTGATCGAGCAAGAACTGTCTTCGCAACGCGGGTCATCCTGGGCAGCATCTTTCTGAAGGGTGCGGAACAGGTTGAAGGAGCTGTTCAGACGACCGTCGAACCACTCACCCTTGATCCCCAGCTCGTAGCTCTGGCCAACCAATGGCTTGAGCGTGCTGCCATCGATGGTCTTGTAAGCGCCTTGCGGGGTGAAGATGTCGGTGTAGCTGGCGTAGGCGGTCAGGTTGTCGTTGAGGTCGAACAGCACACCGGCGAACGGCGTGACTTGGCCGGTTTCGGTGGACTTGGTGTCGACCTGGGTGCCTTCGCCACGGAAGTACTGCACCGAATCGGTGTCGGACTTGTACCAACTGACACGGCTGCCCAGTACCAGGGTCAGCGGATCAGCCAGTTTCAGGCGGGCGATCGAGTAGGCGCCGTATTGCTTGATGTGCATGTCCACCGGGCCGCCACGGGAAGCGTTGGCCAGGTAGTAGCTTTCGTCCGGTTGCGGGATGTGGTGGTTGGGGTCGAGCACGTTCTGCCGTTGGGGCAGGGCGGCGACGGCGTAGAAGTCATCCTTGTGCGAACGGCTGGCGTTGGCGCCGATGGTCAGTTCATGTTGCTGGCCGAAGGCGTCGAATTTGCCGTCGACATAGGCATCGAAGCCGTAATCGCGCTGGTCGTAGTCGTAAATGCTACCCAGCATCAGCGTATTCGAAGCCGTGGCACCGACCGGCACTGCACCGCTCGGGAAGGCGTATTCCATGTCCTGGGTGTTGCGCGAATACACCCCGGCGACTTTCAGCGACCAGTCGTCGTTGAACTGGTGTTTCAGGTCGGCGAAGTAGGTGGCGCGTTTGCTGCGCTGGTTGTTCCACGCGGTGTTCAGGCAGGTGGAGCGCTTGAGGTGCAGGTCGGATCCGTCGGCGTAACGCGGCAGGCCGCCCCAGCATGGCGTAGCGTCGACGTCTTCCCAGGCGAAACCCAGACCCAGGGTGGTGTCGGGGCTGAGGTCGAAGTCCAGGGCGCCGTAGTAGATCTGGTCTTTGCGGCTGGCCACGTCATAGAAATATTGACGGGTCTGTTCGGTGACCACGGCGCGACCACGGATGGTGCCGGAATCGTTGAGCGGGCCGCCGGTATCGACCTGACCACGATAGTTGTCCCAGGTGCCTGCCGACAATGAGAGCTGCGTGTGCGCAGTGTCCTGGCCGCGTTTGCGTACGAAGTTGACGCCACCGGCGGTGCCGCCTGCGCCTTTCATCATGCCGGCTGCGCCACGCAGAACTTCCACGCGGTCATAAATGGCCATGTCGCTGTTGAAGCTGTCGGCCTGCACGTAGCTGCTGCCGATATCCAGCGGCACGCCGTCGTACTGGTACTGGCCAGTCATACGGAAGCCGCGGGAGTAGAAATACTTGCCGCCCATGGGCGAGTCATACACGGTAATGCCCGGGGTCTTCTCCATCACCTGTTCGATGGTGTTGAGGTTCTGGTCATCGAGCATCTTGCGGGTCATCACCGTGACCGACTGCGGGGTTTCCTTCAGCGAGTGCACGCCCTTGCCAATGGTCACGCCGCCGGTGGTGTAGGAGTTGCTGCCCTCAGTGGTGGCACCGAGGCGGCTGGCGTTGACGTTGGTCGGGGCCAGTTCCATCGCGCTACCGGTGGCCGGGCCGAGCACGGTCACGGTGTTGCCGTCACGCTGGTAGCGGATGCCGGTACCGTTGAGCATCGCCTTGAGCGAATCATCATCCTGGTAGCGGCCGTTGAGCGCGCTGGAGCGCAGACCTTGCAGGCTTTCCGGACTGTAGATGATTTGCAGGCTGGTCTGCTGGCCAAGGGTTTGCAGTGCCTGGGCCAGTGGCTGCGACGGGATGTTCAGGGTCCATTCCTGGGCCTGGACATACGGCGCTGCCGTGAATGTCAGTGCCAGACCAAGGCCGGTGCCGGCTAGTCGAGTGCGTGTCGCGCCGTGCATCAGCAGGGCTCGAGTCAGAGGGCGAAGCATGAAACGGGATGCGGACATGAGGTTAAGACCTTGGCAGGTATAGTTGTTAATGGTTCTTATTCATCTCATTAAGACGAGGAAGCCGCGGCAAACCGGAAAATTATTTTTCCGGCCTGGCCGCGGCCTCGTCGATCAAGCGGTTTGCAGTTCGCTCTTGACCTTGCCGGCCTCCATGCGCACCAGTTGATCGGCGACGTCGAAGTAACGGTCATCGTGGGAAATGACGATGATGGTCTTGCCCAGACGTTTGAGGTCAGGCAGCAACTCGGTGTAGAAAATCCGCCGGAACGTCGGGTCCTGATCGGCCGCCCATTCATCGAACACCAGCACCGGCCGCTCTTCGAGCCAGGCATTGACCAGGGCCAGGCGCTTGCGCTGGCCGGTGGACAAATCGGTGGTGCTGAACGCGCCGTCGCGCACGCTGACCTTGTGCGCGATCTCCAGACGTTCGAGGTAGCGGGTCGCGTCCTGCGGGACTTCGCGGTCGCCCTGAATCAGATCGTCGAACAGGTAGTAGTCGGCAAAGATCGTGGTGAAATTCTGCCGGTAGTCATCGCGGTTGAGCGCGGTGATCGGCTGATCGTTGACGCGGATTTCGCCTTCGGTTGGCGCGTACAAGCCCAGCAGCAGTTTGATCAGCGTGGTTTTGCCGCAACCGTTTTCACCGACGATAAACACGATGTCGCCCTGTTCGATGCGCAGGTTGACCGGCCCCAGACGGAACGGTTCGCTGCCTTCCACGGGTGGGAAGGCGTAGCGCACGTTGTGCAGTTCCAGGCTGTTGACCGCACCGGGTTTCTTGCCTTGGTCTTCCAGCAGCAGATGCGGTTCGGGCGAGGAGAATTGCTCGCTCAGTTCGGCGATGCGGCGGAAGGCAATCTGCGCACGGCTGATGATCGGCAAGGTGCTGACCAGATGCTCCAGCGGCCCCTTCATGTACAGCAGCACCAGGACGAAGCCGCTCATCACCGCTTTGTCGCCGCTGGGCCAGAAGGATTGCAGGGCCAGTGCCATGCCGATGACCACGAAGAACAGCATCGAACCGAAGGACTTGGCGATTACAAAAGTGTTGATGGATTTGATCTGGGTGTCACAAATCTTCTCGGCGGTTTTCTGAATACCGGCGACAAACATGCGCTGGCGACGCGGACGGTGAATGCGCAGTTCCTTGGCGCCCTCGGCAATCGCGTTGTAGTGCTTTTGCAGTTCATCCTCAGAGTCGCGTGCGGCGTAGAAACCGCGCATGCCCTTGGCCCGGGCAATCGCTTGAATGGTCGTGCCGATGGCAATGGCCACCAGCATCATCAGGAACATCGGCCAGGACAGCATGGCCAGATAGCCGAGGCAGCCGAGGGTAACGGTCATGGAAATTGCCAGCGGGGCGAAGGCGAAGGCGAAGTCGCTGATGGTGTCGACGTCGTGGGTCAGCACCGGGATCAAGCGATGACTGCGGTAGCGTTCGATCTGGTCGATCGGCGCCGACAGGACTTTCTCCCCCAGCTCTTTGCGCAATTTGGCAATGATGTGCTGGCCGACGTAGTTGGTGCCGATGTCGGACAAAATCGTCGTCAACAAGGCCAACGCACAGAGGCCAGCGAAGATCATTACCACGGTGCGGGTCAGGCCGTCGTCGGAATGCAGGGCATTGTTGATGGTCGCCAGCAGCACGGTGACGCTCAGGCCGCCGATCATGCCGAGCACGATGGACACAGAGACGATCAGGCGGAAGGGCTTGAGCAAGGCGAACAATTCGTTGATCGCCCCACGCGTAGGCTTGGTCATGGAGGATTCCTGCTTCGGTGCGGAGGGAGTGCCGGTACTTAAGGAAAACGAATGGTCACGGACTTTCTTTAAACGACCGCAGGCGGGGCTGCGGTCGGGATGGGCAGGATCAGAGGTCGCGCACTACGCGAAACCCGAGCCAGTCGCCTTTGCTGGTCGGCCAGCTGCTGTTGCGGTTGCCGGAGCGCGAGAACACCGGCGCCTCGCCCCAATCGTTGCCGCGCATGACCTGACGCTCGCAGTTTTCCTGGGTCCATGGGCGACCGTCGTTGGGTACGCCGGAGTAGTCCTTGTGATAACAGTCGGCGGTCCATTCGTAGACGTTGCCGTGAGCGTCGTAAACGCCGAAGGCATTGGCCGGGAACGTCCCGGCAGGGGAGGTGAAGTTGTAACCGTCGGCGGCGCCATAGGTGTTGGCGTGTTTGGAGATCTGGTAGTTGTTGCCTTCATCGAACGGGAAAGGGAAGGGCCCGGTGCTGCCGCCGCGTGCGGCGTACTCGCGGATCGATTCGCTTTGCAGGCGATACGCGTGGCCGGTCTTTTTCGATAACCAATCGATGTAGCCCTGGGCTTCGGCGACGTTCATGCACACGGCCGGGTCGCGGGCAGTCTGTTTGAATTCCGGTTTGCCGGCGGTGCAGCGGCGGCCCGGGCGATCATCGAAGTCGTAAGGCTTGTTGCCGGTTTCGCGCACGTACGCGTCCCACTCGCCGACCAGCACCTGGAAGCGGCTGATGGCGAACGGTTTGCTGAAGGTCACGTCGTGGCGCGGGCCTTCGTCCGGTTCGCGGCCGACTTCGTCGTCCGGGGTGCCCATGGTGAAGGTGCCGGTCGGCAGCACGACCATTTCCGGGCAGTCCTTGCAGTCCTTGAACACTTTGCCTGGCGCCGGCACTGTCGCCGCTTGAGCTGCGCCGGGCAACAGGCCGGCGCACAGCGCGGTCAGGGCCAGCGCGGGCAAGGCCTTGAAGGTGAAACAGGCATGGGGCTTTTTCATGAGTCGTCTCTGTGAAAAGAAAAACTGGAGTCGAGGGATCAGGCGCGGCGTTTTTTACCGAGCAGGGCCATGAAGCGGTCCACTTCGGCTTCGTTGTTGAGCAGGCCGGGCGCCGTGCGAATCACCGGACCGACGTCGCGGCTGACCGCATCGCAGATCACCCGGTTTTGCATCAGGTAGGCGGCGACTGCATCACTGTCCTGACCCTTGGCCCGGAAGAAAGTGAAACCGGCAGAAAACTGCGGATCGAGCGGAGTCACCAGCTCGATGTTCGACTGTTCTTGCAGACGCTGCTTCAGGTAGCTGTTGAGCTGATGAATGCGCGCCTGAACGTCAGCCTTGCCCAGTTGCAGGTGCAACTTGAACGCTTCGTCCACCGCCCAGCGATGCTCGAAAGCGTGGTAACCGCCCGGGGTCATGATCGTGGCGAAAGAGGTGGCTTCGGAGAACGTCGGCACGCTCGGGCTGACGTATTTCAGCTCTTCGCTGCGGCTGCAAACAATGCCGGTGCCGCGCGGGCCGAACATCCACTTGTGGGTGCCGGCGATAAAGAAGTCGCAGTTCATCTGCGGGAAACTCAGGTCGTCGACACCGAAACCGTGCACGCCGTCGACCACGTAAATCAGCCGATCCTTGTCGTCGCGTTGACGGTTGTGTTCATCGACCAGCCGCGAGATAGCGCTGATCGGCAATTTCACACCGCTGCCCGAATGCACCCAGGTCATGCCGAGGACGCGGGTCTCAGGGCGAATGTTGCGGTTGATGGTGTCGAGCACCTGATCCAGGGAAATGCTTTGCGGGTTGTCGAACAGCCTGAGTTTACGCACCTGCGTGCCATCGCGGCGGCTGCGGAAATCGAGAATGTTGCGGGTGGAATAGTGCTCGTGCTCGGTGGTGAGGATTTCCTGATCCGCGCGCACTTGCACGCTGCCATAAATCATCGCCAGACCTTCGGTGGTGCTACCGGTGAGCGCGATCTGGCCGGGCTTGGCTTGCAGGTATTGGCCGGCCCAGACCCGCACGTTGTGCTGCAATTGTTCGTTGCTGCCCAGATCCCAATCCATCGCCAGTCCCGGATTGCGGTCGAGCGTGGCGCGATGGCGTTCGATGGCCTCTCGCACGGGTTTGGGGTGGGAGGTAATCAGGAAATTGGCGAAGTGGATCGCCTGCGGATCCTGATCGAACAACTGGCGCAATTGCGTCCATTTGTTCGCGGAGGCCACGGGCGCGGCCATGGCCGGTGCTGTCAGGCTGGCGCCAAGCGGCAGGGCGGCTGCGACCACGCCAGCCTGTTTCAGAAAAGTCCGGCGGTCAGTCATGGCTTGGCAGTGTCCTGACGGGAAATCAGTGCCGGTTTCGCGGATTTCTGTACCTGATCCCAGACGCGCATGAAGTTGCCGCCCCACAGCTTGGCGATGTCCGCTTCGGAGTAACCGCGCTGGATCAGTTCGGCGGTGACGTTGCGGATTTCGCCAACGTTTTCCCAACCCTTGATGCCGCCGCCGTCGTTGAAGTCGGACGAGATGCCAACATGGTCGATACCGATTTTGCGCACTGTGTAATCGATGGCGTCGCCGAGATCCTTGAGGGTGGCTTTCGGCTCTTCTTCAAGGATGCCGTAGAGGCCGCTGGCGTATTGGCCGAGTTTCTGTTCCGACCAGGCCGTGATGATCGGGTCGCCCGGCATCAGCGCCATGGCCAGGTTTGGCAGTGGCGGCAGATCGAAGCGTGCGCGCAGGGCATTGAGTTTGTCCTGCGTGCCCTGAGTCAGCGGTTTGAGGTACTGCGAGAAGCCGACCACCTGGACCACGCCGCCGCTGTTCTTGATCAGCTGCAATTCCTTGTCGCTGAGGTTGCGCGGAATATCCACCGCCGCACGCGGTGCCGAGTGCGAGGCCACCAACGGTGTGCGGCTAAGCTGTGCAACCTGTTCCAGGCCTTTGGTCGACATCTGCGAAACGTCGATGATCACGCCCAGATCGTTCAAACGCTGCACTGCTTGCTTGCCGATATCGGAGAGACCGTCGAGGGCGTCCGGTGAGTCATTGAAGAACGGCAGCGGCCGCGAGGAGTCCGCCCAGCTGTTGTTGCCGATGTAGCTGAAGCCGAACATGCGCATGCCGCGTCCGGCCCACAGGTCCAGTTTGCTCAGGTCGTTGCCCAGCGGATAGGCGTTGAGCATGCTGATGAAAATCGCAAACTTGCCTTCGCCATGCAGGCGGCGGAAATCATCCGGGGTGTAGGCGATGCCGACCTGATTGGGGAAGTCGCGGACCATGCCGGTGATGATCTTGTAACGGACTTCCTGTTGGTTGCGGGCTTCTTCGACAAAACCTTCGGTGGGGCGATGCGGAGCGTTCGGGCCGTTCCACATTTCCGGCCAGCCGAACACCGTCAGCGCAGCGCCCGACAAGCGCCCGCGGTTGGCCTTGATCAGGTCGAACTGGCCGGAGCCGTCCTTGTCGGCTTCATTGCCGTGGGCACCGAAACTCAGCGGTACGGTGATGTGGCTGTCGAAGGAGAGAATGCGATCCTGCAACTCGGTCGCCTGTTTCATCACTTTTACCGGGTAGCCAGGGTTGTCCCGAAACCAGTAATCCCAAGCCAGAAACCCTGCGCCGGCGCTGATCGCCAAGGCCAGCGGCAGGCCGATAAATAGAGCCTTTTTCGAACGCGGTTTTGTCATTGCCATCTCATTCAGGTTCGCCGTCGAGGTGCAGGCGCAGGGGCCTTTGCTATCTGGGAGGAACGAGTGGCCGGGCGGGTAATTTAGTCGCGCGCAGGAAAAGCGCTGACGGCGCGTAGCGATCTTTTGCCGGGGCCGTAAATTTCCCCGGCGAGCAAACGTTCTAGCTTGGATAAAGCCTGCTTCATGGCTGACACAGGTAGGGCAATGACGATCTCTCGACGCTGGTTCATGGCGGGCATGGCACTCACGGGCGCCGCGCTGCCTGCCGCTTTTTATGCACATCGTGAGCTGACCCGCGAGGAGTTTCCGATCACCCCGGGCGAGGCTACGGTCGATCTGGCCGATACCGCCGGACAGCAGTTGGCGGACAACCTGCGCGGCGTCTGGGATATCCGTTTCAGCGGATCTGCGGCGGGGCTTGATGGCTTGCCACGCGACGGCCTCGAGTTGTTTCTCGACATTGCCCACCGGGGGCGCGGTTTGCGCGGGTTTCTCGATACCGGTGCCAACCTGCGCTCAGAAGCGCCTGCGCGTTACCAAGTGATCGGCGATCTGGCGCCGGGCAACGGCGCCGAAATGTACTGGCGGCTGATGCGCACCGATGCGCCGCACGCGCCGCCGGTCTACGAATTCAAAGTCAAACTCGACGAAGTCTGGGCGGCGTTCGGCAATGCCGGCAGCGCCACGTTCACCGGGCAAGTGTTGCGCCTCGATCGGCCGTTGGCGCTGCCCGAACTGGACAATCATTTCATCGCCATCAAGCGACGTTTTCCCGAGGCCCGCGAACGCACCGGTTTGAACCCGACGCTGTTGGCGTGGCTGGTGGCGCCGGAACATCGCCTGTTCCACCAGCTCTGGCACGCCAGCCGCGACAAGTGGCACAAGCTCTCGGAGAAAAAACGCGACGCCCTGCGCGGTATTGGCTGGCAGCCGGGGCCGCGAGACAAAGAGCGCGATGCCCGTGGGCCCAGCAAGGATCGTAACGGCTCTGGTATCGATTTTTTCTTCATGCACCGGCACATGCTCGGCAAGGCCCGTTCGATGCAGGATTTGCCGTCATGGCAGGCCTTCCCGATGCCGCAGCCGGAACTGGAGCGTGACCGCCAGGGCTTCGCCCGTTACTTCGACAATCACGACGGCGATGCACTACCACCGACGTGGCTGACGGAAGGTGATGACGAATACACCAAGTGGGTCAGCGATATCAAAGCGGCCGAGACCTATCACAGTAATTTCCAGGTCTGGGAATCGCAGTACCGCGACCCGCGCTACTTGGCGAAACTCAGCCTCGGCCAGTTCGGTTCGGAAGTCGAATTGGGTCTGCACGACTGGCTGCACATGCGCTGGGCGTCGGTGGCGCGGGATCCGTCCAACGACATTCCGGTGCCGATGGCGCGCGATCAGGCAGATTTTGCCGCGCGCTGGTATGCGCCGGAAAACGACTTTCTCGGCGACCCGTTTTCCTCGCACGTGAACCCGGTGTTCTGGCGTTTCCACGGCTGGATCGATGATCGCATCGAAGACTGGTTCCGCGCCCACGAGCGTTTTCATCCGGGCGAGGTCAGCCGGCTGGAGGTCAACGGCGTGCCGTGGTTTGCGCCGGGGCGCTGGGTTGAGGTCGATGACCCGTGGCTGGGGCCGGACACCCATGGCTGCAGCACCGTGCCGGGGTTGCAGATCGGGCGCTCGGTGGAGATGGATCCAGAGACGATGAAGCTGGCGTTGCGCATCACCTTTGGCGATGAAGACAACATGGCCGACCTGTTCCGCAAAGTGCCGCAGCGACCGTGGTACGCGCGGCATCTGAAAGTGAAAGGGCGGCAACTCTAAGCGCAAAAAATCGCAGCCCGGTGCTGCGATTTTTTTTACCTGGGGATATTGGTTGCCTGACCTGGCGCCTTCGCGAGCAGGCTCGCTCCCACAGGGGACTTTGTAAACGACGCAGATCCAATGTGGGAGCGAGCCTGCTCGCGAAGGCGTCAGTCCTGTCGATAATTTTCGCTCAGATAACCTGCCAACCCCCGCCCAGCGCCTTGTACAGGGCAATGCTGGCCTGCAAGCGCGAAAGGCGCAGTTGCACATTCATATCCTGCGCCGCATACAAGGTGCGCTGGGTTTGCAGCACCGTCAGCAAATCTTCGGCACCGGCCTGGTAGCGGCTCTGGGCAATGTCGAACGCGGTCTGCGCCTGGCTCAGTTCTTCGCTTTGCCACTGGCGCTGTTCGTCGAGGCCGCGAATGCTGCTCAGGGCTTTTTCCACGTCAGCGAAGCCATTGATGATCGCCCCTCGATAGGTTTCCAGCAGTTCGTCCTGACGCGCCTTGGCCTTGTCGCGCTCGGCGCTCAGGCGGCCGTTGTTGAAGATCGGCGCAGTCAATCCGGAAGACAGGTTGTAGAACGTGGTGCGCAGCAGGTCCGCCGCCAGATCGGCGCCAGTGCCGAGGCTGGCGGTCAGGGTGATTTTCGGCAGCATGGCGGCGCGGGCCACGCTGACGTCAGCCTGGGCCGCTGCCAGTTTGGCTTCGGCGCTGGCGATGTCCGGACGCCGGCTCAGCAGATCGCTGGGCACGCCACTGGCGATGTTCGGCCATTGCAACTGTTCGAATGACTGTTGCGGTGCCGACAATGCCTGCACCGGTTGGCCGAGCAGGGCGGCGAGGGTGATCAAGGCTTCGCGGGCCTGTTGCTGCACCAGTGGCAATTTGCGCTGCTGTTCCGCTACCAGGCTTTTTTGCTGGGCCAGTTCCAGTGCGGTGGCGCTGCCGGCGTCGAAGCGGGTTTGCACCAGGTGCAGGACGTTCTGCGCGTTGGCCAGATTGAGCTCGGCGATGCGTGCCTGTTCGCGCAATGCCAAGGCCTGCGTGTAACTGTTGGCGACGCCGCTTTGCAGGGTCAGTTCGACGGTGGCACGGTCGAATTCGCTGGCCTGTACACCGAACACGGCGCTGTCGCGCGCCGCGCGTTTACCGCCCCAGAAGTCGATTTCGTAACTGGCGCTCAGCTCGGCGTCGTAGTAATCCAGCGAGCGATTATCCGGGCTGACGTCGAGTTGGCTGTAGCCTTTGCCGTGCAACAGTTTCTGCCGATTGGCATTGAGACCGGCCTTGATTTCCGGGAGCAGCGGGGCGCCGGCAATCGTCGCACCGGCCTGGGCCTGCCTGACCCGGGCGACGGCGGCGCCGAGATCATGGCTGCCCACTCGCGCCTGTTCGACCAGACGATCCAGCTCGGGGCTGCCGAACTGAGTCCACCATTGGCGGTTGCTCTGCACGGCACCGGGATGCTCAGGCGATTGCCACGCGGCCGGAGGCTGCACACCGCTGTCGGGACGTGGCGCAGGGCTGTTACAGGCCGCCAGCAACAGGCTGGCGGCAAGGATGGTCAGTGGCGCTTTCATAGGTCGATCATTCACTGGTAAGGGCCGTGACCGGGTCGAGCCGGGCAGCCTTGCGGGCAGGCATGAAGCCGAAGAGGACGCCGGTGGCCAGCGCGCAGGCGAACGCACCGATGACGGCTAGCCATTGAAACGCGATCGCCACGCCGCTGAACAACAGCACGCCGCCGACCAGCATCGCCAGGCTGATACCGGCCAGGCCGCCAACCACCGAAAGCATCACCGCTTCGGTGAGAAACTGGCGCAGGATGTCGCGCTGTCGTGCACCCGTGGCCATGCGGATACCGATTTCCCGGGTGCGTTCGCGCACGGTCATGAGCATGATGTTCATCACCCCGATACCGCCGACCAGCAACGAGATCGCGGCGATGGCGCCAAGCATCAGCGACAGCGTGCCCTGCGTGCGTGCTTCGGCTTGAATCATTGCGGCGTTGTTGGTCAGTTCGAAATCCTTCTTGCCATTGTGTCGCCGCAGCATCGCCTGTTCGATCGCCTGCTCGGCGTCTTTGACCTTGCGTGCGTCCTTGGCGGCGATCACCACGTATTCCGGATTACGGCTGCCGAACAGGCGCGTGCTGGCCGCCGAGTAGGGCACGGCGATGCGGTTGTCGCTGTCGGAATCGCCGGAGCTCGAGCCCTTTTCCGCCAGAACACCGAGCACCTGAAACGGCACGTTTTCGATCAGGATGTATTGGCCGATCGGATCGGCGACATCCTTGAGCAGCTTGTCGCGCACCTTGGTGCCGATCACGGCCACGGCGGCGGCGCTGTCTTCATCGGCCTGGCTGAAGTAACTGCCCTGAACCACCGGCCAGTTGAAGATGCTCGGGAAATTGGTGTCGTTGCCACCGACGTAACTGCTGTGGTCGGCATTGCCGAAACGCACGCCAGCGGTCGAGCCGTTGACTGGCATGATCCGCTCGACCTGGGGCAGGGCAGCCAGCTCGGCGACGTCGTCGAGGGTGATGATGCCCGGTGGTGTGCGCGGATTGGGTGCGGCGCCGCTGAGGTAGATGATGTTGGAACCGAAGGCGCCCATTTGCGCCATCACCTGGCGTTTGCTGCCTTCGCCCACCGCGAGCATCACCACCACCGAGGCCACGCCGATGACGATCCCGAGCAGGGTCAGCGCAGTACGAAAACGATTGATCCACATGACCCGCCACGCCGCTTGCACGGCGTCGACCAGTTCACCTTTCCAGGCGCCGGTCTGGGTGCTGCCGCTGCTCAGGCGCTGGCGCAGATCCACCGCTTGCAGGGCGCCGGGATTGGCGCTGCGTGGTGGCGCTGACGGCTGTTCGGCGGTGTCGCTGATGATCAGGCCGTCACGAATCTCGATGATGCGTTTGGCGCGCTGCGCGACTTCGCGGTCGTGGGTGATGAGAATCACCACATGGCCCTGACTGGCGAGTTCGTCGAGCAGGGTCATGACCTCGGCGCCGCTGTGGCTGTCGAGGGCGCCGGTGGGTTCGTCGGCGAGGATGATGTGGCCGCCGTTCATCAGCGCCCGGGCAATCGACACCCGTTGTTGCTGACCACCGGAAAGCTGATGCGGGCGGTTGCCGGTGCGGCTACCCAGGCCGAGCCGCTCCAGCAAGGCGCTGGCGCGGGCGTGACGTTCGGCGGCGGGGGTGCCGGCATAGATGGCCGGCATCTCGACGTTTTCCTGGGCGGAGCCGGACGGAATCAGGTGATAACCCTGGAACACAAAACCGAACGCTTCGCGGCGCAGCCAGGCCAGTTCATCGCTGTCGAGTTGGGCGACGTCTTCACCGGCAAAACGGTATTCGCCGCTGGTAGGGCGGTCGAGGCAGCCGAGGATATTCATCAATGTCGACTTGCCGGAGCCGGACGCCCCGACGATGGCGACGAACTCACCGGCATGAATCGACAGATCAATGCCGCGTAATACTTCCACCAGCGGGCGGTCATTGCCGCCATAGGCTTTGCGGATCTGCCGCAGGTCAATCAGGGGCGTTTGCATTCAGCCTCCGCTGCCGGTGGCCGGCGCGCTGAGGATGTGATCGCCTTCGGCCAGGCCTTCAAGCACTTGGGTGCGCAAGCGGTCGCTGATGCCGGTGCGCACTTCGCGGGACTGGATTTCGCCATTGGCGGCGACGATCTGCGCCCGTTGCCATTGTGGGCGTGAGCCGGGTTGCAGGGCGGCGCTGGGCACGGTGAGGGTGTCTTGCGCCTGTTGCGCCACAAAGAACACCTGCGCCGTCATGTCGGTCATCAGGCTGTTGTCGGCGTTGTCGACGTCGAGCAATACGGTGTAGAGCACCACGCGTTCGCTGCCGCTGCGACCGCTGGTGGGGCTGCCGCCCTGATTCTGTTCGAGCGGGCGCGGCGGCACCGGCAGAATCTGCCGGACGGTGCTGCTCCAGCGCCGACTGCCGCCGCTGAGCGTGGTGAAGTAGGCGGTCATGCCGGGTTTGACGTGGCCGATGTCCGCTTCGGAAACCTCGGCCCACACGGTCATCGGCGAAAGCCGGGCGATGCGCAGAATCAGCGGGGTTTGCTGTTGCGCGTTGAGCGTCTGACCTTCGCGGGCGCCGACGGCCACGACGGTGCCGCTCATCGGTGCATAAATGCGCGTGTAGCCGAGCTCCGCTTCGTCACTGCGCAGGCTGGCTTGAGCCTGACGGATCTGTGCCTGGAACATGTCGATGCGTGCCTGCGTGGCGCGGACTTCGGCGCGGGCGGTCTGCACGTCTTCCTCACGGGTGGCGCCACCGGCGGCGAGTTTCTGCTGGCGCTGGTATTTCTGTTGCGCGAGGTCGTGCTGGGCGCGTTGCTCCTGCAACTGTGCCTTGAGGTTTTCGATGGAAAACCGCCCGGCATCCAGTTTGGCCTTTTGCGTGGAGGGATCGATCTCTACCAGTAACTGGCCTTCCTTGACCGTGTCGCCAGCCTCGACATGAATCTTCTGGATCTGCCCGGACGCCTGCGCACCGACGTCCACATAACGGCGTGGCTGCAGCGTGCCCAGTGCGGTCACGCTGTTTTCGATACTGCTGCGGGTCACCTGCACCGTGGCGAGGGCGTCGCGCCCGGGCGGCAGGACTTGCCACGCGGCAACGGCGATCACGGGAATCAGGCAAAGGGCGGCGAACAGAGCGCGTCGGGCGGGGCGGGGACGTTTCATGCAGGGTTCCGGCCAGTGGAATCGGCCCGTCATTCGGCCAGTACACAGGCGTGCAGAGGCGCTGAACGCTGTCGCATGGCACGACAGATACGGGGAGCTGTCCTGTAAACGATGAATGCACAAGGGAATTTAAGCGCCGTACACATCAAGTAACAGGTAGCCAGATGCGACTATTTGGGGCGGATGTGGAAACAACTCTTTAAATCTATATGAGAATTACTATAAATTACGCACCTCACGTTGCCACTATCTTGCTACTGCGTTTGCGGCGGCTGGATCAGTGTGCTCAAGGACAGGAACTGCATCGATGCGGTCGGGAGTCATGTTGGAAAACTACTATCGCGAGCTGGTGTGTTTCCTTAACGCCAAGCTGGGCAACCGTCAGGTGGCCGAAGATGTGGTGCATGACGCTTATGTGCGGGTACTGGAGCGTTCCAGCGACACACCGATCGAACAACCGCGGGCCTTTCTTTATCGCACGGCATTGAATCTGGTCATCGACGATCATCGGCGCAACGCCTTGCGCCAGGTCGAATCGCTCGATGTGCTGGACAGCGAAGAGCGCTATTTCACCCCGTCGCCCCACGGCACCCTCGACCACGGTCAACGCCTGGAGATGCTCCAGCGCGCGTTGGCCGAGTTGCCGCCGCGCTGCCGGGAAAGTTTTCTGCTGCGCAAGATCGAAGGTCTGTCCCATCCGGAAATTGCCGAGCACCTGGGGATTTCCAAGGCGTTGGTGGAAAAGCACATCGTCAACGCTATGAAACATTGCCGCTTGCGGATCAAACAATGGGACGCCCATTGATCCTTGCTGGTTAAATTTCCGTTCATCGTCCTCGTTCCTACTCAACAGACGACCTGCTGACCTGATTCAGGCCGGTCAGGCCACCCAGGCTTTATCCCCGCGTTGAGGGGTTCATCCAGAGGACACTGGAAATGACACAGGCAATTGCATCGCCCATCGTTCACGACCTGATCGGCGTCGGTTTCGGCCCTTCGAACCTGGCACTGGCCATCGCTCTGCAAGAGCGCGGCCCGACCCAGGGTGAGCTGGATGTGCTGTTCCTCGACAAGCAGGCCAACTACAGCTGGCACGGCAACACCTTGTCGACGCAGAGCGAGCTGCAGATTTCCTTCCTCAAGGATCTGGTGACCCTGCGCAATCCGACCAGCCCGTACTCGTTCGTCAATTACCTCAAGTATCACGGTCGTCTGGTCGACTTTATCAACCTCGGCACCTTCTATCCGTGCCGCATGGAGTACAACGACTACCTGCGCTGGGTCGCCGGGCAGTTCACCGAGCAGAGCCGTTACGGCGAAGAAGTGCTGACCATCGAGCCCGTGCTGCACAACCACCAGGTTGAAGCGCTGCGGGTGATTTCCCGCGATAGCCAGGGCCTGCAACATGTACGCACCACCCGTTCGGTGGTGGTCAGTGCCGGTGGCACACCGCGTATTCCGGAGGCGTTCAAAGCGCTGAAGGGCGATAGCCGCGTGTTCCACCACTCGCAATACCTCTCGCAAATGGCCAAGCAGCCGTGCGTGAACAATCAGCCGATGAGCATCGCGATCATCGGCGGTGGGCAGAGCGCGGCGGAGGCCTTTATCGATCTGAACGATTCGTTCCCGTCGGTGCAGGTCGACATGATCCTGCGCGGCTCGGCCTTGAAGCCCGCCGACGACAGCCCGTTCGTCAACGAAGTGTTCTCGCCGGAGTTCACTGATCTGGTGTTCCAGCAGAATAGCGTCGAGCGTGAGCGTCTGGTCAACGAGTACCACAACACCAACTATTCGGTGGTCGACATCGACCTGATCGAGCGCATCTACGGCATCTTCTATCGGCAGAAAGTCTCGGGTGTTGCCCGTCACGCGTTCCGTACCCTGACCACCGTCGAGAAAGCCACCGCCACCGAAAACGGTATCGAGTTGGCTGTGCGCAACAACGCCACCGGCGAAGTCAGCGTACGCAACTACGATGCGGTGGTCCTGGCCACCGGTTACGAGCGGCAGATGCACCGCAAACTGCTGGCGCCGCTGGAAGAATACCTGGGTGATTTCGAGGTCGATCGCAATTACAAACTGATCACCGACGAACGCTGCCAGGCCGGCATCTACATGCAGGGCTTCTGCCAGTCCAGCCATGGTCTGAGCGATACGCTGCTGTCGGTGCTGCCGATTCGTGCGGACGAGATTGCCGGTTCTTTGTATGACCATGGCAAGAACCGTGGGCATCGGTCGATGGCGGATCTGCTGTTGGCGACTGCCAGCTAACGCCGATTTCCAGGCCAGATCATTCCCACGCTCTGCGTGGGAATGCCTCAACGGACGCTCCGCGTTCGGCCTTCGATAGGGACGCGGAGCGTCCCGGGCTGCATTCCCACGCAGAGCGTGGGAACGATCATCCTGAACCCTTCCTGAACATCCCCCACATTCCCCCGACACACTGCCTTTTTCGGGTTTACTCTCCAGACATTGGGGCGTAAGCTTCGCGCGTTTTCATCAATAGCGGAGACCCACAGTGGGTACTTGTTCGAGTGACAGTTGTCGGCCGGTCTCGGTAACCGGCAGATTCTCGGCAAGATAACGCGCAGCCTTTCTCTGCCGTTGTCTCGCCGTAACAGCGAGCAGCGGCATCCCGTGCATGACCCGTCCTGGGCCATGTCTGGACGTTCCTTCTCATCGACGCTGAACAGAGCGTGATTGCGACTTTATTGTCGTCATCGCAGCCCTATCGACACGCCTGTCGTTTCTGACTGGCGCGCCAAGCCTTGCCGTGCCGGTTTTCCGGCGGACGAGGCGCGGCCGTACCTGCTTGACGGTTTCCCGGCTGACCATAGGGGCAACAGCCATGAAACTTACGCTCAAGGAATTCTTCGCAGGTTTTCTGCGGACTCGCCACATCGCCCGGCACTTCCGTCGTCTGGCGCTGCTGGAATCGATCAACGACACCACGGTCAGCCGTGAAGTCCCGCCGACTTTGGCCAACACCCTGGTCGATGCCGCGCATTGCGACAGCGGTGTGTTGCTCTCGTCATTGGGCACGCACTCCGATGGCCTCACCGATTTCGAAGTCGATGCGCTGCGTGCGCAATACGGGCTCAACGAAGTCGAACACGAGCAGCCGCTGCCATGGTGGATTCACCTGTGGCACTGCTACAAAAACCCGTTCAACTTGCTGCTGACGTTGTTGGCGGTGATCTCGTGGCTGACCGAAGATCTCAAGGCCGCCGTGGTGATTTTCTCCATGGTGGTGCTGTCGACGCTGCTGCGCTTCTGGCAGGAAAGCAAATCCAACCAGGCTGCCGACGCGCTGAAAGCCATGGTCAGCAACACTGCCACGGTGATGCGCCGTGACGCCCCACGCAGCGAATTGCCGATCAAGCAATTGGTGCCGGGCGATCTGATCGTCCTCTCGGCCGGTGACATGATTCCCGCTGATTGCCGGGTGCTCAGCGCCAAGGATCTGTTCGTCAGCCAAGCGGCGATGACCGGTGAATCGATGCCGGTGGAAAAATTTCCGCGTCAGCAGGATCGCGACACGCGCAATCCGCTGGAGCTGGACAACATCCTGTTCATGGGCACCAACGTCGTCTCCGGCACGGCGGTGGCGGTGATTCTCACCACGGGCAACAGCACCTATTTCGGTGCGCTGGCCCAGCGTGTCGGCGCAACCGATCGCGCGGTGACTTCGTTCCAGCAAGGCGTCAACAAAGTCAGCTGGCTGTTGATCCGTTTCATGTTCGTCATGGCGCCGCTGGTGCTGTTCATCAACGGTTTCACCAAGGGTGACTGGACCGAAGCATTGCTGTTCGCGCTGTCGATTGCCGTCGGCCTGACCCCGGAAATGCTGCCGATGATCGTCACCTCGACGCTGGCCAAAGGCGCGGTGTTCCTGTCGCGTAAAAAAGTCATCGTCAAACGTCTCGATGCGATCCAGAACTTCGGCGCCATGGACGTGCTGTGCACCGACAAGACCGGCACGCTGACCCAGGACAAGATCTTCCTCGCGCGCAATGTTGATGTCTGGGGCGAAGACTCCGATGACGTGCTGGAAATGGCTTACCTGAACAGCTACTACCAGACCGGTCTGAAAAACCTGCTCGATGTCGCGGTGCTGGAGCACGTGGAAATCCACCGTGAACTGAAAGTCGGCACGACGTTTCGCAAGGTCGATGAGATCCCGTTCGACTTCAATCGCCGGCGTATGTCGGTGGTGGTCGAAGGACGTGGCCAGCCACATCAGTTGATTTGCAAAGGTGCCGTGGAAGAAGTCTTGGCGGTGTGCAGTCGCGTGCGTCACGGTGAGGTCGATGAAGCCTTGAGCGATGAATTGCTGACCCGGATTCGTCAGGTCACCGCAGCATTCAACGCTGAAGGCTTGCGCGTGGTGGCGGTGGCCGCACGCTCGATGCCCGAAGGTCGCGAGATTTACAGCCTGGCCGATGAACAGGAACTGACGCTGATCGGCTATGTGGCGTTCCTCGATCCCCCGAAGGAAAGCACCGCGCCGGCGCTCAAAGCCTTGGCCGAACATGGCGTGGCGGTGAAAGTGCTGACCGGCGACAACGAACTGGTGACCGCGAAGATCTGCCGCGAAGTCGGCCTCGCGCAACAAGGCCTGCTGCTGGGCAATGACGTCGAGCGCATGAGCGATGACGAACTGGCCGTGGCCGTGGAAACCACCAACGTCTTCGCCAAACTGACGCCGTCGCACAAGGAGCGCATCGTGCGCATCCTCAAAGGCAACGGCCATGTGGTCGGCTTCATGGGTGACGGCATCAACGACGCTCCAGCCCTGCGCACCGCCGACATCGGTATATCCGTGGACAGTGCGGTGGACATCGCCAAGGAAGCCGCCGACATCATCCTCCTGGAAAAGAGCCTGATGGTGCTGGAGGAGGGCGTACTCGAAGGGCGGCGCACCTTCGCCAACATGCTCAAGTACATCAAGATGACCGCCAGTTCCAACTTCGGCAACGTGTTCTCGGTGCTGGTCGCCAGTGCGTTCATTCCGTTCCTGCCGATGCTGCCGATGCATCTGCTGGTGCAGAACCTGCTCTACGACATTTCGCAGATTGCGATTCCATTCGATAACGTCGATGAGGACATGCTGAAAAAACCGCAACGCTGGCAGCCGGGCGACGTCGGGCGCTTCATGCTGTTCTTCGGCCCGATCAGTTCGATCTTTGACATCACCACGTTCGCCTTGATGTGGTACGTATTCGATGCCAACACCCCGGATCACCAGACCCTGTTCCAGTCCGGCTGGTTCGTGGTCGGGTTGCTGACCCAGACGCTGATCGTGCACATGATCCGCACGCCGAAGATTCCGTTCCTGCAAAGCCGTGCAGCCATGCCGCTGCTGGTCATGACCGGGATCATCATGGCGGTCGGCATCTTCCTGCCGATGGGGCCGCTGGCGCACTACTTCAAATTGCAGGCGCTGCCGTCGCTGTACTTCGTGTTCCTGCCGGTGATTCTGCTGGCGTATATGGCGCTGACCCAGGCAGTGAAAGGGTTCTACATCCGCCGGTTCGGCTGGCAATAAACAGCTAGAACGCTGCCCCCTGTAGGAGCTGCCGCAG
>NZ_JBQYFW010000040.1:0-55031 GCF_056313565.1 Pseudomonas sp. 3B-A001-10F
TGATCATCTTCACGACTTGCAGCTTGAAGCTGTCGTCGAATGCCCTGCGTTTTTTAGTCATGAATAACTCCTCGATAGATGTATTTTCCACCTATCGGGGTGTCCGGGGAAATTAGACCACTGCACAAGTCCGAGCACCTCGGTCAGTCCCCTCTCCCTTTGGGAGAGGGTTAGGGTGAGGGGCTTTTCAGCGTTATCCGTTTACCAAGCCGATCAGCAATCCCACTCGCCTGCCCATTCTGCTGCTTACCCATCCGCGCCTGCGTAATCAACCCCGGAATCAACTCCCCCTCCGGCAGATTCTTCCAGAACCGCGCCGGCAAATGCCCCTGCATAACCTTCTCGTTCAACCGCGCAGGATTAAAGATATGGCTGTAATAAGTCAGCCACAGGTCACCATGAGGATCGTCGACGTTCTGCGCCAACTGCTGCCATTCCAGCGGGCATTGACGCTGATGAATCAGTTGCTCGCCATCGTAGTAAACCCCGTCACGCGGCGTGGCGATCAACCAGCGATGGCGGCCCATTCGCCCGATGAAATGCTCACCGGCGTTGTGCAGAATGTCGTGGGCCGGCTCATGCCAAGCCACATATTGCGGACCCGCGCTGGATGAAGGCCGCTCGATGAAACGCACAAACGCATGCAGATGATGAGCTTCCCGATGCACTTGTTTGATCCGTCGCTGCAACTCGCTGCCGAGTTTGTCCCCGGCCATCATTGCGGTACGGTCGCCGTGGCTGACGCGCCACAGCACTTCATACAGCAAACTCCACCGTTGATCACCGCGATAACGCGAGGCCTGTTCCAGGGTGTCGAGCAGCGCTCGCGGAATACGTGCCTGAAATGGCCCCTGCCCTTCAGGCACCGGCTCATCACTGGCAAACAGATCACCCACACCTTGCGAGGCCCAGCTCACCAGACTCGGATCGACTTCATGGCTTAGCAGCCAGCGCGCCTGCTGGCGCCAGGTGTCGAACAGGTCGTCGCAATCGAGATTGATCATCCCCACAACCCCATCTGCTGCGGCATCGGCCGGTCACGTAATTGCTGATAAAGCATATGGCTGGTGACCTCGGCCTGCTGCGGGTGATAGTCGCTGGTGATGATGAACGGCTTGGCTTTGGCCAGCACGCAGCGCATGCGCGCGACGTCTTCGTAACGGATGCGCCGCTGGCGGCGCAGCTCGACCAGTCGTTCGGTGGTGCGCAAGCCGATACCGGGAATACGCGCAATCAGGGACGCTTCTGCACGGTTCAGATCGAGCGGGAACACCTCGCGATTCTGCAACGCCCAGGCCAGTTTCGGGTCGATGTCCAGCGCCAGATTACCCGGTCCCTTGAGCAATTCATCAGCACTGTAGCCGTAGCTGCGCAGGAGAAAATCGGCCTGATACAAACGGTGTTCGCGCATCAGCGGCGGCGCGGCCAGCGGCACGCTTTTCGGGCTGTCGGGAATCGGGCTGAAGGCCGAATAGTAGACCCGGCGCAAACGGAAATTGCCGTACAAGGCCTGGGCGCTGTGGAGGATGGTGCTGTCATCGGTGTCGTCGGCGCCGACAATCAGTTGCGTGCTCTGCCCGGCCGGGGCGAACTTGGCGGAGCGCGGTTCGTTCAACACGGTCTGCACGCCAGTGTAGATGGTGTTCATCGCCTGTTTGATCGAAGTGATGTCCTTCTCCGGTGCCAGCACTTGCAGGCTGGCATCGGTGGGCAGTTCGATGTTGACGCTCAGGCGATCGGCGTAGCGGCCAGCCTCTTCAATCAATGCCGGATCGGCTTCGGGAATGGTCTTGAGATGGATGTACCCGCGAAACTCATGCTCTTCACGCAGCAGCTTCGCCACCCGCACCAGTTGCTCCATGGTGTAGTCCGCCGAACGAATGATCCCCGAACTGAGAAACAGCCCGCTGACGCAGTTACGCCGGTAGAAATCCATGGTCAGCGCCACGACTTCCTCGGGGGTGAAACGAGCGCGCGGAACATCGCTGGAGCGGCGGTTGACGCAATACTGGCAATCGTAAAGGCAGAAATTGGTCAGCAGAATCTTCAACAACGACACGCAGCGCCCGTCCGGCGTGTAGCTGTGGCAGATGCCCATGCCATCTGTCGAGCCCAGCCCGCTCTTGCCCTCGGAGCTGCGCTTGGGCGCGCCGCTGCTCGCGCAGGAGGCGTCGTACTTGGCGGCGTCGGCGAGGATGCTCAGCTTGTCGATGATTTGCATGGCGCGGGCTCTATACTGTTTGTATATACAGTATAGCGTCGGCAGCGGTGATACAAGGTGGCAGATGCGCCCCTCGTCGGTCAGAAGGTCAAGATCAAAGATCGCAGCCTTCGGCAGCTCCTACATGGATTGGGTCGGGTCAAGATTTATCGGGTGTACGCGATTCCTGTAGGAGTTGCCACAGGCTGCGATCTTTTGATCTGCCCGTCTACCGGCCACTCAACGCCAAACCGCGCACCGATCTCCTTGCGCCCCAGCGCCGTCAACGCCAGCGCCCGACTGTCCAGATCCTGGGTCACCCACTTGCGCTTCAACGCGGTCTGCAACAGCGCCGCCCCCAGCGAACCACCAAGATGCGGCCGGCGCATGCTCCAGTCCAGGCACGGGCAGGCAAACTTGCGGCGCAGGCTGGTCAAATCCTGCACGTCTATTCCCAAACCAAGAAACAACGCCTCGCCGGTGTCACTCAAACGATACGCCTGCTCGTCGCTTGCCACCAACCAACCAGCCTCGAGCAAACGGTCGTGCAGCAACACCGCCAGCGTTCCGGCCATGTGGTCATAGCAAGTGCGGGCGAATTGCAGGCGATCCGGGGTGTGCGCCTTGAACGTTGGCGCGGCGTTCTGGCCAATCACCATCAACGCTTCCAGCGCCTGCGCCACGCGCTGATCGGCGAGGCTGTAATAGCGATGACGGCCCTGCACATGCAGGCGCAGCAGTGCCAGGTCCTTGAGTTTCGCCAGGTGCACGCTGGCGGTCGAGGCGCTGACTTCGGCGATCGTCGCCAATTCAGTGCTGGTGCGGGCGTGGCCGTCCATCAGCGAACAGAGGATTTTCGTTCGCGCCGGCTCGGCGATGGCGGCGGCCACTTGGGAAACGCCGATGTCTTGATGTTCTGCGTGCATAGTTCGCTCCCGGACGAATCATCGTCGTTGCGCAGTGGAGATAGTAGCAACACTTTCCCCGCCGACAAGGATGCAAACCATGAACCCGATCAGCGCCGCAACGCACGCCGATCCTTATCCCTACTACGCCGAACTGCGCGCAGCAGGTGGACTGACGTTTCATCCAGAGCTGAAACTGTGGGTCGCCAGCAGTGCCCGGGCGGTGTGTGCGGTGTTGGCCCACGCCAATTGCCGGGTGCGTCCGGCGCAGGAGCCAGTGCCCAAAGCGATTGCAAAAGGCATGGCCGGCAAAGTCTTCGGCCAACTGATGCGGATGAATGACGGTGAACGCCAGCGCTGCCCGCGCGCTGCCATTGAGCCTGAGTTGGCCTCGCTCGACCTTGAGGCCGTCGACAGACTGGTCGCCGCGCGGCTGATCACAGCGGACGCCGACGGGATGTACAAGGCAATGCTTCGTGGCCCGGTGTGCGTGGTCGCGGCGCTGCTGGGGTTCACCCCGGCGCAAGCGCGGGCGATCAGTGAATTGACGGCGGATTTCGTTGCCTGCCTGTCGCCGTTGAGCAATGACCTGCAACTGGCCGCAGCAGAGGCGGCGGCTGAACAACTGCGCGGTGACTTCATCGAATTGCTCGCCGAGCCGGCCAGCCCGTTGCTCAGTGCAATCCAGCAGCGCTTCACCGGCGATGAGGAAACCTTGATCGCCAACCTGATCGGCCTCTGTTCACAGACGTTCGAAGCCTGCGCCGGCCTGATCGGCAATACGCTGCTGGCGCTACGTCAGCAGCCAGCGTTGCGCGGCGAATCCATCGAAGCATTGCTTAGCGAAGTCCAGCGCTTCGACCCGCCCGTGCAGAACACCCGGCGCTTTGTCGCTGCGTCCTGTGAGATTGCCGGTGTGCGTGTCGAAGCGGGCGATGTGATTCTGGTGCTGCTGGCCTCGGCCAATCGAGATCCGGCGCTCAACGAACAGCCGGAGCAGTTTCTGCCACAGCGCGCCAACCGCCGCAGTTTCAGTTTTGGCAGTGGCCGGCATCAGTGTCCGGGGCAAGCGCTGGCGATGAGTATTGCCGGGGCGACGGTGAGGGAAATACTTGGGCGTGGCATCGATCTGAATCGCTTGAACTGGCACTACCGGCCTTCGCTCAATGGGCGCGTTCCAATGTTTAGCGATGTCGGCGCCTGAAACTCCGCATTCGCGAGCAGGCTCGCTCCCACAAGGTTACGAGGTGTACACACTGTTGAAATCACCTTGAAAACTGTGGGAGCGAGCCTGCTCGCGAAGAGGCTAGCCCAGTCACTGCAAAATATGGCTCAAACCGCCCACTGCAAAATCAACCAGCTGTTAGCGCCGCTGATCACCACAAACAACCCCCACGCCAACACCCGTGTCGGCCAGCGATTCACAAACGGCCCCATCAGTTGTTTGTCGTTAGTCATTCGAATGAGTGGATACAAGGCAAACGGCAACTGCAGACTCAACACCACCTGACTCAACACCAGCAATTTGCCGATCGCGTTATCGCCCATCAGCCACACGCCGACGAATGCTGGAATCAACGCCAGTCCGCGAGTAATCAAGCGCCGCTGCCAGCACGGGATCCGCAGGTTCAGATAACCCTCCATTATCACCTGGCCGGCGATGGTGCCGGTGAAGGTCGAACTCTGCCCCGACGCCAGCAACGCGACGCCGAACAACACGCTGGCCAGCGCCCCACCGACCAGCGGATCGAGCAAGTGGTAAGCGTCCTGAATGTCCACCACGTCGGTGTGCCCGGACTGGTGGAACGCTGCCGCCGCGAGAATCAGAATCGCCGCGTTGACCAGCAACGCCAGGGCCAGCGAACCGATGGTGTCGATGCGCGCCAGTTTCACCGCGTCCTGCTTGCTGGCGAGGTCCTTGCCGATCATCCGCGTCTGCACGATCGAGGTGTGCAGGTAGAGGTTATGCGGCATCACTGTCGCACCGAGAATACCGATGGCCAGGTACAACGGCGCCGCTTCGCCAATCGCCGCCAGCGACGGTTTGAAACCTTGGGCGACGTCCGGCCAGTAGGGTTTGATCAGCAGCAGTTCAACGAAGAAACACACGCCGATGGTCGCGACCAATACCAGCATGATTGCTTCCAGACGGCGGAAACCGCGATTTTGCAGGGCCAGCACCAGCAAGGTGTCGAACGCGGTCAGGGCAATGCCGAAGGTCAGCGAACAGCCGAGCAACAAATGAAACGCCAGCGCACAACCCAGCACTTCAGCCAGATCGGTGGCGATGATCGAGATTTCCGCCAACACCCACTGCAGCCGTGCGGTCGGCGTGCTGTAGCGCTCGCGGGACAGTTGCGCCAGATCGCGCCCGGTGGCGATGCCCAACCGCGAACACAGGCACTGCACGACCATGCCGGCCAGACTCGCCAGCAACACCACAAACAACAGACTGTAGCCAAAGCGTGAACCGGCCTCGATCGCCGTGGCCCAGTTGCCCGGGTCCATGTAGCCAATCGACACCAGCAAGCCGGGGCCGGCGAAACGCAGCACGCGCTTGAAGAACGAGGCGCTGGGATCCACCGCAACACTGCCGGCCACTTCCGGCGGGCAAAACGGCGCGGTGGCGATTTTGGGCAAACTGAATTTCACGCACAGATCCAGAAACAAGTCGAAAAGACGCAGCTTAGAGGTTTCCGCCTGAGCCTTGAAGCGCAAAAAAATCTATCGACTCACCCCCAACAACTGTTCGCGCAGCTCGGGACTGCGTGTGCGCGGATCCAGCCAGATATCAAAAAATGCGCGGGCAAACAGCGGATCATCGATCTCATGCTGCAACTGCTGACCGACAAAAAACCGCGCGCCCTGCCCCGGCAGATACACCCCGGTAATCCGCGTGCCGGCCTGCACATCGACAAACGATTGCTGCATCTGTACCTGCCACCCGGCCAATTGCGCCGGGCTGACGCGGGCACCGGCCAGCCGTTTGATTTCGTCGACGCTGGCCTTGACCAGATCATCGCGGGAGATGTTGCGGCGGTAGATCAACTCCAGCGCAAATGGCTGACCGTCGACCAAGGGCCGCGCGGCACTCCACAATCGCGCGTTGTAGACATCGAAACCGAACACGCTGTAATCGCCGGTGCCGATGATCTGCGCGCCGGGCACGGCGTCCTGCCAATTGGCCCAGGTCGGCGTCAGCAACAACGCCCACAAGCCGATGCCGCAGCATCCTCGCACCAGCTTCGGTGTTCTTCTCATCGCGGCATCGACTCCGGTAAATCCTGATACACACAGCATAGCCGGGTATCGCTCCCGATACTTTGTATACAAAAACTGCGCACATAGGCAGCAATCGCCGATCGACAATGCTACCGTGGCCTACCCTCAACGGACGGAGACACCTGCGTGCTGATCCTCAAACTGCTGCTGATTCCCGGTTTTCTGCTGCTGATATCCCTGGCGGGCAAACGCTGGGGGCCGAGCGTGGCCGGGTGGCTGTCGGGATTGCCGGTGGTGGTCGGGCCGATTCTGTTTTTCCTCGCCATCGAGCAGGGTCCGGCGTTTGCCGCACAGTCAGCGGTGGCGGCGTTATCGGCGATGTTCGCGATGATTGCGTTCTGCATCACCTATGCGCAGGTCGCGCAACGGGCGAACTGGCCGTTGGCGCTGACGGCGTCGCTGTCGGTGTGGGCCGTCATTGCTTGGGTGTTGTCGCTGATCCCGGCGTCGCTGCCGTTTTCGGTGGCAGCCGCGACGGTTGCGTTGTTGGCATCGCCGTATCTGTTTCCTGCGGTGCAACCGGTGCTCAACGGTCCGGCGCCGAAGTCGGACAAACTGATCTGGCGAATGATCGCCGGTGCCGCGTTGACGCTGGTGGTGACGATGCTGGCCAGCACCGTCGGCGAGCGCTGGAGCGGTTTGCTCGCGGTGTTCCCGGTGCTCGGCAGTGTGATGGCAGTGTTCTCGCAACAGACGCGCGGCCCGGCATTTACCGCCGCATTGTTACGGGCGACGGCGACCGGCATGTATTCGTTCTCCGCGTTTTGTCTGGTCTCGGCACTGACCTTACCGAACATGGGGCTGAGCGGATTTGCCGTAGGTGTTGCGGTGTCGGTGGCGATGCTCGGTGTGACCAAGCGGTTGTTGGCCCGTCCGCTGGCGAAAGCGCAGGCGCAGTAACCGGTCAGACGATTCGCGCTGGAACGCCCGCCCCCCTCCGTGGGATGATCGCCCGCCTCGCGCGACCATCCACCGGAGATTCACATGTCATTGTTGAGCAAAAAAGCCGTCGTCCTGCTGGTGGCGGCCCTCGCCGGTTTCGGCGCCCTCCACGCGCAAGCGGCCAAGAAAAATGCCGGCACCGAGAAAGTCTCGATGCTCGAGGGCAAGTTCACCTTTGTGTTGCCTAAAGGTTTCGTCGCCGACCCGCTGCCGACCAGCCCGAGCGGAACCAAAGGCACGATGTACACCAACGAGGCCACGAAGACCGTGGTCATTACCGCTGAGAACAAGATTCCCGAAGGCCAGCACGTCAAGGACAACGACGGGCAGTTCCTCGACGGCAGCGTGTCGAGTTTCATCGAAGACCAACGCAAGGCTCTGCCGGATTTCAACAAACTCAGCGAAAAAAGCCTGACCCAAAAAGGCACCGGTCTTGGCTTGCGTCAGGTCGACAGCACCGCGACCCAGGGCGGTGGTCAGACCCTCAACACTACGCTGATGGCCGGCTCCGGCACGAAGATGGCGTTGGTGCAGGTGATCTCCCGCGCCAGCGACAAGAAAGGTCACGATGCTTTGGTGAAAACCATCCTCAAGGATTGAGCTGCTGCAGCCAGCCACTCAAGTCGCGCAGCTCGGCCGCACTGATACTGTGGCCGACGCCGGGATAGGCATGGAACTGCGGCTTGTAACCGAGTTTCTGTAGTTGCGTGTTGGCCTCGGTGCCGTTTTTATACGGCACCGGATCATCGGCGGTGCCGTGGCCGATAAAGATACTCAGCGGCAACGGCTGCTGCTCGCCTTTGAGTTCAGCTTTCAACACTGGCAATAAACGCCCGCTCAACGCAGCGATCCCGCCGACAGCGACTGGCGGCCGCAGCCCCACCTCGTAGGTCATCATCGCGCCCTGGCTGAAGCCGATCAGGTACACCTTGCTCGGGGTGGTGTGATATTTCTGCGCCGCTTGCGCGACAAAGTCGCGCAGCTTCTGCCCACTGACCTTCAGATCATCGGTCTCGCCGTTGTAGGCACCTTCGCCTTTCTTGCGAAACCACTGGAAACGTCCTTCGCCCAACGACAACGGCGCCTGCACCGACAGGTAGTTGTATTGCGCCGGCAGTTGGAATTTCATGCCGATCAGATCGGCTTCGTTACTGCCGTAGCCGTGCAGGAAAATCACCAGCGGTCGCGTCTCGGCGTCGGCGTGCACCTGTTCGATGTACTTAAGTGGCAGATCGGATTGCAGCGTGGTTTGCGCCTGCACGGCGGTGGACGCCAGCAGGGTCAAGAGAGCAAAGACCTTCAACATAGAGCCTTCCTTTCACAGAGTGTCGGGTTCGGGGGGAGCCTAACATCCTGCGGCGAGGATCCAAATTCGGTGGTGTTGCTGATGCCGCCATCGCGAGCAGGCTCACTCCTACATTTGGAATGCGTTCCCCCTGTAGGAGTGAGCCTGCTCGCGATGAGGTCATTAGCCCCAACGAAGATCCGTCAGTCGTTGGTTAATTTCCCTGTACGAAACGCCACCCGCCCCGCCACTTTTGCCTGCCAGATCCCCGGCTCGGTGTAGCGCCCACGATCCAGCGCAAACAACACCCCGCTGGTACCGGCGCGCACAGTGGTCACGCGATCCTGCAACGGATCGACCACCTCGAACAACGCATCGCCCTGCTCCACCCACTCGCCAGCATTGCGCAGGAAACTCACCACACCATGGTGCGGCGCGAACAGGTATTCGGTGCCCTCGAACGGCAGGCCTTCGCAGCACTCGCTCGGTGCCGCCGGCCACTCGCCGCTGATAAAACCCTGCTCGGCGAGGAAACCGAGAATCGCCTCACAATTGGCCTGCGCCTGATCGACCCGGGTGTCGCCCATGCTGCCCAGTTCCAGCGTGGTCGCCCGATTCGCCGCCGGAATTGCAGCATTGGGAAATGCCCGCGCCAGACGCAACCATGGCGTCGAGCAGGATTCATCGAACGAGCTGCCACCGGAATCTTCACACAGCAGCGCCACGCCGGCCTTCAAGCGCGCCGCCAGCGATTGCCACTGTGGCCAGTGCTGCGGCAGCGCGTACAAGTGAATCGCCGCGTCGAAATCACAATGCAAATCGAGGGTGATGTCGGCATCGCAGGCATGGCGCAGCAACAGGCGATGCAAGGCTTCCAGTTGCGAGGCCGGCGCCGGCAGTTCATCGAATACCTGGCCCATGGTTTGGCGGATCAGTGCAACGTTGGCCTCGGCATCAGTGCCCAGACGCTCACCGATCAACGCCGCGACCGGGGCACTGAGTTCGACGAAAGCGCGGTTGAAATTCTTGCCGCTGCCCAGTTCGAAGCGGCCCATGTGCGCGCCTTGCACGTGTTGATCGAGGCCGATCGGGTTGGCCACCGGCACCAGCTCGATCACGCCCTGCAAACGGCCTTGCTGTTCCAGTTCATTGAGGCGTTGCTTGAGTTCCCACGCGGTGCGCATGCCCGGCAGTTCATCGGCATGCAGGCTGGCCTGGATGTACACCTTGCGGGTGCCCGCGCCATAGCGAAACACGCTGAGCGAGCGCTCGCTGCCCAAGTGGCTCCAGGGCAGAACATGGTCGATGCGTTGCATGGGAAGACTCCTGCAGTCTGGTAGATCTGGATCAATGAGATCCCTGTGGGAGCGAGCTTGCTCGCGAATGCAATTTGACAGTCAATAAAGATGTTGAATGTTAAACCGTATTCGCGAGCAAGCTCGCTCCCACAGGGATCTCCATCTGTAGAAAGAAAGCATAAAAAAGTGGCCACCGCGCAAACGGGGCCACTTTTTTCTACGGCGTATTAATGGCCGTACACGTCAAAGTCGAAGTACTTGTCCTGGACTTTCTTGTACTCGCCATTGGCGCGGATTTCGCTGATGGCTTTGTTGAATTGCTCGGCCAGCGCGGTATCGCCCTTGCGCACTGCAATGCCGGCGCCGCCGCCGAAGTACTTGGCGTCTTCGTAGGTCGGGCCAACGAATTCAAAACCTTTGCCGGCGTCGGTTTTCAGGAAACCATCGCTGAGGTTGACCGAGTCGGCCAGCATCGCGTCGATACGCCCGGAAACCATGTCGAGGTTGGCTTCCTGCTGCGAGCCGTAACGCACCAGCTCGATCCCGGCCGGCACCAGCACTTCGGTGGCGTAACGGTCGTGGGTGCTGGCGCGCAGCACACCGACTTTCTTGCCCTTGAGTTCGGTCAGCGGGTCTTTGACACCGGAGCCTTCCTTCATCACGAAGCGCGCCGGGGTGTGGTAGTACTTGATGGTGAAATCGACGTTTTTCTTGCGGTCATCGGTGATGGTCATCGACGACAGAATCGCGTCGATCTTCTTCACTTTCAGCGCCGGGATCAGGCCATCGAATTCCTGCTCGACCCAGGTGCATTTGACTTTCATCTGCGCGCACAACGCATCGCCGATATCGACGTCGAAACCGGCGAGTTTGCCGTCAGGGGTTTTCATCGAGAATGGCGGGTAACCGGCTTCGATACCGATGCGGATCGGCTTGGCGTCTTCGGCCACGGCGGTCAGGGACAACATCGACAGTGCCAGGGCACCGAACATCACTAGCTTCTTCATTTATAACTCCTGTGTGCGGAGGCTTTTATTGGCAGCTTTCGATTCAGCGTTCGGTCATGGCCAATTGGCTACAAACACCGAAGTGGCCGGCAGTCTATGGCGGCGCGCACAGGGTAAATTGTGTTTAAGCGACAAATACTTATGAAAGATCGGCGCACCGATTGACCGGGGTCAACGGGTGCGCCGTCGTGGTGCAAAGGCTGTAGGACAAGCGCTTTTTTTGCTCACGATTTCTCTTAAAAGAACGTCAGCATTCGCAGCCGATGGCGGTTTTGCCGACTTGCTCAACGCTCAGTTGAAAGCCTTCATCCAGCCATCCGGTAACCCCGCCGATCATCTCCTTGACCGGATACCCCAGCGCTGCCAGTTTCACCGCTGCCTTGTTCGCGCCGTTGCAGTGCGGGCCGGCGCAATAGACCACAAACAGAGTGGTTTTCGGGTAGATCGCCAGCTCCGCCGCCGTCAGTAACCGGTTCGGGATATTGATCGCGCCCGGTACATGCCCGCGCTCAAAGGCCAGCGGACCACGGACATCGACAAGGACAAAATCAATCTCGCCGGCCTCTTGGCTACTGAAGACGTCGGAACAATCGGTTTCGAAGGTCAGACGATTACTGAAGTGCATCAGGGCGATCGCCGACGGCGCCGCAGGAATGTCGCGAACCAGGCTGACCATGGGTGTTGCTCCTTTATCTGAACGGGTGTGAACAGACTTTATCGAGCGGTCGCTTGCGGCTACAGTGGCGCACAAGACACTCACCGGGAATTTTCCGCCAAATGCCGACATCACCAGGTCTGGTTGCGATTCTGGCCTACGACGGCCTCTGCACATTCGAGTTTGGCATCGCCGTGGAGGTCTTCGGCCTGACCCGGCCGGAGTTCGATTTCCCGTGGTACACCCACGCCATTGCGGCGGTCGATCAAGGCCCGATGCGCGCCTTGGGCGGTATTCAGGTGCTGGCCGATGGCGGTCTGGAATTGTTGGCCGAAGCGCGCACCATCATCATTCCCGGCTGGCGTGATCGCAACGCGGAGGTGCCTCCAGCATTGATCGACGCGCTGTGCCAGGCCCATGCCCGAGGTGCGCGATTACTGTCGATTTGTTCCGGTGTATTTGTGCTGGCGGCCACCGGCCTGCTCGACGGCCACGGCGCCACCACCCATTGGCGTTACGCGGCAGAACTGGCGCAGCGCTTCCCGGCAATTGCGGTCGATGCCGATGTGCTTTACGTCGACTCCGGGCAGTTGATCACCTCGGCCGGCAGCGCCGCCGGAATCGATGCCTGCCTGCATCTGGTGGCGCGGGACTTCGGCACGCAAGTCGCCAACTCGGTGGCGCGGCGACTGGTGATGTCGCCACAGCGTACTGGCGGCCAGGCGCAGTTCATTCCAACCCCGGTCAGCCCGACGCCGCGCAACGATCTGTCACGGGTGATGCAGTGGGCGCGCGAGCGTTTACATGAACCGCTGGAGGTGCGTGATCTGGCCAGTGAAGCGGCGATGAGTGAGCGCACGTTTCTGCGGCGTTTTACCGAGGCCAGTGGGCAGTCGCCGAAGGCGTGGTTGCAACATGAACGCTTGGCGCGGGCGCGGGAGTTGTTGGAGAGTACGCCGCATAACACCGAGCAGATTGCCGAGCGTTGCGGTTATCGGTCGGTGGAGAGTTTTCGTGTGGCTTTTCGTGGGGTGGTGGGGGTGCCGCCGTCGGTTTATCGGGAGCGGTTTGGGCGGGGCGTGAGGGTTGAATCCTGAGGTGATTTTGCAGGCGCCTTCGCGAGCAGGCTCGCTCCCACAGTTTGGAATGCGTTCCCCTGTGGGAGCGAGCTTGCTCGCGAAGGCGCCCAGTCAAACGCAGCATCATTTAGACATCAGCCACAAGGCTACAGCGCCTTGCGCCTTTGCCTACAACTACGCCAGAATCCGCCGGCTTGTGCGGCTTGGAGGTCACCGGTAACTTGGTTCGCGTCACTGAATGTTCAGTGATCGGGTTTAGTCGCTCGGTGTCATCTCTAGCTAGCAAGCTGTTATTCAGTCTGGCATTTCCATGCCTGCACTCAATGGCGGCTATGCGCAGGGCGCTTTCGAGCGCGCCGGTTTAGCTAGGAGGCCGGTCGACTAACCTGCGTATAGCTGCCACCCAATGTTTAGTCGCAAACGGTGTCAGCCTCATTGAGGTTTCCTAGCATATGTTCAAAATCACTCCGAATCCGCCCGAAACAGAAGCGGAAATAGATCCAAATCCAACGTCCCCCTATTCCGAACCGGGCTCCAGAAAACTCCACGAAGCCGCCGAACGCGCCCTCGATCACTATCTGAAACCCACACCGCCGTCACCACCGCGCAGACCCAGCACCATGTTCCTCGTCGACCCGAACACCGGCGCCGAAGACCTCATGGCCCACGCCTGCGAATCCATGGCTTCGGCCAGCGTCATGCTCAGCGACTTCGCCGCCCTGCTCGACTCGCCCTACCGCAACACCGTGCTCGGCATCCAGCAAGTGGTCATGCTCGGCGAACTCGCGGTCAACCGCGCCCTCGACAAAATCGAACCCGCCCTGAGGCAATAAACATGTCCAACAAAACCGATGCACAAGTCGTCGCGGCACTGGTGGCCATGGGCTTCAACGAGCGGGACGGACGCTGGGCACAAAACGCCTGCCTGGTGCTGTTCGAAAGCGAACGCGAAACCATCGTCGCCTCCGCCGTCACCGTCCTTCCCCAACTCGATGAACTGGAAATCGACGCCGTGCTACCCGCACTGCGCCGCGTAACCCGCCGGTTCCCCTCACTGCAAAAAACCGTGGCCGACACACTGGCCGAAATGGCCCACGCAGCCTGATTGACCGCGTGATCGTTCTTCGCGAGCAGGCTCGCTCCCACACTAGATCTGCGGCGCACTCAAATCCCATGAGCATCCGCGATCAACTGTAGGAGTGAGCCTGCTCGCGATGGCGTTCTTTCTGCTGACAAATATCTGAAAACCAGACCATAGGAAGGCCCGAGCGAGTTGGCGTACCTGCCGATGTACCCATCCTGATTTTTTACACTTGTAACAACTGTCGCAATTTCAGACCCGTCCTACATCCATCAAACGCCCATTCATTTAGCGTCCGCATCGTTTTCTGACGATAGAACAAGGACGCTCATGGCGCGAAAGACAGACAGACCTCGGGTTCAAAATCCACCGGCCGGTGACGGACACCACATCACTAGCCGCTACATGACCGACAGCGAGTTGGCAGAGCGGGAAGCTAGACAAACCGCCTATGACGACATGCTTGCCAGACAGCAAGCTTACGAAAATAGCCAAATCAAACAGCCACAACAGCCTATGCCCGATGCAAAAGGTTGCGTGTTCGCTAAAAGCTGCCAACTTCCGGATGGTGTAATCAACCATGTCAGTAGTACCGGATTTATTCCGGTCGAGAAGTTGGCTGATTTTGGAGAGTTGTCTTTGTTGGGCGGCCGCGAACGAGACACTGCTGGCAACATCCCGCTGAAAAAAGTAGGAGGCCGTAATTTTCCCGCTGCGGCAGGAACGCTTTTATTAGCTACGACTACCACTGCAAGCCCAGGCGCAAGTGCAGTGAGTGGTGCAAGTGCAGTGACGGGAGGTGTTGTCGCTGGTGCATTGCTCGGCATGGTTGCTCTGCTTTGGCCTTCGAGTTTGGGCGACAGCTCGCTATACACAGAAGAACAACTTAAATCGCTTGAGAAAGGTCGCACTCGTGTCCGATTGCGTTTAAAACAACAAGCCGACGGCACCTTGAAAGGATATGGGTACAACACCCAGACGCGCAGCGATTGGGAGATGATTCCTGTCGTACGGTTCGTGAAGCAAGGCACCCAGCAAGTCGCAGATTTCGGTAATGGGGCAACACTGATTTGGACTCCCGCCGTAGACACAAGCAGTACATCGGAAATTCCACCGCTGGAAGGCGCACCGCAAATTCCCCAGATCTGGATTTATCCGCCGACTGAGCAAGCGGACAAGCTCATCGTTAATCCGGTTTACCCGCCTGAGTACCGAGATTTCATCCTTGTTTTTCCTCCAAACTCGGGAATTAAACCCCTTTATATTGTTTTGGCGCTTGAGTTCGATGCAGCCAGTTACCACGGAAAAACAGATACACCCATAAAAAGTAAAGGACCAACCAATGGTCAGGAAGCGCTAGAAAACTCGGTTCAGGTCAAACCTACATCACCACGTAGAATCGGAATTGATCCAGAAACAAATGAGCTAGTCGTCTTCGATCGCACGGGTGGAGATGTCTATCACGGCCACGTAAGGCCATGGGATAAACTTCACCAAGATATGAAAAATGCGCTGATCAAGGCTAAAAAAGTAGACAACAAAGGCAGAATCCTGGGAGATGCAAAGTGAGCCTCATCTATCAAGATCCATCTATTAGCCATGACGAGGCCATTCGCCTACTTTCCAGCGACACGGATGCAAACGTAATCACCGCACTCGTATCCATTGGCCTGAATGAAACCGATAGAAACTGGGCTCAGGACATCTGCCTGAAACAGCTCGCCAGCAAAACCGAAGCAATTGTGGCCGCTGCGGCTACTGCACTCGGGCACATCGCTCGCCGACATGGCGAACTGGATACTGAAACAGTTTTTGCGGCACTCGAATCAGCCAAGCAAACGCACCCTTCACTGCAAGGAATCATCGAAGACACGCTTGACGATATAGACGTATTCACCTGATCCACCCTGACGGCATTTGGATGAAGTAACGGACTTCATCCAAATCGACGCCCCCCACCTCAATCCTCCCGCGTCAGCACTTCCAACAACTCAATCTCAAACACCAGATTCGAATTCGGCGGGATCTTGCCCATCGTCCGTTCGCCATACCCCAGATGCGCCGGCACCAGCAATTTACGTTTGCCCCCCACCTGCATGCCCATCAAGCCCTGATCCCAACCCTTGATCACCCGCCCGGTGCCAATCACGCACTGGAAAGGTTTGCCTCGGCTGTAGGAAGAATCGAACTCGCTGCCGTCTTCCAGCCATCCGGTGTATTGGGTGGTGATCAGCGCGCCTTTGACGGCGGCTTTGCCTTCGCCGACCTGAAGATCGATTACCTGCAGTTCATCATTCATAACATTCACTCTATTGTTCGGCTGGCCGCCGTTTTCCCAGAAATGCCGGTGATTGGCAACCTGCAAGCGCAGATCAACGTGGTATCCGAACCGAGTAACGAAGCATTAACATAGCCAACCGCCACTATCCCACGGATCGACCCGCCATGCTGGCAGCGCCCGAATGACTCTGTTCTGGATCAGCCTTGCCGTGGGCGCGATCATGCTGGCCATCATCGCCCTGCTGCTGTGGCGCGAACGCGGTTTGCGCAGGCAGCTTGCGCAGTACCGGGATTTGCTGACGCGGGCCGCCGATGGCCAACGCATTCAGCAGGACGGCGACGTCGAGCGTTTCAAACGCAGCCAGTACTTTGCGCGCATCGGCACTTGGGATTGGGAAGTCGACACGGATCGGCTGTACTGGTCGGATGCGATTTACGGCATGTTCGGGTTCAAGATCGGCGAAATCACCCCGTCCTATGCTCTGTTCTGCTCCTGCGTCCATCCGGACGACCGCACCAAAGTGCGCGAAGGTGAGTTGCGCTGTCTTGAAACCGGCGAAAACCATGATGAGGAATACCGCGTGGTCTGGCCCGACGGCACGATTCGCTGGCTGCGGGAAACCGGCAACGTGGTGCACAACGACCACGATGCGGTGGTGAAAATGATGGGCGTGGTGCGCGACATCACCGAAGAAAAAGCCTCGGCCAGCTACCTGCAGCACCTCGCCCACTTCGATCCGCTGACCGGCCTGCCTAATCGCCTGGTGCTGGAGCAACGCTTGTCGGAAGCGCTGGATCACGCGCGGCAGACCGAGACCCGCGTCGCACTGGTATTCATCGACCTCAACGGTTTCAAAACCATCAACGATCGCTACGGCCATGCCGCCGGCGACCGCGTGCTGATCACCACGGCCACGCGACTGAAACGCATTCTGCGCGCCACCGACACCGTCGCGCGCATTGGCGGTGATGAGTTTGTGGTGATCCTGCAAGGCCTGGCGCCGAACCTGAGTTTGCAGGACGAAGCCCGCAGTATCTGCCAGAAAATCTTCATCGAACTGTCGCCCCCGATCAGCATCGGCAACGACCAGCGCCACATCGGCACCAGCCTCGGGGTGGCGGTGTTTCCGGACCATGCGACGGCGATGGATCGCTTGCTGCACATTGCCGATCTGGCGATGTATGAGGCCAAGCGCAGTGGCAATAATCAGTATCGGTTGGGGGGTGGGCAGGTGATGAATCACGTTCGGGTCGAGTAGCTCGATCAGTCCGCAGGCAGGCCAAACAGAATGCCATTGAAGGTATGCGTGCAACACCGGCAATGAGGCTTCATCTCTTCGACACTCAGCTGCGGATTGACGATTTGCAGCTGCTTTTGCTCATCGACGAACAGGCCGTTGAAGTAGGCCGACTCGCCCAGTCGCACAATGTCCTTGCGATCGTCTTCGTGGATGGCAACCATCCAGAACACCGGCTCTGGCCGATCAAGGCGAGATACCGCTTCGCTGAAAATCTCATCCCAATGACCGCCGACTCGGGATAACAGAAAACGAAACAACGGCGTGTAGTCGTAGCCGTGGTGTTTGATGCCATGCATCGAGCCGCGCGTGGCCTCGCTGCGGCTTTGCGCTTTGGTGTTTCGTTGATCGCGGTAGTGCCCGCCTGGGTTGTTGCGCCAGACGTTATGGGCGGTGGTGTTTTCTTTGCGATACAGCGGTTTCTTTTCCAACCTGTTGCTCCTGACTTCCTTTCACTCGAAACGCCCCACGGGTTTTACCCGAACGGCGCTCGATTGCAATCAACCGTCCATGGCTGATTGTTGCCGGAGGTTTAACGCGGGACCGGCTTCATCTCGACAATGGTGCCGTTGGTGATCATCACCATGACGTACTGGTCATTGATCTGTACCCACTGCGCCTGCTCAACAGGTTTTTTCAGGCCCTTGGTTTTCCAGTCGATGGCTTTTTCACTGCGCTGATAAATATCCGGGGCGCGGTCGTTGACCTTCAATTCGCGGTCGCTGGTCGGGGATTGCACGGCTTGCTCATTTGAGGATTGCGCCGCTTGAACAAGTGGGCTGATCCCGGCAATGCCGGCGACGAGGGCCAGGCTGGCGATTAGGGTTTTGCTGTTCATCGGTGAACCTCCAGAGATGTGTGCTACCTGAACTCGGACTGCCGGGTTCGGGAATCATTCCTTTTTTTGCTGGGATGGGCGCTAGAGGAAATCAAGAGCCCCTCACCCTAGCCCTCTCCCGGAGGGAGAGGGGACTGACCGAGGTGTTTGGCAGAAGTGCGCCGACGTGCGATACCGAGCCGAATGCAAGTTTCAAAACCAACCGAAATCGGCTCCCTCTCCCTCGGGAGAGGGCTGGTGTGGCGAAACCATAAACAGCCGTTACAACAGCAATGGATTTGTACCCAAAAAACCCATTGATCCACTTTGCACATCAATCCATGCCAACAATGCAATTAACATCCTGTTACACCTGCGCCACCATCCACCTCAATAAAAACCGTGCGCCGCCCTCCCGTCGCGCACGTCATAAAAGCGGTGGAGTACTTTTCTATGACAGCCTCAATCCCTCACAACGGCTCGCGGGCCGGTGCCATTTTCCGGGTGACCTCGGGCAACTTCCTCGAACAGTTCGATTTCTTCCTGTTCGGCTTCTATGCCACGCAGATCGCGGCGGTGTTCTTCCCGGCGAGCAGTGAGTTCGCCTCCCTGATGATGACCTTTGCGGTGTTCGGCGCAGGCTTTTTGATGCGTCCGCTGGGCGCCATCGTGCTCGGTGCGTACATCGATGATGTCGGTCGGCGTAAAGGTTTGATCGTCACCCTGTCGATCATGGCCAGCGGCACGATATTGATCGTGCTGGTGCCCGGTTACGAAAGCATCGGCCTGTTTGCGCCGGCACTGGTGTTGATCGGGCGCTTGCTGCAGGGCTTCTCGGCTGGGGCGGAATTGGGCGGCGTGTCGGTGTATCTCGCCGAGATCGCCACACCGGGTCGCAAAGGTTTCTTCACCGCTTGGCAGTCGGCCAGTCAGCAAGTGGCGATCATCGTCGCCGCCGCTTTGGGCTATGCGCTGAACGCGTGGATGGCGCCGGATGTGGTGGCCGATTGGGGCTGGCGGATTCCGTTTTTCGTCGGCTGCATGATCGTGCCGTTTATCTTTTTCCTGCGCCGTAACCTGGCGGAAACCGAAGAGTTCGCCGCACGCAAACACCGCCCGAGCATGGGCGAAGTGTTCCGCACCCTCGGTCAGAACTGGGGTGTGGTACTCGGCGGCATGTTGATGGTCGCGCTGACCACCACCGCGTTTTACCTGATCACCGTGTACGCGCCGACCTTCGGCAAAACCGTGCTGCACCTGAGCACCTCCGATGCACTGTTGGTGACGCTGCTGGTCGGTGTGTCGAACTTCTTCTGGCTGCCGATTGGTGGCCTGTTGTCCGACCGTATCGGCCGTCGTCCGGTGCTGATCGCCATGTCGCTGCTGGCCCTGGCCACGACCTATCCGGCGCTGTCGTATCTGGTGCAGGCGCCGAGCTTCAGCCACATGTTGCTGTCGCTGTTGTGGCTGTCGTTTATCTACGGCTTGTACAACGGCGCAATGATTCCGGCGCTCACCGAGATCATGCCAGTTGAGGTGCGCGTTGCCGGTTTCTCCCTCGCCTACAGCCTGGCCACGGCGATTTTCGGTGGTTTCACCCCGGCGATGTCGACCTTCCTGATTCAGTACACCGGCGACAAAGCCGCTCCAGGTTACTGGATGAGCATCGGTGCGCTATGTGCCTTGTGCGCCACTCTTTATCTGTACCGCCGTGCCGGTGGTCGTCTGCAACCTGTCGCGGCCTGAGGAAAACTCGCCATGAAAAAACTGTTTACTGTCACCGCCCTGCTCGCCGGTCTCGCGTTCAACCTCGCGGCCCAGGCCGAAGAATTGAGCGTGATGACCTCCGGCGGCTTCACCGCCGCCTACAAGATTCTCGGGCCGAAATTCGCTGCCGCCAGCGGCAACACACTGACCACCAGCCTCGGCCCGTCGATGGGCAAGGCGCCGGAGGCGATCCCTAATCGCCTCGCGCGCGGTGAACACGCCGACGTGGTGATCATGGTCGGCTACGCCCTCGATGACCTGATCAAGCAAGGCAAGGTCGACCCGGCCTCGCGCGTTGAGCTGGCCGATTCGCGGATCGGCCTGGTGGTGCGCGAAGGCGCGCCGAAACCGGACATCAGCAGTGTCGACGGCCTGAAGAAAACCCTGCTCGACGCGCAGTCAGTGGCCTACTCCGACAGCGCCAGCGGCGTCTACATCGAGCAGCAGTTGTTCAAGAAACTGGGGATCGAAGATCAGCTGAAGCCGAAGGCAAAAATGATCCCGAAAATCCCGGTCGGCTCGGTGGTTGCCACTGGCGACTATCAACTGGGCTTCCAGCAGGTCAGCGAATTGCTGCCGGTGCCGGGCGTGAGTTTCGTGGCGAAGATTCCGGAATCGGTACAGTCGGTGACGCGTTTTGCCGCCGGGATTCCGGTCGGCGCACAGCATCCTGAAGAAGCCAAAGCCCTGCTCGCCTACCTCGCCGCGCCGGCCGCACAAGCTGACGTGCAGGCCACCGGACTGGACTCGGTCAAGCGCTGACAATTGGCGGCTGGACTTTCATTTCCACCACCAGCCGCTCCAGTTCCAATGCAGCCGGGGTCAACGTACGACCCCGGCGCTTGATGATGCCGACACTGCGCATCACTTGCGGGTCGGTCAACGGCACCCGCGTCAGGATCGGATGATCCGGCCCCGGCATCGCCATCAGCGGCACCGCCGCCACCCCCAACCCCGCCTCCACCAGACCGATCATCGTTGTCACATGACGGGTTTCGCAGATGCTCGAACGCTGCGGCACTACGCTGCTCAACGCCTGATCGAGCAGAAAGCGGTTGCCGGAGGTCTTGTCGAGCGAGATGTAATCCTGCTGATAGAACTCGTCCCAGCTCACACTGCTGCGCCCAGCCAGCGGGTGATCGCGGCGACAAGCGACGACGTAGCACTCCTGCACAAGCGGTTCGAACTCGATTTTGGCATCCTGCGTGCCGAGGAAACTCAAGCCGAAATCCGCCTCGCCGTTGACCACCGCACTCAAGACATCGTGCGCACTGGAGTCGAGCACTTTGACTTTGATCCGTGGGAATTGCTGGTGATAGCGCGCAACCACGCGGGGCATGAAGTAGTACGCCGCCGAAGGCACGCAGGCGACGGTGACATGGCCCAAACGGGTCGATGCGACTTCGCTGATGCCCAATAACGCGACGTCGAGATCATCGAGCAAACGCTCGACGCTGGGCATGAAGCCGCGTCCGGCCTGGGTCAGGCTGACCTTGCGCGTGGTGCGTTCGAAGAGTTTCACGCCGAGGGCGTCTTCGAGCTTTTCAATGCGCCGGCTCAACGCCGGTTGCGACAGGCGCACGGTGTCGGCGGCCTTGCGAAAACTGCCCTGCTCGACCACGGCGCGAAAGGCTTGCAGGTCGTTAAGGTCGAAGTTGATGGCCATGGCGGGACTCGGGGGATTGATTCGTAGAGGTTATGAATGTAACCAATTGATGCAATTTATTACAGACCACATGAAGATCCCCTGTAGGAGCTGCCGCAGGCTGCGATCTTTTGATCTTGATTCTTCGAAGGCAAAAGCAAGATCAAAAGATCGCAGCCTCGTTGCACTCGACAGCTCCTACAGGGGATCTTCGGTGGATGAAAAGTCGCTGTAGCCCTTATCCTTGTCACCCCCGCCGTACCGTTGTCAGGAGTAACCCCCCATGCCCCATGAAGGCAATCTGTTGCAAGCCGCTGTCGTCTTTCTGTTCGCGGCCGTGCTCACCGTGCCTTTGGCCAAACGTCTGCAACTGGGCGCCGTGCTCGGTTATCTGTTTGCCGGGGTGATCATCGGCCCGTCGGTTTTGGGTCTGATCGGCAACCCGCAAAGCGTCGCGCATATTTCCGAACTGGGCGTGGTGTTGCTGCTGTTCATCATTGGGCTTGAGCTGTCGCCGCGACGCTTGTGGGTGATGCGCAAATCGGTGTTCGGCGTTGGTCTGGCGCAGGTGTTGCTGACGGCTTCGGTGATCGGCGTGCTGGCGCTGTCGGTGTTTGGCCAACCGCTGAACAGTGCGATCGTCCTCGGCCTTGGTCTGGCGCTGTCCTCGACGGCATTCGGTCTGCAAAGTCTGGCCGAGCGCAAGGAGCTGACCAGCCCCCATGGGCGACTGGCGTTCGCGATTCTGCTTTTTCAGGACATCGCCGCGATCCCGTTGATCGCACTGGTGCCGATGCTGGCGGGTGGTGCTCACGACACCAGTAACGCGGAAAGCCTGAACCATGCGTTGCAGGTGCTCGGCGGTATCGCCGTGGTCGTGGTTGGTGGGCGTTATCTGTTGCGTCCGGTGTTCCGCGTGGTGGCGAAAACCGGTCTGCCGGAAGTGTCGACGGCTACGGCGTTGCTGGTGGTGATCGGCACGGCGTGGTTGATGGATCTGGTCGGTGTGTCGATGGCGCTGGGGGCGTTTCTCGCCGGTCTGCTGTTGGCGGATTCGGAATATCGCCATGAACTGGAAGCGCAGATCGAGCCGTTCAAAGGTCTGCTGCTCGGGCTGTTTTTCATCAGCGTCGGCATGGGCGCCAACCTCAGCTTGCTGCTCAGCGCGCCGATCACCGTGTTGGGGCTGACGCTGCTGTTGATCGGGCTGAAACTGCCGCTGCTGTTCGTCGTCGGGCGTCTGGCCGGTGGCTTGAACAAGGTCAGTGCGATTCGCCTCGGTATCGTCTTGGCGGCGGGTGGTGAATTCGCCTTTGTGGTGTTCAAGATCGGTCGCGATCAGGGCCTGTTTGAGCCGCGTCTGTACGACCTGCTGGTGCTGACCATCACCCTGTCGATGGCGGTCACGCCGTTGTTGCTGTTGATCTGCGCGCGGCTGGTCAGCCCGAAAGTGCAGCCGGTGGAAGTGCCGGAAAAATACCGCGAGATCGACACCGACACTCCGCGTGTGGTGATCGCCGGCATGGGCCGGATGGGCCAGATCGTCGCGCGGATTCTGCGTGCGCAGAACATCAAGTTCGTCGCGCTGGACACCTCGGTGGAAACCATTGAACTGTCGCGCAGTTTTGGCGGTGTGCCGGTGTTCTACGGCGACCCGATGCGCCCGGAAATCCTCAATGCCGCCAAGGTCGGCGAGGCGGAATATTTCGTGATTGCCACGGACGATCCGGAGACCAACATCAAGACCGCCGAGGTGGTGCGCAAGCTGTATCCGCACATGAAGATCATCGCTCGGGCACGTAACCGTCAGCACGTGCACCGTTTGGTCGATGTTGGCGCGGAAGCGATTCGTGAGACTTATTATTCGAGCCTGGAAATGAGCCGGCGTACCTTGGTGGGACTTGGTTTGACCCAGGCCCAGGCCGATGCGCGGATCAAGCGCTTCAAGCATCACGACGAACAGGTGCTGGAGGCGCAACACGCGGTCTACGACGACGCCGCCAAAGTCCTGCAAACCGCCCAGGAAGCCCGGGCGGAACTGGCGCGGTTGTTTGAATCGGACCAGCTGGAAGAAGAATCCCGCAACACCTGAGCCACTCCCGATTGTTCCCACGCTCCGCGTGGGAATACAGCCCGGGACGCTCTGCGTTCCAATTCGCGAGCTGGAACGCGGAGCGTCCCTTGAGGCATTCCCACGCGGAGCGTGGGAACGATCATCTTGCCAAGGTCAGACCAGTTCCAGTTCCAGCACTTGCTTGACCGGCGCCACCTCAAAGCGGTCCGCCAGAAACGGTGTGATATCCAGCGGCAACGGTTCATCGTTGACCAGTTTGTCCAGCAACACACCGGTAATCGCCGAGGTCAGAATGCCGGTGCGGAAGTGTCCGCAGGCATTCAAATACCCTTCCACCCCGCGCATCGGCCCGAGAATCGGCAACTCATCCGGCGAACCCGGACGCAAACCCGCCCAGGTGCGTTTCAGATTGACGTCCTTGAGTTCCGGCAGGCAGCGCACCGCCCCCTGCACCAGCCCGGCGATTTCCGGGTAGGTGGTGGTGACGTCGAAGCCTTTGTCTTCGGTGGTGCTGCCAATCAGGATCTCGCCGTTGTCCTTCTGCGCCACGTAGCAGTCGCTGGTGGTCAGGCAGCCGTTGAGAATCTTCGGCATGCGCTCGGTGAGCAGAATCTGGCCCTTCACCGGTTTCACCGGGATGCGAATGCCCGTCGCCCATTCGCTCAGATCAGCCGCCCAGGCACCGCCGGCGTTGATCAGCGTCTTGCAGTGGAACACGCCCTCCTCGGCCGTCTGCACACCGGTGACGCGACTGCCGTGATGCAACACACCGGTGACGTTGGTGTTGACGAAGATGTCGACGCCGTTCTGCCGTGCACCTTCCATGTAGGCATCGGCGAGGCGGAACGGGCTGACCTGGTGATCGCAGAGAAACTCCAGTGCCCCGCGTGCTTCGTGGCTGACGCTCGGTTCAGACTCGCGTAGCGCCGCTTGGTCGAGCCAGCGCACCTGATCGGCCAGGTGCGGAATGCAGCCGACGATGTGCTCGGCGTAGAGCCGGTCTTCATCGTCGTAAATGACGAATTTCAACCCGGTCTTTTCGAACTTGAAATCCATGCCGTGGTTGTCTTTCAGCTCACGGTGCAGCGCCGGGTACAGCGCGTTGGACTGCAGGGCGAAATCGAAGAATGACTCCGGCAGAATGTGCGGCGTGCTTGCGTCCACTGCCACCGCCGCGCCCTGGGTTTCGCGCTTGCGGTTGGCCGACATCATGCGGAAGAAAATCACCCCGCAACCGAGGCCGACCGACTCACCGATCGCCCACAAACCACCGGCAGAAGCACGGGTGGCGTTGCCCGGGCGCTTGGCATCGATCAGCGCGACCTTGAGGTTTTTGCGCTTGGACAATTGATAGGCGCAGGACGCCCCGATCACGCCGCCGCCGGCAATGATCACGTCGTAGAACTTACTCATGGGCAGCGGCCTCCGTGCCAACGGACTGGAACGCGGAAAAAGGAATCGGATCAATCGGAAAACGCGGGCGCAACCAACCGACGTCCTTGCGCCCGGTAGCCTGACGCAAGCGATCGCTGCAGTAGCCGACGCACATGCGCCCCTGGCAATCGCCCATGCTTACGCGGGTGCGCATTTTCAGGCTGGCGATGTCTTGCACGCCTTGCTCCAGCGCCAGGTCGATGTCGGCGCGGGTGGCGTGCTCGCAACGGCAGATAACCGTGTCAGCGGCAGGTAATGCGGTCTGGCCGACACCGCGTTCGGTGTAACGATCCACGGCAGCGCGAAAGCGCACGATGGCTTTGAGTTTGCTCAAGTAGCGGTCGCGACGCACACGCGCCAATTCCTCCTCGAGCACGCCGCGTTGCAGGAGAATCGAGGTTGCGGCGATCTTGCCAGCAAGCATCGCCGCTTCTCCACCGCGAATCCCGCCCATGTCGCCGGCCAGATGCACGTGCGGCTCATTGCTTTGCTGCCAGACGTTGGCGTTGGCGCGCAGGTAACCGTCGTCACTGAAGCCATGATCCAGGCCCATCTGCTGACTCAGTTGGGTGCGCGGAATAAAGCCATAACCGACCGCGAGGGTCTTGGCTTCGAAGCGCTCGACGCGGCTCATGTCCGGTTCCCACGTGGCCGAGTAAGGCGCGACGCTGACGCTTTTCAGCTCGCCCTCGCCATGCGCCTCGACCACGCCCCAGCCGTAGTTCATCGAGATACCGTGCAGTTTCAGGTAGGCGAGCATGCTCAAACCATCGAGGAACAATTGCGGTTTGTTCAGCAGCGCCAGACTTTCGCGGGCAATCTTGCCGAACGCGCAAGCCTCATACACGCCCGCGACGCTGACGCCCGACGCATGCAACTGCGTCGCCACCAGCGGCAGCAACGGCCCGGTGCCGGCGATGATCACCGGCCCTTGCGGCTTGACCACGCCACTTTTGATTTGCAGTTGCAGACCGCCGAGCATGATCACCCCCGGCAACGTCCAGCCCGGAAACGGCACGCTGCGTTCATGACAACCGGCAGCCAGGAGCAATTGCGGATACTCGATCTCGTGTAACTGCTCGTCGCCATCGAGCACCACCAGCGCGCGGGTGCCTTCGGCGCCGACCACGCGATGGTTGAGGCGCACGTCGATCAGCCCGGCCTGTTCCTGAAAATCACCGTGCAGTTTGCCCAGTGCTTCGGAGTAACGCGGGCCGAGATAATCCAGTTGCACGCCATCACGCAACGGCCCGCGATAGACCACACCGCCGAGGCGCGAAGCTTCTTCGAGCAAGGTGCAGCGCACGCCGTGGCGCGCCAGTTCGATGGCCGCCGCCATCCCCGCCGGGCCGCCGCCGACGATGACCGGTTGCTGGCTCATACGATCACCTCTTGCGTGGTGATGCGGTTGACCTGGGTTTCAATCTCCATGCCGTCGCGCACCACGGTCTGACAGGCACGGCGTTTGTGCCGGCCATTGATTTTCACCAGACAGCACTGGCACACGCCCATGCCGCAATAGGCGCCGGTGATCTGGTCGTGATCGTTGCGGGCAATCTGGCGAACGCCGAGGGACTGGATAACGCTGAGGACGGTTTCGCCGATGGCGGCGGTGACCGCTTGACCGTTGATGTGGACGGTCATGTCCGCCTGCGCCAACGGCTGGATATCGAAGGTTCTTTCTTGGCAGTGCATTACTATGTTCATCCGTGAGAGTTCGGTTGAGGTGGTGTCAGCTCCTTGCTGCACTACACCGGGTCGACGCATTTATCGTGGCTGTGAGGGGCGTCGACGCAGCTACTTCGTCAGCGCAACAAGGTGCGCGTGAAGCACTGTAGTTCATGCCTCAGCAAAGGCCTGGATCATTTACGTTAGGCGATATCGCCCGGCGAAATATTGATCCAGGCCAGTGAAAGCGGCTGGATTGTCCAACGATCAGTTGGAGAAGACGTACTGCCCTTTGATCTTTTTTGCACCGAAGAAACCCAGGTCAGGAAACAGCAGGTTTTTCAGCCAAGCGACGAAAAAGACCATGGCCAACGTGATCGCTACGCCAATCACCGTGCCTATCGGATCTTCGCCATAGTCCTTGAACATACGTGGCATCTGGGTGATCGAGAGAAATACATACACGGTGTAGGCCTGCGCCACGTTGCGGTAAAAGCCCCAAGCGAACAGCAAAGGTACGACACCGGCAAACAACCCCATGCCGATGGCCCAACCGGTGCTGATCGTCAGACCGAGGAAGTAACCGCCCACCAGCCCGATCAACGCCTGGATATAGGTCAGCCCGAGCAGCACCTTTATCTTGCCGGCGTGACGATCAATCAGTTCTGGATCGGGCCACGAGCCGATCAAATACGCCAGCACCTTGTCCTTGACTGCGCCGCCGGACAACGCCTTGAAGGTTTCGGTTTTCGAGCGACCGGCGTCGAGCATCTCCCTCAACTGACGTTTGATTTCCTTCTTGTTCAACGTTTTCATCCTTAATCAGAGGTCTATCGAAATACAGCACAGCGCGGATTCTCCCCTTGTTGCCCGTCAGAAAGCAAAAAGCCGCTTCCACCCGAAGGTGGAAGCGGCCGAGGCATACGCCTCAATCAAGCAATCAGTGCACGAACAGGGCGATCAGGATGATGATCGGGATTGGCACGCCGAGGAAAAACAGCAGTAATGAGCGCATGGTGATGCTCCTTGTTTAACGGACTGGAGTGGTCGTGGTGTAGGTGTCGACTTCTACGTACTCGACGGCATCACGACGACGACCGCCGTAAGTAGCCGCGAGGCTGGCGAAGAACGCACCGGCCAACAGCGAAATGAACATCCACAGCGAGGTCCAGGCAGCGACCTTCGCAGCGGTATCGGCGGCTTGTTGAGCTTTGACTTTGGCGTCGGCGAGGGCTTTCTGAGTGCGCGCATAAATCTCGTCAACGCGGCGTTCGGCATCGGCCTGAGTCAGGTTGGTCAGTTGCGCGACCAGTTGTGCGAGGTAAGTACGGTCTTCAGCACTCAGCTGACCGTTGGCCAGGCTTTGCGCGAAGATCCGTGCCACAGCGCCATGAGCGGCGTCATCGCTGACGGAGGCCGGACGGTCATCGCGGAACAGGCTGTCGATGTAGTAGCCGTACTGGTTGCTGTCGGTGTTGGCCGCCGCAGAACCGGCTGCTTGAGTCATGGCGCTGGCAGCACCGCCAGCCACACTGGCACCGGCCTGCACACCACCACTGATCACGCTGCTGACCGAACCGACCACCAGCACTGCAGTGACCAATGTAGCCACGCACCAGGCCAGGAAACCGTGCGCGGTGTCGCGGAAATACACTTCGTCACCGTGCATGTTCGCCCACTTCACCCGCAGGCGACCGGCGATGTAGCCACCCATGCCGGAAGCGATGATTTGCGTCGCCGCCAGCCAGACTATCGTGGAAATGCCCAGGCCCTTGGCGCTGACGCCCTCTCCGGCCCACGGTGAAACGGCAGAGAAACCCAAACCGAAACCGAGCAACACCAGAATCATCGACAGTGCAGCGGCAGCCGCAGCACCGGCGAAGATCGCGCCCCAGGACACGCCCGAAACGCTGCTCGACTCTTCAACGGCGGGATAAAACCCATCAGAGGATCTATTCATTGTTGTTCTGCTCCAGGCATGAAAAATGGTGTTACAACTCGTCATCAGATGAATTGCAGTGACCGTGCCAGTCGCGAAAACTAAATAAACCTATTAATTTCAATCAGTTACAAAGAGTGAACTTACGCAAACCTTGCAAATTGCAATAATTGCCGGATAACAGCGGGTTTTATGCATTGGCCTCAAGTATCAATAGCACTCCAAATCTGCGTTTGTGACAGGTCAACATGAAAGTTAATTTAAAGCGCCAGCGCAATTTCTTGGCAAAATGCTGCCATTCCGTTTGAACCGATCAGCAGGCCTGCCTATGACTCGTATCTTGACCATCGAAGACGACGCCGTGACCGCTCGGGAAATCGTCGCCGAACTGAGCAGCCACGGGCTGGAAGTCGACTGGGTCGACAATGGTCGCGAAGGCCTCGACCGCGCCGTGAGCGGCAACTACGACCTGATCACCCTCGACCGCATGTTGCCCGAACTCGATGGCCTGGCCATCGTTACCACCCTGCGCACCATGGGCGTGGCCACGCCGATTCTGATGATCAGCGCGCTCTCCGATGTCGACGAACGCGTACGCGGCTTGCGCGCTGGCGGCGATGACTACCTGACCAAACCGTTCGCCACCGACGAGATGGCCGCACGGGTTGAAGTCCTGTTGCGTCGGCAGAACAGCGGCGCTACTCAGGCAACGACGCTGCAGGTCGCCGACCTTGAACTCGACTTGATCAGCCACGAAGCGCGCCGCGCCGAACAGGTGCTTACGCTGTTGCCGACCGAGTACAAGTTGCTCGAATTCCTGATGCGCAACAGTGGCCAGATCCTTTCGCGGATGATGATTTTCGAAGAGGTCTGGGGCTATCACTTCGACCCCGGCACCAACCTGATCGACGTGCACATCGGCCGTCTGCGCAAGAAGATCGACGCCGCCGGCCATGTGCCGCTGATCCGCACGGTACGGGGCTCGGGTTATGTCATTGCCGAACCCGTCTGACGGCTGGCGCTCCTCCAGCAGCCGATTGCTGGCGCTGTACAGTTCGCTGTTCGTGGCCTGGAGCGCGATCCTCATGGGGGTCATGTATTACGAGGTCTCCGGCTACCTCGACAACCTCGCCAAACACTCGTTGATGCAACGTCAGCACCTGTTTTCGCACTTTCGCGGCGAACAACTGGAAGACGCCCTCGCCGCCAGCATGACCTTCGACATTCGCGGCATCGACGCCTATGGCCTGTTCGACGCCAACGGCGTTTACCTCGGTGGAGCGCTCCAGCAGATCCCCGAAGGCCTGCCGCTGGACGGCAAGATCCACATGCTTGCCGAATGCGCCGACTCCGATGACCCGACCCTGCCCAATGACAGCTGCGATGCGGTGGCCACACAAACCCGCGATGGGCGCTGGCTGGTGTTGCTGCGCGACAACGGCTCGCTGTTCGCCGTCACGCGGATCATTTTGCATGCGTTGTTCTGGGGCGTGTCGCTGACGATTCTGCCGGGCATTGCCGGTTGGCATTTACTACGGCGTCGGCCGTTGCGGCGCATCCGGGCGATTCAGGCCAGCGCTCAGGCGATTGTTGCCGGCGACCTGACCCGGCGCCTGCCCCTGTCCAATCGCCGCGATGAACTGGACATGCTCGCGGCCATCGTCAATGCGATGCTGGAGCGCATCGAGCGCTTGATGAATGAAGTCAAAGGCGTCTGCGACAACATCGCCCATGATCTGCGCACGCCACTGACGCGCCTGCGCGCGCAGTTGTATCGCATGCAGCAGCAGGCTGGTGAAGGTTCGCAGGAAGCGGCGCAACTGGATCTGGTGCTCGCCGAAGCGGACACGCTGATGGCGCGGTTTCGCGGGTTGTTGCGGATTTCCGAGCTTGAGGATCGCCAGCGCCGTTCAGGTTTTGTCGAACTCGATCCGGTGCAATTGCTGGAAGAATTGCACGAGTTTTATTTGCCATTGGCCGAGGAAGGCGAGCTGCGTTTCGAGCTGAACATGCCGGAGACGCTGCCGCCACTCAATGGTGATCGGGCGTTGCTGTTCGAGGCCTTGGCCAATCTGCTGAGTAACTCGATCAAGTTCACACCACCGGGCGGCACAGTGATGCTGCGTGGGGTGAACGCAGGAGGGCAGACGCGGATTGAGGTGCACGACTCAGGGCCGGGGATTCCCGAGGCTGAGCGTGAGGCGGTGTTCCAGCGCTTCTATCGAGCCGAGGGTGGGCAACCGCAGGGTGGCTTTGGCCTCGGATTGTCGATTGTGGCGGCGATTGTCAGCTTGCATGGCTTCAGTCTTGAAGTCGGCAGCAGTGATCTGGGCGGGGCGAAACTGCTGCTCGATTGCCGGCAGAGCCTGATCGAGAATTCCTGATTCCCGACATGATCGTTCCCACGCTCTGCGTGGGAATGCCTCAAGGGACGCTCCGCGTTCCAGCTTGCGAAAGGGACGCGGAGCGTCCCGGGCTGCATTCCCGCGCAGAGCGTGGGAACGATCATCAACTCAGGTTGGGTAATTGGCTCGGAGTGCCTCGAGGCCACCCTGATAGATGCCACTGAACAACGCCACCACTTCCTCATCACTCACGCCTTTGGCGTTGAAACGCCCCGACCACGTCACGCGTGCGCCCTGCCCCTGGGCTTCGACCTTGATCGTCGCCAGGTAATCAGTCGCCGGAAACGGTGCCTGTTCGATCGAATAGCTGTAAGTCTTCGCGGCGTTATCGAACGCTTGCAGGCGCTCGACCACCACAGCGCCGTCAGCGGTTTGCAAGGTGCGCACACGGCCACCGTCGCTCAGTTCACTCTTGGGAATAAAGGGCAGCCAATCGGGCAGCGTGTTGAAGCCGCCGATCAATTGCCAGACCTGATCGGCCGAGGCCGGAATGTCGATGGTTGCGGATGCTGTTGGCATAGATAAACGTCTCTCCAGAATTCAGATAGTCAGGCTGTCGACCACGCCGCCATCGACGCGCAACGCGGCGCCGGTGGTGGCCGAGGACAGCGGCGAAGCAATGTAGGTCACCAGGTGCGCGACTTCTTCGACATCCGCCACGCGCTGGATGATCGAGGTCGGGCGGGCCTTGAGCACAAAGGCATCGGCCTCATCGCGCAGGTTGCGCCCGGATTCGGCGGCGGCATCCTTGAGCATGTCTTGCAGGCCGTCGGTGAAGGTCGGCCCCGGCAGGATCGCATTGACCGTCACCCCGGTGCCAGCCAGACGTTTGGCCAGACCGTGGGACACCGCCAGATTGGCGCTTTTGGTCACGCCGTAGTTGATCATGTCCGCTGGCGTGGCCACGCCGGATTCCGAGGACAGGAAGATCACCCGGCCCCAGCCCTGCTCGACCATCCCCGGCACGTAGTGCCGCGCCAGGCGCACGCCGGAAATCACGTTGACCTCATAGAAACGCGTCCACTCGCTGTCCGGCGCTTCGAAGAAATCCACGGCGTCGAAGATGCCGAGATTGTTCACCAGAATGTCCGCACGCGGTTCAGCGGCGAACAGCTTCTGCGCGCCCTCCGCGGTGCCCAGATCGGCAGCCAGACCACGCAACTGCGCACCCGGGACTTTCTCGCGAATACTCGCCAACGCCTGTTCAACTTTGCCCGTGTCGCGGCCGATCACCACCACCGTGGCGCCAGCTTCGGCCAGCGACTGGCTGATGCCCAAGCCGATACCAGCAGTGCTGCCGCTGACAATGGCCAGTTTTCCACTCAGATCAATCTTCATGCTTTCACCTCATCGATTGGCAATGGTGCACGTTCAGAAACCAGTTGGGCGTCGCGCATCGCCTGCCAGAAACCGGCAGGAATACTGGCCGACAATGCCGCGACGTCTTCGGCGATGCGTTGCGGTTTGCTTGCGCCGGGAATCACCGCCGCAACAGCGGGATTGGCCAGCGAGAACTGTAGCGCAGCGGCTTTGATATCAACGTTGTAAGCGGCGGCGATGCGTTTGATCTGCTCGACCTTGGCGATGACTTCAGGGCTGGCCTGCTGGTATTCGAAGTGCGAGCCGCCCGCGAGGATTCCCGAGCTATAAGGGCCACCGACGACGATTTCAACGTTCTGCGCCAGCGCTGCATCCATCAGGCGTTGCAACGGGCGTTCGTGGTCGAGCAGCGTGTAGCGGCCAGCCAACAGGAAACCATCCGGCTGCGCTTCGCTGAGGTCGAGGGTCAGTTCGCACGGCTCGACTTTGTTCACGCCCAGGCCCCAGGCCTTGATCACGCCTTCTTCACGCAAGCGGGTCAGCACTTTGAATGCACCAGTGCGGGCCTGATTGAAGTACTCCAGCCATTGATCGCCGTAGAAGTCTTGAGCGATGTCGTGCACCCAGACGATGTCGAGGCGATCGGTTTGCAGACGCTTGAGGCTGTCTTCGATCGAACGCATAGTCGCGTCGGCGCTGTAGTCGTTGACGATCTTGTTCGGCCGACCGTGTTCGAACACCCCGCTCTTCTCGCCGAGATCGCGGGCGGCGGCGTCTTCGATTTCATCGAGAATCACCCGGCCGACCTTGCTGCTCAGCAAGTAATCGTCGCGCTTGTATTGCTTGAGTGCCTCACCAAGGCGGATCTCCGACAGCCCCGAACCGTAAAACGGCGCGGTGTCGAAGTAGCGCACACCGGCATCCCAGGCGGCATGCACAGTGGCCTGCGCTTCTTCTTCGGGGATGGCGCGAAACATGTTGCCCAGCGGCGCGGTGCCGAAGCCCAGTTGCCCGGGCAGTTTGTCTTTCAAGCTCATTGGACTGTCCTCATACATTCTTGGTCGGTGTGACCGTTGAGCAGATCCTAGATTGCGCCACCGAGACCGTCCAAGACATAATCTGCAGCACTTGAGTCCCTATAGGTCTGACATGATCGACATCCGCCAATTGCGCTACTTCGTTGTAGTCGCCGAGGAAGAACACGTCGGCCGCGCCGCCGAACGGCTGCATATTTCTCAGTCGCCACTGAGCCGGCAGATCGCCCAGCTCGAAGAACGCCTGGGCCTGACGCTGTTCGAGCGCAGCCAGCAACGCATTCGCCTGACCCGTGATGGCCAGACCTTCCTCGCCGAAACCCGCGCCCTGCTCACCCACGCCAATCGCCTGGAATCCCTCGGCAAGCGCCTTGGCCGTGGCGAAGAAGGCGGTTTGTGCATCGGCTATATCGAAAACGCCATGCACGCCGGGGTTCTGCCCAATGCCTTGCGTGTGTTACGCGTGGACCGGCCGAATGTGCATGTCGCGCTGTACAACCTCAGTTCTGCCGAGCAATTGGAGGGCTTGCGACAGCGTAGTCTCGATATCGCGTTGGTGAGCGAGCCGCCGACCGATGACGATCCGGATCTGCTGAGTTTCCAGGTGCTCGATGACCCGATGCTGCTGGCGTTGCCGGAGCAGCATCCGCTGGCGCAGCGAGCTGCGTTGAACCCGGAGGATCTGGCCAATCAGGAATGGATAGGCGTGCAGCCGCGTCAGGACGCCAACGATGAGTTCGTCAGCGCCTGCATCCGCGCGGGATTCACCCCGGATGTGCGCATGCAGGCGACCGAACCGTTTACTGCGCTGGGTCTGGTGGCGTCGGGGCTGGGGATTGCGATGATCCAGAAAGGCCTGAGCCATAACGCACCGCCGGGCGTAGTGCTGCGGGAGCTGCCGTGGCTGACCTTGACCACGCCATTGTGGGCGGCGTGGCACCGGATCAACTTGCGGCCATTGGTCGAGACCTTCCGCAAAGTCCTGACTGACGGTGAGATAGCCGCTGACTGACAGGGCCTCTTCGCGAGCAAGCTCGCTCCCACAGGAATTCGTGTCGTTCACAGATTGAAATCTACCCCATAACCTGTGGGAGTGAGCCTGCTCGCGAAGGGGCCGGCACATCCAGGATCAAAATTGACTGACCCAACGCTTTCGCGAGCAGGCTCGCTCCCACAGGTTTTGCGGTGGATCTACACTCATCAGATCAGCATCCAGCCGTGAGTTGACCATGAGAATGTCCGCACAAATGACCGTCGTTGCGGTACTCGCCACACTTGCCTACCTCGGACTGGCGGTGTGGGGCATTGGCGGCGTGGCGATGTTCTTTTCCCACGGTTCGCTGGTGATCGTCGCACTGGCGACGGTGGCCATGGTGATTGCTTCGCTGTTCAGTGAGGTCAACCTCAGCTCTGGCGAACGTGAAGACCGCGCCAATCGCTGGGTGATTCCGGCGTTTGGGGTGATCGGGCTGCTCAGTGGTTTTCTGCCGGCCTATTGCGACCAGGTGAATTTCTGGACGCTGGGCGGTGAAGGCGTGCGTTGGCTCGGTGCTCTGTTGTTTATCGTCGGCGGCACACTGCGGTTGTGGCCGGTGTTTGTGCTGGGACGACGTTTCAGCGGACTGGTGGCGATTCAACCGGGGCACCGATTGGTCACCGATGGCATTTACCAACGGCTGCGCAATCCGAGTTATCTGGGGTTGGTGATCAATGCCGTGGGCTGGGCATTGGCGTTTCGTTCGGTGGTCGGGTTGATGCTGGCGGCGCTGACGTTGATCCCGTTGATTGCCCGGATTCATTCGGAAGAAGCCCTGCTGCGGGCGCAGTTTGGCGCGGAGTACGACGCTTATTGCGCACGGAGCTGGCGGTTGGTGCCGGGGGTTTATTGATTTTCGAACTCACTCAGGATCCTGTGGGAGCGAGCTTGCTCGCGAAGACGGCGGCACAGTCACTATTGATGGTGGCTGACCCATCGCTTTCGCGAGCAAGCTCGCTCCCACAGGGATTTCGGGGTGTCAGTTTTTTTGCAGGTGGAGTTGACCGTCGCTATCGATCTTGACGCTGATCGCAGCATAACTGGCCAACGTCGCATGGGTGGTTTCCAGCGGATGCTGATGCGTGGTGGTGATGATCATCAACGCCGCGCCAGCCGCTTCGGCAGCCTGAATACCAACGGTGGCGTCTTCGAAGATAAGACAATCACGAGGCTCCAGACCCAGTCGCTTGGCCGCCAGTAAATAGCCGGCCGGATCAGGTTTGCCAGCCTTCACATCTTCCGCGGTGATCATCACCGCAGGCTCTGGAATCCCCGCCGCCGCCATGCGCCGCAACGCCAGATCCCGTGGCGCCGACGTCACCATCGCCCAGCGATCTTTGGGCAGGCTATTGAGAAATCTCGCCGCGCCGGGTATCTCGACAATGCCTTCAACGTCTTCGATTTCCGCCTCGGTGATGAACGCCGCTTGCGCCTCGGCATCCACCCCCGGCAGGTTCAGCCGGGTGATGGTGTCGATCGCGCGCACACCATGAATGGTCGGCAAAAACGTTTCCACATCGACGCCATGGCGCACGGCCCAGGCTGCCCAGATCCGCTCGGCGGCGGCGATGGAGTTAAGGACGGTGCCGTCCATGTCGAACAGAAACGCGCCGAACGCGCGATCGAAGACGTTATCGTGAGCAGACAAAAGATCGCATCCTTTGACAAGACTGGGCGGATTGGCCGGGCAATGTAGCATTTTTGCCCGGCGATTCGTCCCGGCATCTCAGTGCAGGCGCGGAGCCTTGGACTTGAACGCGCTATCCACGCAGTCGAGTAACTGGCCGATGGCCCACGGCTTCTTGATGAACGCCACCGGGTGCTTGACCCCCGATGTCTCCGGGGTTTCATAGCCGGACATGACCATGACCGGCTTGTCCGGCCAGCGTTCGCCGACCAGATTGGCCAACCCGGCGCCATTGATTTCGCCGGGCATGGTGATGTCGGTCAGCAGCAAGGCCACTTCCGGCGCGTGCTCTTCCAGATACAGCTTGGCGTCATCCGCGCTGGTACGTGGCTCGACTTTGAAACCTTCCTCCTGAAGAATTTCGCAGAGAAACTCCAGAATCAACGGATCATCCTCAACCACCAGAATCAATCCGTCAGGAAGGTGCGCGCTCGCCGTAGGTATTGGGCACATGGAACTGCACTCCCTGAATTGCATTAACGATTTAGCGGCTTGAATCCGCTGCTTAACTGGTATGAGCAGCGGGCTCTGCAGAAATTCATTTTTGATACAGGTCTTTTGCGAAAGGCCGTTTTTGCCCGTCGCCGGCAATCGTTCATGACGGCGTATTTGTGGTTAAAATGCCGGCCCTTTTGCTTGCCGATCCTGACCGATGAACCCTGAAGCCCTCGCCACCCTCCATGCCCATCTGCTGCCGGCCCTCGCGGCTGCACCGAGCGAAACCCGTCGCCTGTTCCACGGGCGCGGACGCTGCTGGGCCGGGCTGGAGCAGTTGACGGTGGACTGGCTGCAAGGCGTGGTGCTGGTGTCGCTGTTCAAGGAGCCGGCGCCTGAGCAACTGGACGATCTCAAGGCGTTGCTGATGGAACTCACCGGTTCCGCCGAATGGAAACAGTCCGGCGCCCACACGTTGCTGATCCAGCATCGCTATTTGCCGCAGAGCACCGCCGAATGGCTGCTGGGTGAAGAGATCGACGAAATGAGCATCGTCGAGGGCGGCTTGCAGTATCGCGTCGATCTGGGCCGCAAACAGAACGCCGGGCTGTTTCTCGACATGCGTTACGGGCGCAACTGGGTGCGCGAGCAGGCCAACGGCAAACGTGTGCTCAATCTGTTTGCCTACACCTGCGGTTTTTCCGTGGCGGCCATCGATGGCGGCGCCAGTCATGTGGTCAACCTGGACATGTCCCGCGCGGCCCTGAGCCGTGGCCGCGACAATCATCGCTTGAACGGCCATGACCTGAGCAAAGTCAGTTTCCTCGGCCACGACCTGTTCAAGTCCTGGGGCAAGGTGATCAACAGCGGCCCGTATGATCTGGTGATCATCGATCCGCCGTCGTTCCAGAAAGGCAGTTTCCTGCTGACCAAGGATTACCAGCGCGTGCTGCGCCGCTTGCCGGAATTGCTCACCGCCAACGGCACCGTGCTGGCGTGCATGAATGATCCGGCGTTTGGTTCGGATTTTCTGATTGAGGGCGTGACACAGGAAGCGCCGAGTCTGCGCTTTGTAGAGCGACTGGAGAACCCGCCGGAGTTTCCAGACATAGATCCTGAAAGCGGTCTCAAGGCCCTGATCTTCCAGCGCACTATCTGACACCCCGAAGATCCCTTGTAGGAGTGAGCCTGCTCGCGATAGCGGTCTATCAGTCAAATAGGTGATATCTGACACACCGCTATCGCGAGCAGGCTCACTCCTACAGGGGGATTGTGTTGGGTCAGGGAGTTGGTGGGCGCAGCACCAAAGCAAACAACTCGCCATGCCCGGTGACATTGAGCTTGTGATAAAGATTGCGCCGATGCACCTTGACCGTCTCCGGCGAAATGCCCATCTGCTGGGCCATCGCCTTGCTGGAAAAGCCCTGCAAAATCAGCCGCGCCGTATCGACCTCGCGCACCGTCAGCCGCGCGTCGAAGCGATCGAGCAATGCCGCCAGATCACCGACCACCGCTTCCGCCGCCGCGCCCTGCGGCGGCAGCAACTGCACATGCCGACGCATTGCCGCCAACACCCAATCGCGCACGCACAGCAACCGGCCCTGCTCGGCCATGTCGAACGGCGTCGAACGGCCCAATGACAAACCGAGCACGCCGCCCTCGACGTTGATCATGAACTGCAACTCGTCCTCGCCCACCACCGAACGAAAGTAACTCTGGTAGTACTCGCTGTGCAGAAACTGGTCCGGCGCCACCGAGGCGAGGCTGTGCAAACCATCAGCAATGCCGGTCGAGGCGCTCTGGTAAAACGGATCGAGCAGGTACATCCCGGCACTGTAACCGGCCAGTTCTTCCTGCTCGTCGGGGCGGCCCTTGCTGTCGAAGTCGATCAGCAATTGCGGCGCCTGCCCGGCTTTCATCAGCGCCACCAGCGCGTTGTCCAGCGGCACCAGCAGCCGCAACGTGTCCACCAGCGCACGCCAGAAACCGTCCTGACCGACACTGGCAAATACCCGCGCCAGGCTCTGATGCACTGGCAGTTCCTGCAGCAACGCGTCCAAGCACTACCCCTTTTGAGTAACCCATGATGGGAATGGGTCAGGCGTGACCAGCCCGATAGGCTGACCACTCCTGTTCATCACCGGCCTGCACAGGCCAGGAGTGCCGCATCATGCGTGGTCACCGTGGCTGTATCAACCTCAGCATTCAACTGGGCCTGCTGGCCGGTATTGGCGCCAGCTCGATCGCCATGGCCGCTGACGCGCCGAGCGTGCACGTCTACAACTGGTACGACTACATCGGCCCGAACACCCTCCACGATTTCCAGCGCGACAGCGGTATCCAGCCGGTCTACGACACCTTCGACAGTGCCGAAGTCCTCGAAGGCAAATTGATGACCAGCCGCAGCGGCTACGATGTGGTGGTGGCAAGCAACTTCAGCCTGCCGACGCTGATCAAGGCCGGCGCCCTGGCCCCGCTGCCACGCGAGCAACTGCCGGGCTGGAAGAATCTTGATGCCGATTTGTTGGCAAAACTGGCCAACAACGATCCCGGCAATCAATACGCCGTGCCGTATCTGTGGGGCACCAACGGCATCGGCTACAACGTCGACAAAGTACGCGCGGCGCTGGGCGACAAGGCGCCGGTGGATTCGTGGGATCTGGTGTTCAACGAAGCCAACCTCGCCAAGCTCGGCCAGTGCGGCGTGGCGATGCTCGATTCGCCGTCGGAGATGCTGCCGGTCGCCCTGCACTATCTCGGCTTGCCACCCAACAGCACCGATCCCGAAGACTATAAAAAAGCCGAAGCGCTACTGCTGAAACTGCGCCCGCACATCGCCTATTTCAACTCGTCGAAATTCATCAGCGACCTGTCCAACGGCAACATTTGCGTGGCAGTCGGTTGGTCGGGCGCGATGCTGGAAGCCAAGACCAATGCCGAGCAGGCCAACAACGGCGTGAAGATCGCCTACAGCCTGCCCAAGGAAGGCGCGCCGGTGTGGTTCGACACGTTGGTGCTGCTCAAGGACGCGCCGAATCGGCCCCAAGGGCTGGCGTTTATCGACTATCTGCTGCGCCCCGAAGTGATCGCGCCGGTCAGTGATCATCTGTCGTACCCCAATGGCAATCGCGCCGCGACAGCGCTGGTGGCCGCCGCCACGCGGGACAACCCGGCGGTTTATCCATCGGCCACGGCGATGGCCACGCTGTACACCCTTGAACCCCTGCCCAAAGCCACCGAACGGGTGCGCACGCGGGTGTGGAGCAAGGTCAAGAACGGCCAGTAACCCGTTTTTGAACATTTCACCAAACCCTGTGGGAGCGAGCTTGCTCGCGAACGCGGTGGGTCAGTCGACATCAATGTTGGATGTCGGATTGCCTTCGCGAGCAAGCTCGCTCCCACAGGGGTCGGCGAATAACCCCGCATTTTTTAGAGAGACAGAAATCAATGAAACCTCGTGCCCGTGACCTCAACATCCGCATCGGTCAACTGCATCCTGGCCCGCTCAACGCCATCACTGATGTACCCGGCGTACGCGTCGGCCACAGCAATGTGCGCGGACGCAGCCGCGCCGGACGGGATATCTGCACCGGCGTGACGCTGATCGAACCGCGTCAGGGTTCGACCAATCAGCAACCGTGTTTTGCTGGCGTGCATGTGCTCAACGGCAATGGTGACGCCACCGGGCTTGAATGGATTCGCGAGGCGGGTCTGCTGACCAGCCCGATTGCCTTCACCAACACCCACAGCCTCGGTGTGGTGCGCGATGCCTTGGTTGCATTGGATCGCCAGCAGCAACCCGACGACGGCCGTCTCTACTGGAACATGCCAGTGGTGCTGGAGACCTTTGACGGCCTGCTCAACGATATCAACGGTTTTCACGTGCAGCCCGCGCATGTGGCTGAAGCCCTGAAAAACGCGGTCGACGGCCCGGTGGTGGAAGGTGCCATCGGCGGTGGCAGCGGCATGATCTGCCATGAATTCAAGGGTGGCATAGGTACATCGTCGCGGCGTTTGAGCAGTGCCCAGGGCGGCTGGACCGTCGGCGCGATCGTCCAGGCCAACCACGGCATTCGCAGCGAACTGCGGGTCGATGGCTACCCGGTCGGGCGTTACATGGAACAGAAAGATTCGCCGTTCTTGCGCGCCTCATTGCCGCATCCGGGCATGGGTTCGATCGTCGTCTGCCTGGCGACCAATGCGCCTCTGTTGCCCCACCAGTGCACACGCCTGGCACAGCGCGCGAGCCTCGGCCTGGCGCGCACCGGCGGCGGCAACGAGGATCATAGCGGCGACATCTTCATCGCCTTCGCCACCGGCAACGCTCATGTGCCACCGGCGGCGTACGAAGGCAAAGGCGCGCCGACCTGCGACGGCTTGCGCATGGTCAACAATGACCATATCAGCGAGTTGTTCCTGGCCGCGACCGAGGCGGTTGAGGAAGCGATCATCAATGCCTTGCTGGCCAGTGACAGCACCGAAGGCAACGGTCACTCGGTGCCGGGACTGGATGCCGAAACCCTGCTCGCCGCCCTCGAAAAATCAGGCTGGCCTGGCGCCCGTTGACAGCGCTTTTCCCCTGTAGGAGTGAGCCTGCTCGCGAGCGCGGTTTGTCAGTCGAAGTAGATCTGACTGACCCACCGCGCTCGCGAGCAGGCTCGCTCCCACAAAGGGTTACATCAATATTTGTGAAAGGCTCCCGCGCCGCAGTCCGCGCGACTGGCGGTACTTGAGCCATCACTTGCGCACTCCTACGATGGAATCACGCAGTGGCTCCGCTCTTCGGGCGCTGCGTAGGCACGGGTGCTCTGAACCCCAATCAAGCCCGTGCCTTGCTTCATGCGCATCTTGAGCCTCGAGGGCTCTACTTCCTCCCCATCAAAGAGCTTTGAGGCTCTTTTTTTGTCTGCGCAAATCAGTCGCCCGGCGCCTGATCGGCGTGAATCGAGCGCCATGCTGCCCTTCACGCGCCCCCGTCAACCCGTTCACGACACCGAGGGCAAGCACGTGTTCACGGCGCGGATCACCATGAACGTCAAACTCGGCTGAATGACGCGCACAAAAAAGCCCTTGCTGCGCGATTCACAGCAAGGGCTTTTTCGCCGAAGCGAGGTCAGTGCACGGTCAGGCGCTGGCGGACAAACTCCTCGACATGGCGAGTGGTCTGATCAAGGTGCCGGTCGCGCTGTTTCTCGGCATCGAGCATCGCCCGTTTGCCATTTTTCTGCAGCAGGTACGTGTGGATCTGCTGCACTTCCAGCGAGCGGTAAATCGGCGTGGTGTCGATAAACCCGCGCAAGCCATTGCTGCGGTAATGCCGGGTACTCATCAACACCTGGGTTTCACGCTGGCCAATCACCTCAAAGCCCAACGCTTCGAAGTACGGGACTTTGCCGATCGTGCAGGCCAGCTCCGCATGGGGATAACGCCCGACCATCTCACCGATCATCGCCCGCGCCACGCCCTGGCGCCGATGCCCTTCGCGCACCGCCATGTAGGCCACGCTGCAGGCTTCCCAGTCGCCCTGCACCGGCAGGTACAACAGAAAACCGATCACTTGCTCCGGATCATCCTCGTCGGTGGCCACCAGCAACTCCACGTCGATACCCTTCTCGCCATTCAACGCTTCCAGATACAGATGCACCTCATAACCGACCGCGTACTGATAGACGTTGTACAGCAGGTTGCTCGGGCCGAGGCCGACCGCGCTGATGTCGGTCAGGTAGTCGACGACCATCTGCAGGATCTGGCTGTTGACGGCCTCGGGGCATGGGGATTTGTAGTGGGTGATGCGTGGCATGACGAACTCCGACGGTAAAAAGCGTTGCCGACCGCCGCAGCGGTCGACGAGCCGCGACATCATACCGTGACGCACGCGCTCGACGTCTAAAGTTCCTGTTCCGAGCGCCGATGTAACGGTCTCCTACAAATGTCACCACCAGGGATCGGCCATGTACTACCCGCGCGAAGCTGCCAAGGATCACCTTTACAACCGTATCGTCATGCTGACCGTTGCTTGCTGCGTGGTTTTGCTGCTCGCTGCAATGGCGCACAAGTCGGGCATGCTTTATGGGGCGCTGAGTTTCAACGGTGTGGAAACCCGCGGCAGCGTCACGGCACTGGAAAAGATTCCAATGAACGCCAATGGCAAGGTCATTCACTATCAATACACCGATGCCCAAGGCCAGCCCCATGAAGGGCAACACGCCGACGAACGCTACGTCGAGCATACCCAATATGAAGTCGACGGCCCCATCACCCTGCTGGTGTCGCCGTGGATGCCGGATAAAAGCTGTATCGCCAGCCAGTTGCAGAGTTACCGTACGAGCTTCTACATCATGACCGGCGGTGTGTTGCTCGCACTGCTGTTTCTGCTGATCTCGGGCAGAACGTTCTGGCAGATTCAGGCAATGAAAGAACAAGACCGGTTTTATTGAGTCCAGCCTCACAGGCAACAACCATCACGCGCGCCGGGCGTCTTGCTGCGGCGCCATCCTGACGTTCTCGCATCGCCCTCCCTGAAAAAAATTTCATCCGCCTCAGACGGGATCTTTCGCAAATCAGGCATCCAATTCTGCAGCTGCGTTCACTTTTCAACGCAGGCCTTGAGGAGTTGTCATGAGCGTTTTGCGTTCCCTGTCCAAATGGCGAAAATCCCTGCTGCTGGTGCCGTTGACGCTGGCGGCGCTGAGCAGCGCCCCGGTGTTTGCGCAACCGGTGGTGATCGTCCAGCAAGCCCCACCGCCGATGCGCATGGAAGTGATGCCCGGCGCACGTCCCGGTTATGTCTGGGATCAAGGTCATTGGCGCTGGCAAGGACGCGGTTACGTATGGATACCCGGCCACTGGCAACCGGTGAGGTACGGCGCGCGCTGGAAACCCGGGCACTGGCAGGCACGCGGACCAAACTGGTTCTGGGTCGAGGGGCATTGGGTGCGATGAATGCGCGACAGCCTGACCATCACTTCTTGCGAGAACACCACCATGTCGAAGACCGTTAAAGCACTGCTGGCCGCCACGCTGGTGGCCGTCACGTTGTCCGGTTGCGTCGTCGAACCGGCCCGTCCGCATCGGCCTCCGCCGCTGGTCGAGGTCGTTCCGGTGATGCCGGCGCCGGGTTATCACTGGGTTGCGGGGCACTATCGCTGGGGCGGCAACCAATGGCGCTGGGTGCCGGGGCACTGGCGGGCCTATTGATTGCAAAGGCGGGCGTCACTGCTGTGGCGCCACCACTTTGAATTTGATGGCGATGTCCTTGGACACCACGGTGTCCGCCCACTCGCCCGCGCCGAGGCCGAACTCGTCACGCTTGAGCACCAGTTCACCGTCGAAAATGCCGATGGCACTGTCCGGTTTCAATTCCACCGGCACCTGCACTTCACGGGTAATGCCTTTTAGGGTGAGCTGGCCAGCAATCAGGTAGTGGTGCTCGGCCACTTGGGTGAAGTGGCTGGATTCGAAAACCGCGACAGGGAATTTTTCAGTGTCGAACCACGCCGGTTTCACCAGCTCGGTGTTGGCGTCTTCGCTGCCGGCATCGATGCTGTTGAGGTCGATGTGCAAGGTGGTACGGGCGTTGGCGAGGTTGTTGGTATCGAAGTCCAGCGTCGCCTCAAACTTTCCAAAGGTGCCGTACATCGGCGAGCCCATCTGGTTGTAGGTAAAACTGATCTGGCTTGCGGTGGTGTTGACCCGCGTGTATTCGACAGCCCGCGCGGTACAGATGACGCACAGCGAACACGCGGCAACCAGCAGCAATCGGATCGACATGGGATTCTCCGGGCGGGGCTAGCCGTCGAGGGCCTCGATTGAATTAAGCAAACGTCCGACTGTTACGCCAGCGCCTACACCAGACGCTCGATCTTCTGATGCTGCCAGACCAGTTTGTAATACAAGGTCTGCAACACCAGCATGCCCAGATAGGCCACCGGAAACGCCATCCACACACCCTGCAGACCGTACTGCCCGTCCAGCCAGTACGCCGCTGGCAGTTGCACGCCAACCACGCAAATGATCGCAATCGCCACCGGCACCAACACCGTGCCGCTCGCGCGCATGATCCCGCCGATGATTGCCTGGAAGCCGAACACCAACAGGCTCCACAACATGATGTGCAGCAGATGCTCAGCCATCGCCCGGGTCGAGTCCTCGGTCAGGAACAGCCCCAGCAACCAGTGCGACAACAGGTAGCCGAGCACAATCAAACCGCCGGTCAGGCACACGTTGATCAACAGTCCGGTGCGCAGAATCGGCCCCATGCGCTCCAGCCGCCCGGCGCCGATGGCCTGCGCACCGAGGATCGACGCGGTGATCGCAATCGACAACGCCGGAAACTGCACATAGTTGACGATCTGCGTCACCGCGCCATACGCGGCGGTCGCTTGCGAGCCGTGCTGGTTGACCAGCGCCAGGATCACCAGCTCCGACAGCGACAGCACAATCATCTGCACGCCGGTCGGCAGACCGATGCGCAAGACCTTGCCGAGAATCGCCCCGTCAAGGCGCAGCGCGGCGAAGAACTCCCGATCCGGCGCCAACGGGTGCCCCTTGCGAATCAGGCGCCACGCCAGCCACGCCATCGCCGCGAGGTTACCGGCAAGCCCGGCGTACGCCGCACTCTGAATACCCAATTGCGGCAAGCCGAACCAGCCGCGAATCAGCGCCGGGGTCAGGGCCAGCCCGACACAGGTCGAGACCATCAGCGCCAGCAATGGCGACAGCGTATCGCTGACCCCGCGCAACAGCTGGGTGAACAACACAAACACCAGCAGCGACGGCAAGATCCACATCATCACATGGGCATACGCCACCGCATCGTCGAGCACATCCGCCGGCGTCCCCAGGCCCGCCAGCGCCTGCCGCGCGAACACGCTGCCCAACACCGCCGCCACCAGACCGATCAACACCCCGAGCAGCAGCGTCGCCCCGGCAATCGCCTTGACCATGTGCGGCTCACGCGCGCCCCACGCCTGACCGATCAACACACCGGCGCCCGCGCCGAGGCCGATCACCAGTGCGATAAAGAAGAACACGATGGGAAACATCCCCGACACCGCCGCCAACGCCTGGGTGCCGAGCATCTGGCCGATGTAGATGCTGTTTACCGTGCCCGACATCGATTGCAGAAAGTTCGACAGCACCATCGGCGCAAGGAACAGCAGGTAGGTGTGCCAGAGTGGGCGTTGGGCGACGGCTTGCATTGAATAGAGGTCCATCTCGACGGCGGGAGGGCTGATGGAGGATAGCTTCGGTGAGTTGCACGCGGGGCGCAATTAACATTTCAAATCGGTGTTTATGACCGGTGGCCGCGCCTGTGTAACGGACACGCTTCTGTAGGTGCAAGTTCAGAGCTGTGGTAAACAACTGCCCACTTTCACTTCTCTCATTGAGGCTCTGTTCATGCCGCGCTTTGCCCATCTGCTGACCGCCACCCTCCTCGCCGTGCTCACCACCAGCGCTCACGCCGCCGCGCCTGGCGAAACGTTGAAGCCGTTGCTGGAAACACTCAACGAACGCCTGAACATCGGCGACCTCGTCGCGCTGACCAAATGGGACAGCGGCAAGCCGATTCAGGACAGCCCGCGTGAAGCGCAGGTTATCGCCAATGCCCGCAACTTGGCCACCGAGCGCCAGCTCGACGCGGAAGACGTGGCGCAACTGATCGCCGCGCAAATGGAAGCGAATAAACTGGTGCAGTACGGCTTGCTCGCACAATGGCAAGCGTCCGGCGCCGCGCCGGACACCCCGCGCCCCGACCTGGCTAAACAGATTCGCCCGCGTCTGGATGAACTGCAAACCCGCCTGCTGCAGCAATACGCCGATTTCGCGCCATATCGCCATGATGCGAATTGCCCGGTGTGGCTGGCCAAGGCGCGCAGCGGCCTGACCCACGACGCGCTGCATGAGCTGGCCCTGACACGGGCGACCGGTGAGTTGTGTGTGCGGGCGGCGAACTCGCGCTGAGAAACGGCCAGATCAAAAGATCGCAGCCTGCGGCAGCTCCTACAAGGCGGATTGGTGAACCATCATTGCGGTCGATGTTCACCATCACGGCAATGAAGTTCTCATAAAAATTCCACGGCGTAACATCAGCTCCATACCAACCAACAACACCCCGGAGCACACGATCATGAAACGCCAGACCCTTCTCAGCATCGCTTTCTCGGTTTTCGCCATTAACGCTTTTGCCGCCACCCCGGCACACACCCAAGTCGCAGAAGGCGGCTCGGACAAGTTGATTGAAAGTCGTGTTGCTGAGGGCGGTTCTGATCGTCTGCTTGAACGCCGCGTTGCCGAAGGTGGCTCCGATCGTCTGCTCGAACGCCGCGTTGCCGAAGGTGGCTCCGATCGTCTGATCGAACGCCGTGTTGCTGAAGGTGGCTCCGATCGCCTGATCGAACGTCGTGTTGCTGAAGGTGGCGCTGATCGCCTGATCGAACGTCGTGTTGCTGAAGGTGGTGCTGATCGCCTGATCGAACGTCGTGTTGCTGAAGGTGGTGCTGATCGCCTGATCGAACGTCGTGTTGCTGAAGGTGGCGCTGATCGCCTGATCGAACGCCGCGTCGCATAACTCTGCGGCTTCATCGCAATCACAATGAAAGCCCGGCCTGATCAGCCGGGCTTTTTCACGTCCGGCGCCATCCATTCCCCGACTGGCCACCCACCGCCCATTGCGCATACCATGCGGCCACAACTCCAAAACAGACCTCGACTGCCCATGCTCAAAGCCAGTCTGCGTAGCCACCTCACCCTTTGGTTTGCCGGTTTATCCCTGCTGACGCTGCTGAGCGTGGGCTTCTATGTCGGCCATATCGCCACGGAACAAATGAAGCAGGCCAGCGGCAATGCGTTGCTCAACACCGCGCGCTCGGCTGCATCGTTGTTGGGTGAACGACTGCGCGAACGCCAGTTGGAGGTGTATCTGCTCAGCCGTGCGCCGCATCTGGAGCGTGGTGATCTGGATAACCCGGCGATTCTGAAATCGATGCAACTGCGCACCCAGGCCCGCACCGAGTATGCGTGGATGGGCGTCACCGATGCCGAGGGCAAGGTGCATCAGGCGGTGAACGACTTGCTGGTCGGCCAATCGGTGCAGCAACGGCCCTGGTTCCAGGCCGGGTTGCGCGGCGAGTACACCGGCGATCCTCATGAGGCGGTGTTGCTGGCGAAAATGCTGCCGGCCCTGCCGAACGGTGAACCGCTGCGTTTCATCGATTTCGCCGCACCGATCCGCAACGCAGACGGCCAGGTGATTGGTGTTCTTGGCGCCCACGCACACTGGAGCTGGGTGACCCGCATTGTTGAGTCGGCGGCGCTTTCGCATAAAAACTCAACGCCGGATATCGAAGCGTTGATCATCGATCACGATGGCAAAGTGCTCTACCCGGAAGCGCTGATGGGTCAGCAACTGGCAATTGACACCAAAAGGCAAGGCTGGACGGCGGGCAACGGATTCCTCACCAGCGTGGTCACCGTACCGACGCCATCGAGTACGGTGCTGTCATGGTCGATTGCCGTGCGCCAGCCATTGGAAACCGCACTGCAACCGGCGCGCCTGCTGATGTACAAATTGCTGATTCTGGGTGTGGTCGCGGCGGTGCTGTTCGGCTTGGTGGCTTACTACCTGGCGCTGTACCTGAGCCGACCGATCGAACAGCTCGCGCGCTCGGCGCGGCAGGTGCAAAACCAACAACCCGGTGCGCAATTCCCGCTGCAGCACCCGGTGCTGGAAATTGCCCAGCTCGGCCAGTCCATTGATGCCATGACGCAATCGCTGCTCGGCAAAGAGCGCGAGCTGCAAGAGGCCAATGCCTCGCTGGAGGCAACCGTCGCGCAACGCACCGCTGCGCTGACGCAGGCCAATGCCGAATTGCTCAGCCTGGCGACCCACGACAGTTTGACCGGCGTTTACAACCGTCGCCGTTTCGACGAGAAACTCACCGAATACACACTGCTGTTCCGCCGCACCGGACGTCCGTTCTCCCTGCTGCTGATCGATGCCGATCACTTCAAGCGCATCAATGATTCCCACGGCCACGCAGTGGGTGATGATGTGCTGCAACAATTGGCGCAGTTGATTCAGAGCAGCTTGCGCACCACGGACTTCGTCGCCCGTTACGGCGGCGAAGAGTTCGCTGTGCTGTTGCCGGAAATCGCCAAACCCGACACTCCGGAAGTCGTCGCCGAGAAGATCCGCGTGGCGGTCGCCGAAGCTCACTTCCCGGTGATCGGGCAAGTGACGGTCAGCATCGGCATCGGCCTGGCGGACCCGGCCGATAACAACCACAACGCACTGATCAAACGCGCCGATCAGCAGTTGTATCAGGCCAAGGCGGCAGGTCGTAATCAGGTGGCGTGATCAGCCCTTCTTCACTTCGCAAATCCCGTTGGCCCGGTTCTTCCCGGTGTACGACACCGCAGGCGAACCGTCGGGATTGATGCTCAGGGAAATGGTCACGCCCGCGCCTTTGGCTTCGAAGTAGTTCTCATTGAACTTCTTCAACTGGCCTTCCTTGCCATTGATGTAGATCGGCCCGCCTTCATCGGCGTGCACTTCGATCTTGCCCGGGCACGTCGCGTTGAGCATAGGGATGCCGGCATGGGCGATTGCGCTGACAAGCAACAGCGGGGCTGCCAGTAGCAGAGATTTCATGGTGAGCTCCTTGAGTGCAACGGTGTGCCGGACGATAGGGAAATACCGCACAAGTACCCTATCGACCCGTGACCGACCGCAGCGTTCCGCGAACACGATCGCCTTGTGCCGATTACTGTTTCAAGTGATCGACCAGCTTGTTGACCACCAGATCGGACACATGGCTGAACGCTTTGCGCAACGCCTCGGGATCCGTGGCGTACTGCTCCGGTGTATAGGCGATGGTGTTGGCATCGTTGGATACAGAGATCGTGTCGAAATTACGCCATACCGCTGAGCCGTTGCGCTTGATTTGCGCCGTGGCACCGATGACGGGATACAACACGGTGCTGAAGTTCTTCAGGCAGAGGCCCCATTGAGAGACCAGAATTTCGACCTCGGCATCGGCTCGCTCACCCTCGCCCACCACGGTAAACAGATGTTCCTGCTGTACGCGTTTTTCGAAGCTTTGCCGGATCAACTGGCTCAGGTCGATGCCATTGGCCTTCATGTTGTTGCGAATCGCCAGAGTGATATCGCCGGTGGCCACGTCCGCCGCTTTCGTCCCTGCCACAGAGCCCGCCCCCGTTAACGCACCGGCGCCAGAAGTCGAAGCACCTGAGGCCATACCTGCCGCTGCGCCGGCTCCAGCACCCAGGCCGGCGCCCCAGGCCTGCGTCATGCTGGTGTATTGAAAGTTATCGACGGCAACAAACACCGGCAGCACTTTCACGGTTTTGATCTGCTGGCGGTCTTCAACGCTGAGATCTTTGGTCACGCAACCCGTCAGCAAAACGAGGCCAGCAACAACGACGAATAGCTTTTTCATGTCATTTTTCAATCAGGGACTTGGGTGTCCGGCATATCGCCCGAACACCGCAATACTTGAGTCGCGAAGAAGACGTGGTGGTGACGGTCATGACCCTGGCGGCGGAATCAATCGAGCGTGATGGAGGGGGTTGCCACAGAGAGCATCAACCGACATCGCGGCACCTCAAAAACACGCACGCCCTGTAGGAGCTACCGTTATTGCGTGAAGGTCTGGAGGTACGCCAGCAAATTGTCGAGTTTTTCTTCGTCGCTCAAGCCCCAGAAAATCATCCGCGTACCCGGCACCACGCCTTTCGGATCTTTCAGATAGGCGATCAGCGTTTCGCGATCCCAGGTCACTCCCGAGTTCTTCATCGCCTCTGAATACACGTAATTCGCTGACGTACCGGCGGGCCGACCGATGATGCCATTGAGTTGCGGACCGAATCCGGGGCGGGCCGATTCGCCGACCTGATGGCAGCCGCCGCACAGACGCGGAAAAATTTTCGCGCCGGCTTCAGGGTCGCCTGCGGCGAGGGTGAACGTACTGGACAGGCCAGTGGCGAGCATCAGGGCGAGTGACAGTGCAGCGGTGTTTTTCATCGAGGGGTCCGGATCGGTCTGCATCGGGCCGCGCAAGGGTAGCATTTTGTTTTTACAGGTAAGCGCCAATGATCTTTCTGACTTTGCTCAACGCCTGACGCAACACGTCCATCTCTACCGAGCCCAACGCCAGGCGAATCGCATGCGGCACATGACCCGCCACCGAAAACGGTTCAGCCGTGGTGACGGAAATCTGCTCGTGCATCAGCTCGACGACAATCTGATCGGCGCGCACGTCTTCCGGCAGCGGTAGCCACAGGAAATACGACGCCGGATGGCCAATGCTTGGCAGTCCTTTCAACACTTCGGTGGCCAGTGCCTGCCGCACCTTGGCGTCGTTGCGCTTCTGTTCCTCAAGCACCGTCACCGTGCCGTCGTCGAGCCAGCCACAGGCGATGGCAGTCATGACGCCTGGGGTGTTCCAGGTCGTGGCGCGGATGATGCGTTCCAGTGCTGACACCACGTCGGTCGGGGCGGCGATGAAACCGACACGCAGGCCTGTGGCGATGTTTTTCGACAGGCCCGAGACGTAAACCGTGCGCTCCGGCGCCAGATCGATCAGCGTACGCGGTGGGTTTTCAACCAAAAAGGCGTAGGCCGCGTCTTCGATTATTGTCAGATCATATCGCCGTGCAATCGCCACCAACTGCTCGCGCTGCGCCAGCGGCATCACCCAACCCAACGGGTTGTGCAACGTCGGCATGCTGTACACGGCGCGCACCGAGCGGCTGCGACAGAGTTTGTCCAGCGCGGCGAGATCCGGCCCTTGATCACCGAGCGGAATGGCTACGACTTCCAGATGCAGCGCTTCGGCCAGCACCTTGAACCCGGAATAGGTCAGCGCGTCGGCGGCGATCACATCGCCGGGTTTGAGCAGCGCCATCAGCGTGACGGCCAGGCCTTGCTGGGCACCGTTGACGATCAGCACTTGCTCGGCCTCGACCCTCACCCCGCGCGTCAGTAGGTGCCCCGCGACCGATGCACGCTCGTGGCCGCGCCCGGCATGCGGTTGATAACGCAGCAACGCCTCCAGATCGCCGGACAACGCCAATTGGCGCAACGCTGTGCGCAACAAATCCGCCTGACCGGGCAACGACGGATAATTGAAATTGAGGTCGATCATGCCGACCGCCACGTCTTTCTGATCGATGCCCTGCCCCGGCGACAACGACGTTTCGCGGACAAACGTACCGCGCCCGGTCTCGCCGCTGATCAGGCCCATAGCCTCCAGCTCTGCATATACCCGCGAGGCCGTGACCAGTGCCAACCCTTCCTGAGCCGCCAGTTGCCGATGGGTCGGCAACCGTGTACCTGGCGGCAACATCCCCGAGCGAATGTCCGCCGCGTAGGCGTCAACCAGTGTCTTGTAGCGCGAACGTGGCATGCCGGATGTATCCATGACAATTCTTTGATTGTGCTGATTCTCAGCTCTAGCATGACCGCAATGCAACCCTCTTCCGAGCGTGAACGGTGATGGAACGGACTTCGAATCTGACGACCCCGGCACTGGAAAAAACCAGTGGCTGGATCAACGGTTTTATCGGCGTGGTGATCTTCAGCGGTTCGCTGCCGGCCACGCGCATGGCGGTGCTGGAGTTCGATCCGGTGTTTCTCACGGTGGTTCGCGCCGCCATCGCCGGGGTGTTGGCGGCGGCGCTGTTGTGGCTGTTTCGCGAGCGGCGCCCGGCGCGCAATCAGTGGTTGTCGCTGTTGATTGTCGCGCTGGGCGTGGTGCTTGGCTTTCCACTGTTGACCGCACTGGCGTTGCAACACGTGACGTCGGCGCATTCGATTGTGTTTGTCGGCTTGCTGCCACTGGCCACAGCGATTTTTGCTGTGCTGCGCGGCGGTGAGCGGCCGCGACCGGTGTTCTGGATTTTCTCGATGCTCGGCAGCGCGCTGGTGGTCGGCTTCGCGCTGGCACAAGGTCTGACTGCCTCGCCCACTGGCGATCTGCTGATGCTCGCGGCGATTCTGGCCTGTGGTCTCGGTTATGCCGAAGGCGCGAAGTTGTCGCGCACTCTCGGCGGCTGGCAGGTGATTTGCTGGGCGCTGGTGCTTTCGCTGCCACTCATGGCGGTGTTGAGTGTGTGGCTGGCGCCCGCCTCGTTCAACACAATCAGTCTGTCGGCCTGGCTATGTCTGGGCTACGTGTCGCTGTTCAGCATGCTGATCGGTTTTGTGTTCTGGTATCGCGGTCTGGCTCAGGGCGGGATTGCCGCGGTCGGTCAGCTGCAATTACTGCAGCCGTTTTTCGGTCTGGCGCTGGCGGCGACCCTGCTGCATGAACACGTCAGCGCCGGCATGCTTGCCGTGACGCTGGGGGTGATCCTGTGTGTGGCCGGGGCGAAAAAACTCGCCAAATGATGCTCAAGTACCCGCCTTCCACTCGCGTGGGCTGAGCCCGGTCTTGCGCCGAAACGCCCGGGCCAGCGCCGAAGGACTTTCGTAACCGACCTCTTCGGCAATCAGCGCAATCGGTCTGCCTTCGCGCAGGCGTTTCTGCGCCAGGCTGACGCGCCAGCTCAGCAGGTAATCGGCCGGCGTTTGCCCGACAACCCGGCGAAACTGCTCGGCGAACCCGGCGCGGGACAGGTTGGCGACAGCGGCCAGATCCGCCACGCTCCATGGTTTTTGCGGTTGCTCGTGCATCAGGTTCAAGGCACGGGACAGGCGTGGATCGGCCAGACCGGCGATCATCCCCGGTTGTTGCTCCCGACTGCTGATCAAGTGCCGCAGCAACAGAATCACCAGCAGTTCGAACAGGCGATCCATCACCGCCACCCGCCCGCAATGACCTTCGAACGCTTCCTTGAACAGCCATTCCACGGTGTTGCCCAGTTCCGGGATGTCCGTCAGTTTCAGCACCAGATAATCCGGCAGCGCCGCCGCCAGGGCATTGCCGGAGCCGCCATCAAACGTCAGCGTGGCGCAGACCAATCGGGTGTCCATGGCTTCATCGGCAAACATGCGATGGGTAAAGGGTCGGGGGAAGAAGATCAGCGACGGTTCGCTCAGGTGAATCTCACGCTCGTTGCCCGGTTTGAGCAGCAATTCACCGGCCTGCAAAAGATGCACATGCCCCACCGGCTCGTTGTCATGAACGCTGACGCCGCAAAACGCGCCGCTGTGGAACGTACCGGCATTCACGCCGAAATGGCTGAGCAATGTTGAAAGGCGATCCATGGACGACTCCGAGGGCATATCTGGACGATCTGCCGCATATCCTCGACGATTTGCCGCCAATCCACCAGCCCGGCTCAATAACATGACCTCCATCCCCGGCGCACTTCGCACCGGACTTTCGGAGAATCACCATGAGCCGCATCCACGCTATCAGCCTCGAAACCGCCGCCGACGCCAGCCGCCCTGTGCTGGAAGGCGTGAAAAAGAAAATCGGTTTCCTGCCCAACGTCTTCACCACCCTGGCCAAAGCACCGGTGGCCCTCGAAACCTACGTGCAAGCCTCGGCCATCCTCGGCAAGACCTCGCTGAACGCCCAGGAAAAAGAAGCCGTGTACCTCGCCACCTCACAGGTCAACGGTTGCGACTACTGCCTGGCGGCACACACCTTGTTTGCCGGCAAAGCCGGGCTCTCGGCGCAGGACATCGTCGCCGCACGCCAGGGCGAGCTCAACGCCTACGCCACCCTCGCCCGTCAGTTGACCGAAAGCCGCGGCCATTTGACTGATGAACAAATCGCCGCCGCCCGCGCCGCCGGCATCGACGACGTGAAGATCATCGAAGTGATCGCACTGGTGGCCGTACAGAGCCTGACCAACTACCTGAACAACGCGGCACTGACCGATATCGACTTCCCGGCCATCTGAAGTCTGGCCACACAACAACACCAGTGGGAGCGAATCTGCAAGCGCTAGCGGCGTGTCATTCAAAGCATCTTTGACCGACCCGAAGCCATCGCGAGCAGGCTCACTCCTACATTGGGACTGAGTACATCCGATAGAAAATTGGTCGGCTGTCAGGCCGCCTTCGCGAGCAAGCTCGCTCCCACAGAAAAAAAGCACTTCCCACCTCGCACCGCATCGCTTCTAACCACTCAACAGGATGAGCGTTAGCTCGGCTGCCGCTCTTGATCTTGATCTTGATCCACGAGCGACGTCGGAAGGCTGAGTGGAGGGATTCATCCGGGCGTGGGAGCGCAGCGACCGTTTGGCGCAGCCAAACACATCGAGAGGAGGTGCAGCGAAGCAAACCGTAGGCGATGCGCCCGGAGGGATCCCGGAGCGAAGGAACCCCGAGCCCCAGCGAGCGGGCCGCACGTAGGAGCAAGCCTTAATGAGATGGTCAGCCCGGTGAGATCCTCGGCGGGTCTAAACTTGCCGAGGCTCTCTTTTTACCGAAGGAGGATCTCTCATGAATACCATCACGCTTTTGGGTATCGACATCGGCAAAC
>NZ_JBQYFW010000041.1:0-49740 GCF_056313565.1 Pseudomonas sp. 3B-A001-10F
ACATCGTTGGGTTTTACAACAACGAACGGTTGCACTCGAAACTGGGATATCTGCCACCGACCGCTTACGAGCGGGCGATGGCGTCAAAACCACCTATCGAGGTGTCCGGAATTAGTTGACCACTGCATTGATCCATCGACCTGAAAGCTTGAGTCGAACTTCAGTCTTGAGAACAACCGAGATCGGCTCCCTTTCCCCCTCGCCCCCCTGGGGGAGAGGGCGGGGGTGAGGGGGAAAAGATCTCAAGCCCTACACAAAAATCCCCACTAAACGCAAAAAAAGCCCCCCACCAATCACTCGGTGGAGGGCTTTTCTACATCAATCGCCGTCAGATCAAACTTTGACGATCCAGCCCGCTGGCGCTTCGATGTCGCCGGTCTGCACGCCAGTCAGCTCTTTGTAGAGCTTCTGGGTCACAGGACCGACTTCGGTCTCGCTGTGGAACACATGCAGATGGTCGTTGTAGCTTATGCCACCGATCGGGGTGATCACCGCAGCAGTACCGCAAGCGCCGGCTTCCTTGAAGTCCGACAGTTTGTCGATCAGCACATCACCTTCCACCACTTCCAGGCCCAGACGGGTCTTGGCCAGTTCGATCAACGACAGGCGGGTGATGCCTGGCAGAACCGACGGCGAGTTCGGGGTGATGAACTTGTTGTCGTGGGTGATCCCGAAGAAGTTGGCCGAACCGACTTCTTCGATCTTGGTGTGGGTCATCGGATCCAGATAGATCGCGTCGGCGAAGTTGGCTTTCTTCGCTTTCGAGCCCGGCATCAGGCTGGCCGCGTAGTTGCCGCCGACCTTGGCTGCGCCGGTGCCTTGGGGGGCGGCGCGGTCGTAGCTGGAGATCTGGAAGTTGTGTGGGGTCAGGCCGCCCTTGAAGTAGGCGCCGACCGGGATGCAGAAGATCGAGAAAATGAACTCGGGCGCAGTGCGCACGCCGATGTTGTCACCCACGCCGATCACGAATGGACGCAGGTACAGCGCGCCGCCGGTGCCGTATGGCGGAATGAAGCGCTCGTTGGCGCGAACCACGGCTTTGCAGGCTTCGATGAACTGCTCGGTGTCGACCGTCGGCATCAGCAGACGCGCGCAGCTGCGTTGCATGCGCAGGGCGTTCTGGTCCGGGCGGAACAGGTTGATCGAGCCGTCCTTGCAACGATAGGCCTTCATGCCTTCGAAGCACTGCTGGCCATAGTGAAGGGCCGTCGAGCCTTCGCTGATGTGCAGCACGTTATCTTCGGTCAGGGTGCCTTTGTCCCACTCGCCATCGCGAAAGTACGACAGATAGCGTTTGTCGGTCTTGATGTAGTCAAAACCCAGCTTGTCCCAATTGATGCTCTCGTTACCCATGACACCCTCTATCACTGAACAACCGCCGAAACGGTTCAAGGCTTCTGACGTTTTTTGGATGGGCACAACAATACTTCATTCTTGAGCGGTTTCGCAGCCGGAATTCGCTCCACTGATCGTTCCCACGCTTGATCGTTCCTACGCTCTGCGTGGGAATGCCTCATCGGACGCTCCGCGTTCGGCTTTTGGGACGCAGAGCGTCCCCGGCTGCATTCCCACGCAGAGCGTGGGAACGATAAACGCAGCTACAGGTGCAACGCATGCCCCAAAGCACGCAACGCCGCTTCCTGCACCGCTTCACCCAATGTCGGATGCGCATGAATGGTGCCGCCGATGTCTTCCAGCCGCGCGCCCATTTCCAGGCTTTGCGCAAACGCTGTCGACAACTCCGACACGCCAACGCCCACCGCTTGCCAACCGACAATCACATGGTTGTCCCGACGAGCGACCACGCGCACGAAGCCGCTTTTTGACTCCAGCGTCATCGCCCGGCCGTTAGCGGCGAACGGGAAGCTGGAAACAATGCAGTCCAGCCCCGCAGCCTTGGCCTCGTCCGGGGTCTTGCCGACCACCACCAGTTCCGGGTCGGTAAAGCACACCGCAGCGATCGCAGTCGGGCTGAATTCACGGGTTTTGCCGCTGATCAACTCGGCAACCATCTCGCCCTGAGCCATGGCGCGGTGGGCCAGCATCGGCTCGCCGCTCAGATCGCCGATGGCGTAGACGTTGCGCATGCTGGTCTGGCAGCGACTGTCGATCTTGATCGCCGAACCGTTCATATCCAGATTCAGCGCTTCGAGGTTCCAGCCCTGGGTATTCGGTTTGCGGCCGACGGCGACCAGCACCTGATCGGTTTCCAGGTTCAGGGTTTCGCCTTCCGGATCGCGCACCTGCAACGTGCCATCGAAACCCAGCACGCTGTGTTTCAAATACAACTTAACGCCCAGTTGCTTCAACGCTTCATGCACCGGTTGCGTCAGCTCCGCATCGTAGGCCGGCAAGATACGATCCTGCGCCTCGACCACACTGACTTCAGCGCCGAGCTTGCGATAAGCAATGCCCAGTTCCAGACCAATGTAACCACCGCCCACCACCACCAGACGTTTCGGCACGGATTTCGGCGCCAACGCTTCGGTGGAGGAGATGATCGGCCCGCCAATCGGCAGGATCGGCAGATTGACGCTGGTCGAACCAGTGGCCAGCACTAGATGCTCGCACTGGATGCGCGTGTCGCCGACATCCACGGTTTTACCGTCGATGACTTTGGCCCAGCCGTTGATGACCTGAACCTTGTTCTTCTTCAACAGTGCAGCGACGCCGGTGGTCAGGCGATCAACGATGCCGTCCTTCCATTCAACGCTTTTGCTGATGTCGAGGCTCGGCGCCGAAACGCTGATGCCCAGCGCCGAATGCTGGCTGTGATGCTGGGTCTGGTGAAACTGCTCAGCCACATGAATCAGCGCTTTCGACGGGATGCAGCCGATGTTCAGGCAGGTGCCGCCCAGCGATTGGCCTTCGACCAGAATCGTCGGGATGCCCAGTTGCCCGGCGCGGATCGCCGTTACATAGCCGCCGGGGCCGCCGCCAATGATCAGCAGCGTAGTGTTCAGAGATTGCATGCGCGCCTTACTCCACAAACAAAGTGGCGGGTTGTTCGATCAAGCCACGAATGGCCTGGATGAAGAGCGCCGCGTCCATGCCGTCGACCACGCGGTGATCGAACGAGCTGGAGAGGTTCATCATCTTGCGGATCACCACCTGGCCTTTGACGACCATTGGCCGTTCGACGATTTTGTTCACGCCGACGATCGCTACTTCCGGCAGATTCAGCACCGGCGTGCTGACGATGCCGCCCAGTGCACCGAGGCTGGTCAGGGTGATGGTCGAGCCGGACAGTTCATCACGGCTGGCCTTGCCATTACGCGCGGCGTTGGCCAAACGCGAGATTTCTGTAGCACTGTCCCACAGGCTGCGCGCCTCGGCGTGACGCACCACCGGCACCATCAGGCCGACATCGCTTTGCGTGGCGACGCCGACATGCACCGCGCCGAGGCGAGTGATGACCTGGGCTTCGTCGTCGTAACGGGCATTCATCTGCGGGAAGTCGCGCAGGGCGACGACCAGCGCACGGACGAGGAACGGCAGCAAGGTCAATTTGCCACGGCTGGCACCGTGTTTTTCATTCAAATGCACGCGCAGTTCTTCAATCGCGGTGACGTCGATTTCTTCGACGTAGCTGAAATGCGCGGCACGCTGAGTGGCGTCCTGCATGCGTTGGGCGATCTTGCGACGCATGCCGATCACTTGAATCTGTTCTTCGTCGTTGCGCTGGGCGTAAGCGGCGGCCACTGGTGCCGAAGCGTTGGACTGACCTTGCGCCAGATAGGCTTCAAGGTCTTCGTGCAACACACGACCGGCCGGGCCGGAACCGCGCACCAGACGCAATTGAATCCCCAGATCCAGCGCATGTTTGCGCACGGCCGGGGAGGCGAGCGGGCGTTCGTCTGCTTCGCGAGCCACCATCGGGCCTTGGCAAACCGCAGCCGGACCCGGGGCGGCTGGAGCAGGTTTGCTCTCAACAACGGCCTCAACTTTCGGCGCAACGGGTGCTTCTTTAACAGGCGCAGGCGCGGCGGATTCTTTCAGATTGCCGGCACCCTCAACCTCGATGCTGATCAGCACACTTCCAACCGCCATCACTTCACCCGGCTGACCACCAAGCGCAATCACCTTGCCATGCACCGGCGACGGAATATCGACCATGGCCTTGTCAGTCATCACGTCCGCCAGCACCTGGTCTTCAACCACCAGATCGCCAACCTTGACGTGCCACTGCGACAGTTCTACTTCTGCGATGCCTTCGCCGATGTCCGGCATCTTGATAACGTGCGTGCCCATTCAGACCTCCATAACCCGTTTCAGCGCTGCGCCCACTCGGGACGGCCCAGGGAAATACGCCCACTCTTGCGCGTGCGGGTAGGGGGTGTCCCAACCGGTGACGCGTTCGATCGGCGCTTCCAGGTGATGGAAGCAATGCTCTTGCACCAGCGACACCAGTTCGGCACCGAAACCGCAAGTGCGGGTGGCTTCGTGTACCACCACGCAACGGCCGGTCTTCTTCACCGACTTGACGATGGTTTCCAGATCCAGCGGCCACAGGCTGCGCAGGTCGATGACTTCGGCATCCACGCCGGATTCTTCGGCCGCGACTTGTGATACGTAGACGGTGGTGCCATAAGTCAGCACGGTCACGTCCTTGCCCGGACGGGTGATCGCGGCGACGTCCAGCGGCACGGTGTAGTAACCGTCCGGCACTTGGGCTTGCGGGTGTTTCGACCACGGTGTTACCGGGCGATCGTGGTGGCCGTCGAACGGGCCGTTGTACAGGCGTTTCGGCTCAAGAAAGATCACCGGGTCATCGTTTTCGATGGAGGCGATCAGCAAGCCTTTGGCGTCATATGGGTTGGACGGCATCACCGTGCGCAAGCCGCACACCTGGGTGAACATCGCCTCGATGCTCTGGCTGTGGGTCTGGCCGCCGTAGATGCCGCCGCCGCAAGGCATGCGCAGGGTCATCGGCGCGGTGAACTCGCCGGCCGAGCGATAACGCAGGCGCGCCGCTTCGGAAATGATCTGGTCGGAGGCAGGGTAGACGTAGTCGGCGAACTGAATTTCGGCGACCGGGCGCAAACCATAAGCACCCATGCCCACGGCAACACCGACGATGCCGCTTTCCGAGATCGGGGCGTCGAATACGCGCGAGGTGCCGTACTTGGTCTGCAGGCCTTCGGTGCAACGGAACACGCCGCCGAAGTAGCCGACGTCTTGACCGAACACCACCACATTGTCGTCACGCTCAAGCATCACATCCATGGCCGAGCGCAGGGCCTGGATCATGGTCATGGTGGTCGTGGTCATGGCGGTTTCCAACTGAATATTGTTGTTGTGATCGTTCATGTCAGATCCCCAACTGCTGACGCTGGCGCTTCAAGTGCTCCGGCATCTCTTTGTAAACGTCTTCGAACATGGTCGCGGCGCTTGGAATCTGGCCGCCGGCAAGGGTGCCGTACTGTTCGGCCTGTTTCTGCGCGGCAATCACTTCGGCTTCGAGCTCGGCGCTGACGGCGGCGTGCTCTTCTTCTGACCAGTGACCGACCTTGATCAGATGCTGCTTGAGACGGGCGATCGGGTCGCCGAGCGGGAAGTGGCTCCAGTCATCGGCCGGACGATATTTTGACGGATCATCGGAGGTCGAGTGCGGACCGGCGCGGTAGGTGACCCATTCGATCATGGTCGGGCCGAGGTTGCGGCGGGCGCGTTCGGCAGCCCAGGCAGATGCCGCATACACCGCGTAGAAGTCGTTGCCATCCACGCGCAGCGAAGCGATGCCGCAACCGACGCCGCGTCCGGCGAAGGTGGTGGCTTCACCACCGGCGATGGCCTGGAAGGTCGAGATCGCCCACTGGTTATTCACGACGTTGAGGATCACCGGCGCGCGATAAACGTGGGCGAAGGTGAGGGCGGTGTGGAAGTCCGATTCGGCGGTGGCGCCGTCGCCGATCCATGCCGAGGCGATTTTCGTGTCGCCTTTGATCGCTGAGGCCATGCCCCAGCCGACGGCCTGAATGAACTGGGTGGCGAGGTTGCCGGAGATGGTGAAGAAACCGGCGTCCTTGACCGAGTACATGATCGGCAACTGGCGGCCCTTGAGCGGATCGCGCTCGTTGGACAGCAGTTGGCAGATCAGGTCGACCAGCGGCACTTCGCGGGCCATCAGAATGCTTTGCTGGCGATAAGTCGGGAAGCACATGTCGTCGATGTTCAAGGCCAGAGCCTGAGCACTGCCGATGGCTTCTTCGCCAAGGCTCTGCATGTAGAACGACATCTTTTTCTGACGCTGGGCGACCACCATGCGGTTGTCGTAGATCCGCGTCTTGAGCATGGCGCGCATGCCCTTGCGAAGGATCTCGACCGGGACGTTTTCGGCCCAGGGGCCGAGGGCGTTGCCCTGATCGTCGAGCACACGGATCAGGCCACGCGCCAAGTCAGCGGTGTCGGCAGGTTCGACATCAATGGAAGGTTTGCGCACCGTACCGGCATCGGTCAGATGCAGGTAGGAAAAATCGGTTTTGCAGCCTGGACGGCCCGAGGGTTCAGGGACGTGCAGACGCAGCGGTTCATACGCTTGGGTCATGGCTTCTACGCTCGATCTTGTGAATTTCTTGTAGTGAGCTGGCAGTCATTCTTCGGTAGAAGAAATCTTGTCCTACAACAATCATAGGCCCGGGCAAGAAGAATATTTATCTCTGTTTCGTTGCGCTGGAGATGATTTGCAGATAGAAATTCTGCATAAACATAAAAAACAGGTGGTTTTGTCTCATGCGCAAACTGGACCGTACCGACATCGGCATTCTCAACAGCCTTCAGGAGAATGCGCGCATCACCAACGCCGACCTCGCACGCTCGGTGAATCTGTCGCCGACGCCATGCTTCAACCGGGTCAAGGCAATGGAGGAATTAGGGCTGATTCGCGAGCAGGTAACGCTGCTGGATGCCGACCTGCTGGGGCTGCATGTGAACGTGTTCATTCATGTCAGCCTGGAGAAACAGGTGGAGGAGGCGTTGCAGCATTTCGAGGAGGCGATTTCTGATCGCCCCGAGGTGATGGAGTGCTACTTGATGGCTGGCGATCCGGATTATCTGCTTCGGGTGTTGGTGCCGACGATTCAGTCGCTGGAGCGGTTCATGATGGACTTCCTGACCAAAGTGCCGGGTGTGGCAAATATCCGGTCGAGTTTTGCGCTGAAGCAGGTGAGATACAAAACTGCATTGCCGTTGCCGGCAAATGGCTTGACGTTAGGCACCTGACCCGAAGCGGAACGCGGAGCGTCCCCGGCAGCATTCCCACGCAGAGCGTGGGGAACGATCGATGTAGGAGCTGCCGCAGGCTGCGATCTTGTGCTGTTAAAGCTTATTGATCGGGATCTTCAGATAAACGACGCCGTTGTCTTCCGCCGCTGGCAGATTCCCCGCCCGCACATTGACCTGAATCGCCGGCAGCAACAGCGTCGGCATGCCCAGCCCGGCATCACGCTGGGTGCGCATTTCGACAAACGCCGCCTCATCAATCCCGTCATGCACATGAATATTGCTTTTGCGCTGCTCACCGACCGTGGTCTGGCACTGAGCGGCGCGGCCCTCGGGCGGGTAATCGTGACAGACGTAGAGTTTCACGCTGGCCGGGAAGGCCAGCAGTTTATGAATCGAGTTGAACAACTGATGGGCGTTGCCGCCGGGAAAGTCGCAGCGCGCGGTGCCGACGTCGGGCATGAACAGCGTGTCGCCCACCAGAATCTGTTCGCCGTCGATCAAGTAGGCCATGTCCGCCGGGGTATGCCCAGGTACATGCAGGGCAGTGGCTTTGAGATTGCCGATCCTGAATGACTCGTTCGGCGCAAACAGGTGATCGAACTGCGAGCCATCGACGCAGAACTCCGGCTCCAGATTGAACAGCGCCTTGAACACGTTTTGCACTTTGCTGATTGATTCACCAATGGCGATTTTCCCGCCCAGCTCCCGGCGTAGATAAGGCGCGGCGGACAGGTGGTCGGCGTGGGCATGGGTTTCCAGCAGCCACTGCACTTGCAGATTGTGCGCGCGGACGAAGGCGATGATTTTGTCCGCCTGTGCGGTGCAGGTGCGCCCGGCGGCGCCGTCGTAATCGAGCACCGGATCGACGATCGCACATTGCCCGCCGTCGGTTTCATAGACCACGTAGCTGTAGGTCGAAGAGGCGGGGTCGAGAAAAGCTTCAATCTGCGCGGGCATGGACACCAACCTGAACAAGGAAAATGGGTTGCAACACTTTATCTAAAAACATAATGTTCGCAGCTTAAGTGACCTTGAAGGCCTCGTGCAAATGCAATCCAGTCTGACCGAATGTGAAGTCGCCCAACTGCGCGCCTCGGCCTCCAAGGCCTGCGCGTTGCTCAAGGCCATGGCCAATGAGGATCGCCTGTTGATCCTGTGTCAACTGACCCAGGGCGAGCGCAACGTTGGCGAACTGGAAAAGATGACCGGCGTGCGCCAGCCGACGCTGTCCCAGCAACTGGGCATCCTGCGGGATGAAGGCCTGGTCGCGACCCGTCGTGAAGGCAAGTACATTTTCTACGGCCTCGCCAGTCCGGAAGTCATTCAGGTCATGAAGACCCTCTCCGGGTTGTATTGCGGGGCCGTGCTGAAAAGCCTGGGCCACCAATAAATGCCAGCCATGACACTGGTTCAATGTGGGAGCGAGCCTGCTCGCGAAAGCGTTAGGTCAGGCAATATTTGCATCGACTGACACGCCGCCTTCGCGAGCAGGCTCGCTCCCACATTCGGATTTGTGTTGGCTAGAAAACTCCTTGCGTGCAGCAAAAGGAACAAGCAATGAACGATCAACACTGGGGCCCATCCATCAGTGCAGACATCGTGGTCATCGGCGGCGGTACGGCCGGTATCGGTTTTGTCGCCAGCCTGCTCAAGCGTGACCCTGCGCTGAAAATTACCGTGATCGAACCGAGCGCCCAGCATTACTACCAACCGGCGTGGACGCTGGTCGGCGGTGGCGCCTACGACGTCAAAGACACCGCACGGCCGATGAACAAGGTCATGCCCCGGCAAGCGAACTGGCTGCAAGCGGCAGTCACCGCAATCGACCCGGACCAACGCCAACTCACCCTCAGCGATCAACGCACGGTCAGCTATCAGAACCTGATCGTCTGCCCCGGTCTGCGCCTGGCCTGGGAGAAGATCGAAGGCTTGCAAGAGAGCCTCGGCCAGCACGGCGTCACCTCCAATTACAGCTATCAGCACGCGCAGTACACCTGGGATCAGGTGCAGAAACTGCGCGGCGGCAAAGCCCTGTTCACTCAACCGGCGATGCCGATCAAATGCGCCGGAGCGCCGCAAAAAGCGCTGTACCTGTCCTGCGATCACTGGCGTAAAACCGCCGTGTTGAACAACATCCATGTCGAATTCAATCTTGCGGGCGCCGCGCTGTTCGGCGTGGCGACGTTTGTGCCGCCGTTGATGAAGTACATCGAAAAGTACAACGCGCAACTGGCGTTCAATTCGAATCTGGTCAAGGTCGACGGTCCGGCGAAAACCGCCTGGTTCGAGATCAAGGACGCCGACGGCAACGTCAGCCGCGTAGCGAAAGCCTTCGATCTGTTGCACGTGGTGCCGCCGCAGGTGTCGCCGGATTTCATCGCGCAAAGTCCTTTGGCCGACGCGGCCGGCTGGTGTGAAGTCAATCCGCACAGCCTGCAGCACGCGCGTTATCCCGAGGTGTTTGCACTCGGTGACATCTGCGGCACCAGCAATGCGAAAACCGCCGCAGCAGTGCGCAAGCAAGTGGTGGTGGTCGCGGAAAACCTGCTCGCCCAGCGCAAGCAACAACCGCTGCCGCTGAAGTACGACGGTTACGGTTCCTGCCCGCTGACGGTGGAGAAGGGCAAGGTGATTCTTGCCGAGTTCGGTTATGCCGGTAAGTTGCTGCCGACCTTCCCGATGGACCCGACCGTGGCGCGGCGCTCGGCGTGGTTGCTCAAGGCGACGCTGCTGCCGTGGTTCTACTGGAACGGCATGCTCAAAGGGCGCGAGTGGCTGACCGGCCTGTCCAAAGTCGACTGAGAACATCCTATGTTGCTGGCAAGCCTGTTTGGTGTGGTGATGGGGTTGGTGCTCGGTTTGACCGGGGCCGGCGGCGGGATTCTCGCGGTGCCGGCGCTGGTCCTCGGCCTCGGCTGGACGATGACTCAGGCAGCGCCGGTGGCGTTGTTTGCGGTGGGCAGTGCGGCGGCGGTCGGTGCGATCGATGGCCTGCGTCATGGCCTGGTGCGCTATCGTGCGGCGTTGTTGATTGCCGCGCTCGGCGCGGTGTTTTCGCCATTGGGGATCTACTTCGCGCACCAGTTGCCGGAGAAAATCCTGATGATCCTGTTCAGTCTGCTGATGGTCATGGTGGCCTGGCGCATGCTGCGCCGTGAGCGTCAGCAGGAAGGGCCGAGTGATCATGGTCACGCCAGTTGGGGCCAGAAGAATTGCATGCTCAATGCCGAAACCGGGCGCTTCGACTGGACCGCCAAATGCACCGCAACGCTGGCGGCGTTGGGCGCGATTACCGGGGTGGTGTCCGGTTTGCTTGGGGTCGGTGGCGGCTTCTTGATCGTGCCGGCGTTCAAGCAACTGACTGACGTGCAGATGCGCGGAATTGTCGCGACGTCGTTGATGGTGATCAGTCTGATTTCGGCAATCGGGGTGATCGGCTCGTTTCACGCCGGTGTGCGGATTGATGCGCAGGGTGCGGCGTTTATCGTCGCCAGCATTGTCGGCATGATCATCGGCCGTAAGCTCTGTGCGCGGGTGCCGGCGCGGGCGTTGCAGGTGGGATTTGCCAGTGTCTGTCTGGTGGTGGCGGGGTATATGTTGTTGCGGGCTTAAAGCAAAAATCGCAGCCCGTGAGGGCTGCGATCCATTAACCGCTTACAACACCAGATGTGGCAACCACAGCGAAATCGCCGGCACGTAGGTCACCAGAAGCAACACCAGAAACAGCACCGCATAAAACGGCAGCAGCGCTTTCACAGTGCTCTCGATACTGACCTTGCCCACCGCCGAACCGACAAACAGCACCGCGCCCACCGGCGGTGTTATCAGCCCGATCCCGAGGTTGACCAGCATGATCATGCCGAACTGCACCGGATCCACACCGATGCCGAGAATCACCGGCATCAGGATCGGCGTCAGGATCAGGATCAGCGGCGCCATGTCCATCACCGTGCCGAGCAACAGCAGCATGACGTTGATGCACATCAGGATCACGTAGCGGTTGTCCGACAGGGTCAGGAACAGCGTGGTGATCTTCGCCGGGATCTGCATCAGGGTCATGATGTAGCCGAAGCTCGCAGCGAAACCGATCAGGATCATCACGATCGAAATCGTCCGCACGGTGCGATGCATCAGTTTCGGCAGTTCACTCCATTTGTAGTCGCGGTAGATGAACATGGTGACGAAGAATGACCACAGCACGGCAATCGCCGCCGATTCGGTCGCGGTGAAGATCCCCGAGAGGATGCCGCCGAGGATGATCACCATCGCCATCATGCCCCAGAGGGCCTCGCCGACGATTTTCAACGCCTGGCGCATCGGGATGACTTCACCTTTGGGGTAGTTGCGCTTTTTCGCGAAGATCAGGCACAGCACCATCAGGCAGGCGCTCATCATCAAGCCCGGCACGATGCCGGCCATGAACAGCGAGGCAATCGAAACCGTACCGCCGGCGGCCAGGGAGTAGAGCACCGAGTTATGGCTTGGCGGAGTCAGCAGGGCTTGCACCGAGCCGCTGACGGTCACGGCAGTGGAGAAATCCCGTGGATAGCCCTTGCGTTCCATTTCCGGAATCAGCACCGAACCCACCGACGCGGTGTCGGCCACTGACGACCCGGAGATCGCGCCGAAAAAGGTCGAGGCGACAATGTTGACCAGTGACAGGCCACCGCGGACAAAACCCACCAGCACCCCGGCACACGCCACCAACCGACGCGACATGCCGCCCTCGGCCATGATCGCACCGGCCAGCACGAAGAAAGGAATGGCCAGTAGCGAGAATTTGTTCACGCCTGACGCGACCTGGATCATCACCGCCTGGAACGGGATGTCGATCCACCATGCACCGATCAGCGCGGCGGCGCCCAGCGCGTAGGCGACGGGCATGCCGATCAGGATCAATACGATAAAACTGCCCAGCAGTATCAAAGCGTCCATTAAGCGGCACCTTCACTTTCTTCCACCAGGTCGAACTGCACGACCCGCCGTTTGCTCTGATCACCGAGCAAGAGTTTTTCCAGAACAAAAACCAGCGTCAGCAAGCCGCCCACGGGAATCGGCAGATAGGTCACGCCAACGCGCAGATCGGGCAGAGCAGCCATGAACTGATTCCAAGTGGACATGCACAGTTTGGCGCCCCAGATCGTCATGAAAATGCAGATCGACGCCATGAGCAGTTGGGAAAAAATCGACGCCGCGTTTCTCAACTGCGGCGGCATGCGGTCGGTGAGCATGGCCACGGCCATGTGCGCACCGGCGCGGTAACTGGCGGCAGCGCCGATGAAGGTAAAGACCATCATCAACAGAATCGCCGTAGGCTCGGGCCAGCTCGAGCCGGTGCCCAGCACGTAGCGGGCGAACACGCCCCAGGGAATCATCAGGGAAATCGCCAGAACGGAAAGGCCGGCGACCCAGATGCACGTCATGTAGATCTTGTCGTTGATACGCAGCAGTAGATTCTTCATCGGGTTCCACCGTAACCCGGCGTGCCTGAGCCATCAGGCATGCCGGGCCTTTTTCAAAATTACGGAGCGGGAGGCGTTACTGAACGGCTTCGATTTTCTTGATCAGGTCGGCGTACTTCGCGCCGTACTTTTCCCGCACCGGTGCGGTGGCGTCGTAGAAGGGTTTCTTGTCGACCTCGATGAACTCGACGCCGGCGGCCTTGAGTTTTTCTTCACTGGCAGCGGACTTCTTGTCCCACAGCACGCGCTCTTCGGCTTGGGCAGCCTTGGCGGCGGTCTTGACCAGCGTCTGCTGATCCGGGGTCAGTTTTTCCCAAGTGATTTTCGACATCACGATCGGCTCTGGCAGGATCAGGTGTCCGGTGAGGCTGTAGTACTTCGCGTTCTGGAAGTGGTTATGTTCGAGCAGGGTTGGCGGGTTGTTTTCCGCGCCGTCGATGACGCCGGTCTGCAAGGCGCTGAAGATCTCGCCAGTGTCCATGGCGATGCCGTTACCGCCCATGGCGTTCATCATGTCGATGAACATCGGGTTGCCTTGCACGCGGATTTTCATGCCCTTGAGGTCTTCGAGCTTGCGTACCGGTTTCTTGGTGTAGATGTTGCGCGTGCCGCCGTCCATCCAGGCCAGGGCCACCAAGCCGAATTCGGAGTTGGTGATTTTGTCGAGGATTTCGTCGCCCACCGGGCCGTCGATGACGTTACGCATGTGTTGATGGTCGCGGAAGATGAACGGCATGTTGAACACGTTCACGTCCGGTACCACCGGGCCGACGATACCCAGGCTGACGCGAGACAGCTGTACTGCGCCGACCTGCATCTGCTCGATGACTTCCTTTTCGGAACCCAGCACACCGCCCGGGAAGTACTGAAAGGTCAGTTCGCCGTTGGTTTCCTTGGTCAGGGTCTTGCCCATGTTTTCTTCGGCCACCACGGTTGGATAACCGGCGGGATGAATGTCAGCGAATTTGAGTTGCAGTGCCTGAGCGGCGCCAGTGAAGGTAAACATCAGCGGGAGTGCAGCGGCCAGCAAGGTGCGTTTGAAGTTCATGGGGGTGAGTCTCCAGTCTTGTTATTGTTGTGTTCAAGGCGCAGCGGTGCAGCAGAGGGGTTTAAAGCAAATCGTTGAACAAGGGTTCCGCAAGGCCTTTGACGTTGGGGTTCAGGGCGAATACGCCACCGGCCAGAGAGTGCGGATCGTGGTCGTCGCCGGGACGAATCGAGGTGACGAACAAAGTGTCCATGCGGCTGCCGCCGAAGGCACACATGGTCGGTTTTTTCACCGGCACCTCCAGTGAGAAATCAAGACGACCGTCCGGCGCGAAGCGGTGAATCAGGCCGGCGTCGTTGGCGCAGATCCAGTAGAAACCTTCAGCATCCACGGCAGCGCCATCTGGCCGCCCGGGGAAGTGGTTCATGTCGACGAACACACGACGGTTCGACGGCGTGCCAGTCTCGGTGTCGTAATCGAACGCCCAGATCAGTTGCACGTCGGGGTGCGAATCGGACAGGTACATCGTCGTGCCGTCAGGGCTGAAACCGAGGCCGTTGGGCACGATGAAACCGTCGAGCTGCGCTGCGATCACGCCAGACTGCCCGGCGCTGTAGCGATAGAGCCGGCCTTCGGGCGCACTCAGGCCCATGTTCAGCACCATGCTGCCGGCCCAGAAACGGCCCTGTCGGTCGCAGCGACCATCGTTGAGGCGCATGTCTGCGCAGCGGTGCTCGACGCTGGCCAGCCGTTCGCTGTCGAGGCTGCCGTCGCTGTGTGGGTGCAGATGAAAAAAGCCGCTCTCCATGCCGGCAACCCAGCCGCCACCGCTATGGCGGGCGATGCAGGCGAGCATTTCCGGGGTTTTCCAGGCATGCACGTGGCCGGTATCGGCGCTCCAGCGCTGCAGCCCGCCGTTGGCAATATCCACCCAATACAGCGAGTTTTCCTGCGGCACCCAGACCGGGCTTTCGCCCACGGCGTTGCGGGCATCGACGATCAATTCGGCTTGCATACTCATTCCTTCGCGTCGTTGTCAGGGTGATCAGTCGCCGAACGGACCTGCGGCGACAAACGCGCCGCCCTGATAGATCCGCGCCGGGTCATCGGCGGCCGGCATCGGTTGCGCCTCGACTTTTTCGCGGAACACTTCGGAGCTGTCCTTCGCCTCGAAGCCGAGGTGGCTGGCGAAGCGGTTGTCCCACCAGACGTCCTTGTTGGCGGACATGCCGTAGACCACGGTGTGGCCAACGTTCGGCGTGTACAGCGCGCGTTCGAGCAATTGCGTGAGGTCGTCGAAACTCAGCCAGGTGTGCATCATTCGGCGGTTTTGCGGCTCGGGAAACGAGGAGCCGATGCGGATGCTGACGGTCTCGATGCCGTAGCGATCGAAGTAGAAACTGGCCATGTCTTCGCCGTAGGACTTGGACAGTCCGTAGTAGCCATCGGGACGGCGCGCGGAGCTGGCGTCTAGCGGCTCGTCCTGTTTGTAGAAGCCGATGACGTGGTTGGAGCTGGCGAAGATCACCCGCTTCACGCCATGCCGGCGCGCCGCTTCGTAGATGTGAAACACGCCGCAGATGTTGGCGCCGAGGATTTCTTCGAAGGGCCGCTCGACGGAGACGCCGCCGAAATGCAGGATCGCATCGACGCCTTCGACCAGTTGATGCACGGCGTGTTTGTCGGCCAGATCGCAAGGGACGATTTCTTCGCGATCATCGACGGCCGGGGCAATGGCGGCAATGTCCGACAGGCGCAGGACATTGGCATAAGGGCGCATACGTTCGCGCAGAACTTTGCCCAGGCCCCCGGCAGCGCCGGTCAGCAGCAAACGGTTGAACGGGGCGTGGGGAGTAGAGGTAGACGTCATGGCAAGCCCTTACACGTTGTTATTAGGTTTGTTGTAGGTTGTCGTATGACTGCACTGAAGTATCGGTAGGGTTTCCGGAACTTGTCAACGCGACTTTTGGTGTAAATGACGGAAGGGGCTAATTCACTTTTCGATCACCACGATTCCTTGGTTGCAATGCAATCCCGTTGTGGGAGCGAGCCTGCTCGCGAAAGCGGTATGTCATTTCGAAGTGATGTCGACTGACACGCCGCCTTCGCGAGCAGGCTCGCTCCCACAGGGAAACTCGGTGTGACGACTGGCTTTACAACAACGAAATCGGATAACTGATAAAGATCCGGTTCTCGTCAAACTCGTTGGTGCTGAAGTCCCGGCGTATCGTTGCGTTGCGCCATTTCACGTTTAGGTTTTTCAGCGGGCCGCTCTGCACCGTGTAGGCCAGCTCCGACTCGCGGCCCCATTCCTTGCCGTCATTGGTGGTGGCGGTGTGCACGTTGTCGCCGCTGATGTAGCGGTTCATCAGGGTCAGGCCGGGGATGCCGAGGGCGACGAAGTTGTAGTCGTGGCGCAACTGCCAGGAGCGCTCTTTGGCGTTGTCGTAACTGGCGTTGTAACTGTCGTTGGCGAGGGTGCCGCCGCTGGTGCCGTTGACCCGCATCCACGCGTCGTCGCCGCTGAGCTTTTGCAGGCCGACATAAAACGTGTTGCCACCGTATTTGGCCGAAAGCAGGGCAAACGCAGTCTTGTTGTCGAGGTCGCCGGCTTGGGCGCTGCCGTCCTCCTTGCCGGTGAAGAAACCGAGGTTGGCGCCCAGGGTCCAGTCGCCCAACGGCTGGCTGTGGCTGAGGTTGAAATACTGCTGCTGGTAGATGTCGCTGAGTTCGGCGTACCACACGCCGACCAGGGTGCGTTTGTCGTTGAAGGTGTATTCGCCGCCGCCGAAGTTGAAGCGATCGGAAGTGAACGCGCCACGGCCGTTCATGGACATGTCTTCCATGCTCGCATCGTTGCGCGGGCTGTTGCCTCGGAACTGGCCACCGTAGACGGTCAGACCGTTGATCTCGGTGGACGTGATCTGCCCGCCGCGAAAGGTTTGCGGCAGCGAGCGGCCATCGTCAGAGCGCAGGATCGGCAGCACCGGCATCCATTCGCCGACCTTCAATTCAGTCTTCGAGACTTTGGCCTTCAACGCCACGCCGAGCCGTCCGAAATTGTCGGCCGGACGCCCGTCATCGTGGATCGGCAACAGTTGCGTACCGCCCGTACCTTTGCCGCCATCGAGCTTCTGCGAATACATCCCCAGCACATCGAGGCCGAAGCCGACGGTGCCCTGAGTGAAGCCGGATTTGGCATCGAGAATGAAGTTCTGCGTCCATTCCTCAGCCTTGCCTTGTGGGTAGGCCGGGTTGACGAAGTTGCGGTTGAAGTAGGCGTTGCGCAGATTCAGCGTGGCTTTGCTGTCTTCAAGAAAGCCTTCGGCATTGGCGCTCATCGGCAAGGCCAGAGCCAGGCTGCTGCAACCGATCAGGCCAAGGGTGGTGTGCGGGCGCAGCGTGGCAAAGCGGGAAGGGCGGACGAAATTACGGGCGAGTGTGCTCAATGTGACGCTCCCTGTTGCGTTTGTTGTTTTTATTATTTGTCATACGTCGTCGTACAACATGGTTGCGGATATTTCCTAGGTTTTAGGGGAATGTCAACAGCAAGTTATACGATGACTTGCCGTCGCGACGCAGATCACTTTGTAGGAGCTGCGGAACGCTGCGATCTTTTGATCTGGCTTTTTAAAAAAAAACAGGATCAAAAGATCGCAGCCTCGTTTCACTCGACAGCTCCTACAAGTATCTGTGTTGTCCATGGGATGTGTGTTGCCGGTGAATTTGCGGCAAACTTCACCCACCTTCCGCACAAGGCCTTGCAATGGATCAATACGCCCCGCGCAACTGGCAGCCCCACGAAAAGCCCAGTCTGCCCGGTTCCCCCTCGACGCCGTTGCACTCCAACCCCAAGCGCCTGGCCTATGCGCTGGTCGGCGTACTGGTGGCGGTGACCGGTGGCTTGGGCAACTCGCTGGTGGTGGCCAACCTGCCTTATCTGCAAGGCGCACTCGGCACGACCACCGCCGAAATGGCCTGGCTGCCGGCGGCGTATGTGATGACCAACGTGTCGATGAACCTGTTGCTGGTGAAGTTTCGTCAGCAGTTCGGTTTGCGTGCATTCACCGAAGTGTTTCTGGTGCTGTATGCGCTGGTGACTTTCGGCCATCTGTTCGTCAACGACCTGAATTCGGCGGTGGCGGTGCGCGCGGCCCACGGCATGGTGGGCGCGGCGCTGAGTTCGCTGGGCCTGTATTACATGGTCCAGGCGTTCCCGGCGAAGTGGCGGTTGAAGGCGCTGGTACTCGGCCTCGGCACCTCGCAACTGGCCTTGCCATTGGCGCGATTATTTTCCGAAGACTTGCTGCAGATAGCCGAATGGCGCGGCTTGTATCTGTTCGAACTGGGCATGGCACTGCTGTCGCTGGGCTGCGTATTGATGCTCAAGTTGCCACCGGGCGACCGCTTCAAAACCTTCGAAAAACTCGACTTTCTCACCTTCGCCATTCTCGCCACTGGCGTGGCGCTGCTGTGTGCGGTGTTGTCGCTGGGGCGGATTGACTGGTGGCTGGAGGCCAACTGGATCGGCTACGCGCTGGCTGCCTCGATTGCTTTGATCCTCGCCGGTCTGGCCATCGAACATAACCGCAGCAACCCGCTGCTGATGACCCGCTGGCTTGGCAGCGGGACGATGATCCGCCTGGCGCTGGCGGTGACCCTGATTCGCATGGTCACCTCGGAGCAGTCCACCGGTGCGGTCGGTTTCATGCAGAACCTGAACATGGGCTATGAGCAGTTGCACAGCCTCTACGTGGTGATGCTGATCGGCAGTGTTGCGGGGTTGTTGACCAGTGCGCTGACGATCGACCCGAAACACCTGCTGATGCCGCTGATTATCTCGCTGGCACTGATGGCAACCGGGTCGGTGATGGACAGTTTTTCCAACAACCTGACCCGCCCGGAAAACCTCTACTTCAGCCAGTTTCTGCTGGCGTTCGGCAGCACGTTTTTCCTCGGCCCGACCATGGTTTTCGGTACGCGCAACGTGCTGACCAATCCGCGCAATCTGGTGAGTTTTTCCGTGCTGTTCGGGATCTGCAACAACCTCGGTGGCCTGCTCGGTGCGGCGCTTCTGGGCACTTTTCAGATCGTCCGGGAAAAATTTCATTCCAGTCAAATCGTTGAGCACCTGACGCTGTCTGACCCTTTGGTGGCCGCGCGCGTGCAGAGCGGCGGCTCGGCATATGGCTCGTTGCTGGCCGACCCGAGTCTGCGCAACCTGGCGGGGATTCGCAGCCTGTCCAACGCCGCGACCCGAGAGGCCAATGTGCTGGCCTACAACGATGTGTTCATGCTGATCGCCGTGATTGCGGTGCTGACCATGATCTGGCTGTCCATTCGCGCGCTGTGGCTGATGAGCACCACCAAAGCCGTCGCCCCAGCGCCATCCACACCTTCGAGCGGTGCCACTTCTTCATGACCGAACCGACCACCACAACCACCAATGCCATTGCCGCCACGCCTGAGGGTGTGGCGCCGCCGTCATCGCCGAACACCGAGCCGCGCTCGCTGCGGGTGCGGATCATTTCTTCGCTGGGCTTTGCCGCGATTGCCATCGTTGGCGTGTTGATCGTGCTGTATGCCTGGCAATTGCCGCCGTTCAGCAGTGCGGTTGAGACTACTGAAAACGCGTTGGTGCGCGGGCAGGTGACGATCATCGGCCCGCAACTCGCCGGTTATGTTTACGAGGTGCCGGTGCAGGATTTCCAGTACGTGAAAGCCGGGGATTTGCTGGTGCGTCTCGATGACCGCATCTATCAGCAGCGACTCGACCAGTCACTGGCGCAACTGGCGGTGCAGAAAGCCGCGTTGGCCAATGTGGTGCAGCAACGCAACAGCGCCGAGGCGACGATCAAATTGCGTCAGGCGGCGCAGGCCGACAGCGAAGCGCAGTTGCGCAAGAGTGAAGCGGATCTGCGCCGCAATCAGGAATTGGTGCGCGACGGTTCGGTGTCGAAGCGCGAGATGGACGTCGCACTGGCGGCGAATGCGCAAAGCATTGCGGCGGTCGCACAAGCCAAGGCCAATCTGGAAATCGCCCGTCAGGATCTGCAAACAGTGATCGTCAATCGTGGCTCGCTGGAGGCGGCCGTGGCCAGCGCCGAAGCGGCGGTGCAACTGGCGCGGATTGATCTGTCGAATACGCGCATCGTCGCCCCGCGTGATGGCCAGCTCGGGCAGATCGGCGTGCGCCTCGGTGCCTACGTCAACTCCGGAGCGCAGTTGATGGCGTTGGTGCCAAACCAGAAATGGGTGATCGCCAACATGAAAGAAACCCAGATGGATAACGTGCGCGTCGGGCAACCGGTGCGCTTCACCGTCGATGCGCTGAATCACCGCCGATTCACCGGGCATGTGCAGCATATTTCGCCGGGGACGGGCTCGGAATTTGCCCTGTTGCAGGCGGACAACGCCACCGGCAATTTCGTCAAAATTGCCCAGCGGGTGCCGGTGCGGATCACCATCGATCCGGATCAGCAGGAAGAGGAGCGTTTGCGGCCGGGGATGTCGGTGGTGGTCAGCATCGACACCGCAGCGGGCAACACCCAACCCCATTAAGATCAAAAGATCGCAGCCTTCGGCAGCTCCTACAGATTACCCATGTAGGAGCTGCCGAAGGCTGCGATCTTTTGATTTTCAGGTTGTGATCATCGGGGGCAGGGTACCGAGCAGCGAGACAGCCGCAACCGCGCCAATGCCCAGCAGCCATTCGAGCATCACACTGCGCCTGAGCGCGCCCATCCGCTGCTCGCAATCATCAATCCGCAAACGATTGAACAACGCCAATCCAAGCATTCCCAGCACGATCAGCGCCTTGATCAACAGGATCAACGCAAACCCGCTGAACAACGGCGTCGGCCACCACTGGCCGGTCAGCACGCGGACATTGATCAATCCCGTCAGCAGCAGCCCCGCGACCAGCGCATAACCGACGCCGCTGAAACGCCGCAACACTTCACGCATCGGTTCCGTCGGCTGACGCAGAATCAGCACCAGCATCAACAACCCGCCCAACCACGCCGCCACGCAGGTCAAATGAACGATCTGGTTGAGAATCAGCAATTGCCCGCTCACGCCATCGAGCATGGCGCCATGTCCGACCGGTGCGAGGGTCGCCAGCAGCAAGCCGCTCAAGCCCAAACGCAACGGCATGCTCGAACGCCAAGGCGTGAACAACAGCGCCAACAGCGCGGCATTGATCAGCAAATGCCAACGCCACACCTGACCAAAAAACGTATGACCCAGCACCAGCGCAACCGTGTCTGGGTCAAACGCCGCCGCTGCCGAACCGGCCATGCTCGCGGTGATCAACAGCGCCCAGGCAATTCCGCTGAGCAGTGCGACAGTCGCCAGCCAACGCGCCAGTCGCGCCAGGTGCCGATCCACTTGCGGCGCTTCATCCTTGAGCAGCAACGGCCTGAACAGCCAGGCCCCGAACAGCATCAACACCACGATGAAATGCACAAAGCGGCACAGCACCAGCGCTTCACTCATGAATTACTGACTCACCTTGAACTGGTAGGCGCCTTCGCTTTTGTGCGTGTCGACAGACACTGCGTGCCATTCGACTTTGTACTCGCCGGCGCTCAAAGGAGCTGCGGGGGTAACGATCAGGGTTTTCTTGTCGCCCTCGGTGATCAGCGGTTTGACCGCGACCGGTGCGCCATCGCGAGTCAAGGTGACTTTGGTGAAACTGGCCTCGACACCTTCGGAAAAGGTCAGGCGCAAATCGGCGGGAGCAGCGACGGTGCTATCGGCGGCCGGGGTCTGGCTTTTCAGGTGGGCGTGGGCAAATACGGAAGATGCGGCGAACAGCGAAGCGAGCAGGGCAGTGGTGGTCAGGACGTTCTTGAACAGCATCGCGGATACCTCTGAGGCAGGATCGAAGAAGCGTCAGTTTAGCCATCCGCTCACGCCAGTACGAAGTTTTGTTTGCAGCGGTCGCCCGCGGACCAGAGCGGATGCTAGTCTTGGGCAACGCTGTTGTCAGGGAGCCCTCATGGGCAATCACAAGATCGAGATTCGTCGCAACAACGTCGAGAAAATTCTCCTCGCGGCGGAAAAAGTCTTCGCCGAAAAAGGCTTCGGCGGCACGGCCATGGCCGACATCGCGGCTGAGGTGCAGTTGCCGCGTTCCAATCTGCATTATTACTTCAGCACCAAGAGCGAGCTGTACAGCGCGGTGCTGTTCGATCTGCTGGAAGTATGGAAACAGGATGCGCTGTGCTTTGAGATGTTCGACGATCCGCGCGTGGTGCTGAGCAGCTACATCCGCGCCAAGATGAACCACTCGCGCAGCCGACCGTACGGCTCGAAAGTCTGGGCCAACGAGATCATCCACGGCGCGCCAACGTTGGGCGAGGCGCTGGATGTCAGCCTGTATGACTGGGCGAAGATGAAGGAAGCGAAGATTCGTCAGTGGGTCGAGGACAAGCGGATTCTGCCGGTGGAACCGTCGAGTTTGCTGTACATGATCTGGGCGTCGACACAGCACTATGCTGACTTTGATCATCAGGTGAATATTCTGAATGAGCATCAGCCGTTGTCGGATATGCAGTTTGAACGGGCGGTGCAGACGGTGACGAGTGTGATATTGCGTGGGATCGGGTTGGAACCCTGAAAGCAAAAGCCAACCCTCACCCCAGCCCTCTCCCGGAGGGAGAGGGGGCCGACCGAGGTGTCCTGCGAGATATATCGACCTGAAAAACCGAGTCGATTGTGGATTCAAAGCAAATCGTTCACGTCGGTGGATTTCTGAAGCATCCCCCAATCAGTCCCCTCTCCCTTTGGGAGAGGGTTAGGGTGAGGGGGCTGTTGGATCAGTCGGCGATCTAGACCGCAACGTGATACGGATTCCGCGGATCATGATTCCAGTCCAGAAACGGCTTCCCAGTCTCCATCGGCACCATCTCGATACAGTCCGCCACCGGACACGTGATCTGGCACAGATTGCAGCCCACACACTCCTCATCAATCACTTCATATTTATGCGTGCCGTCCGCCTGCTTCAGACTGCTGATCGCCTGGTGTGAAGTGTCCTCACAAGCAATGTGGCAACGCCCGCAACCAATGCACGCGTCCTGATCAATCTTGGCGATCACCTGATAGTTGATGTCGAGGTACTTCCAGTCCGTGGTATTGCCCACCGCACGCCCGGAAAACTCGGCGATGCTGGCGTAACCCTGACTGTCCATCCATCGCGACAAACCGTCCTTCATCTCCTCGACAATGCGGAACCCATGCAACATCGCCGCTGTGCACACCTGCACCGCGCCGCTGCCCAGCGCCATGAATTCTGCCGCATCGCGCCAACTGCCAATGCCGCCAATGCCACAGATTGGCAAGCCCTGGGTCTGCGGGTCGCGGGCAATTTCCGCAACCATGTTCAGCGCAATTGGCTTCACCGCCGAGCCGCAATAACCGCCGTGGGTGCTTTTGCTGCCGACGGTGGGCAGGGCGACCATGTGTTCCAGGTCGACGCTGGTGATCGAGTTGATCGTATTGATCAGCGACACTGCATCGGCACCGCCGCGATGGGCGGCGCGGGCGGCGACGCGGATGTCGGTGATGTTCGGCGTCAGTTTGACGATCACCGGCAGCGAGCAATAGGTCTTGCACCAGCGCGTGACCTGTTCGACGTACTCCGGCACCTGACCGACCGCCGCCCCCATGCCACGCTCGGGCATGCCGTGCGGGCAGCCGAAATTCAGCTCGATACCGTCAGCGCCGGTGGCTTCCACCAGCGGCAGAATGTGTTTCCACGATTCCTCCACGCACGGCACCATCAGCGAAACGATCAGCGCGCGATCCGGCCAGTCCTTCTTCACCTGAGTGATTTCGCGCAGGTTGATTTCCAGCGAACGGTCGGTGATCAGCTCGATATTGTTAATGCCCAGCACTTCACGGTTGTTGCCGTAATGCGCGGAGTAACGCGACGACACGTTGACCGCCGCCGGATCCTCTCCGAGGGTTTTCCAGACCACGCCACCCCAGCCCGCTTCAAAGGCACGGACCACGTTGTAGGCTTTGTCGGTGGGCGGCGCAGAGGCCAGCCAGAAAGGATTCGGCGCTTTGATGCCAGCGAAGACAATCGACAGATCGGCCATTTACGCAGCCTCCACGTTAAGCATCAGTTGAGCATTGATCGCCTCGGCGGCGCGTTTGCCGTGCTGCACGGCTTGCACGGTGAGGTCCTGATCGAGGCTGGTGCAGTCGCCGCCGGCATACACGCCGGGGATGCTGGTGCGCAGGTTTTCATCGACGTAGATGCGTTCGCCCTGACGCTTGAGTTCACGGGCCAACGGGTCGGCGAGGGCGCTGCCGTCGAAGGCCTGACCGATGGCTTTGAAGATCGCATCGGCGGCCAGTTCGAAGGTCTCGCCGGTGGTTTGCAGGCGACCGTCGACCAGATCGGTGCGGGCGAAACGCATACCGCGCACCTGGCCCTGAGCGTCGAGCAGCACCTCTTCCGGTTGCGCCCAGGTCAGCAGGCGTACCTGATTGGCTTTGGCGATGTCCTGTTCATGACCGGTAGCGCCCATGTCGGCAGCGCCCCGGCGATACACCAGATTGACGTCGCGAGCCCCAAGGCGAGCCATTTGCACGGCCATGTCGATCGCGGTGTTACCGGCGCCAAGGACGATGCAGCGTTCGGCCAATGGCAGTTGCGTGAGGTCATCGGCTTGGCGCAATTCGCGAATGTAGTCGGTGGCAGCGAGCAGGCCGGGGGCATCTTCGTGGGCCAAACCGAGTTGCTTGCTTGCGCTGAGGCCGAGGCCGAGGAACACCGCATCGAACTGTTGATGCAGTTCGCTGAGGGTCAGATTCTCGCCGAGCTTGTGCCCGTGACGAATCTCGATGCCGCCGATCTGCAGAAGGAAATCCAGTTCCTTCTGCGCGTAGTCGTCGACCAGTTTGTACTTGGCGATTCCGTATTCATTGAGGCCGCCAGCCTTTTCCCGAGCTTCGAAAATCACCACGTCATGACCGTGCATGGCGCTGCGATGCGCACAGGACAAACCGGCCGGCCCGGCACCGACCACGGCGATGCGTTTGCCGGTCGCTGCGGCGCGCTGGAACGGATGTTCGCTGAAGTGCGCGTTGTCCACGGCGTAGCGTTGCAACAGGCCGATCAACACCGGCGCGCATTCCTGGGCGTTATTGCGCACGCAGGCTTGTTGGCAAAGGATCTCGGTTGGACAGACCCGCGCGCAACTGCCACCGAGGATGTTCGCCGAGAGGATTTTCTGCGCCGCACCGGGGACGTTGTCCTGATGAATGTTGCGGATGAACGACGGGATGTCGATCTCGCTGGGGCACGCATTGACGCACGGCGCGTCGTAGCAATACAGGCAGCGCGAGGCTTCCAGATGCGCCTGCCGGTCGTTGAGTGGCGGCGCCAGATCGGTGAAATGCCCGGCGAGGGCGGCCGCGCTTTCGTGCGGGTGGGGGAGATGGTTCAGGGTCTCGATCACGGTTTTTTGCCTCACGGTTATTGAGGTTCTCTGCCTCTGATGGGCAGTGGTTTTTGTGTTGTTTGAACTGACGCCATCGCGAGCAGGCTCACTCCTACAGGTGTACGCATTCCAAATGTAGGAGTGAGCCTGCTCGCGATGAGGCCGAAGGCCTCGCTTTAGCGCTTGACGGCAGTCGGGCGATGTTGCTCAGCCCGCTTGCTCAGCAAATCAAACACCGCCGGATACGCCGGCCGTTCGATATACCGCCCGGCCCCACGCTCGGCGCGCAGGTCGCCATCGGCCCAGACCACCCGGCCCTGGCTGACGGTATGGCTCGGCACGCCGCGCACGGTCTTGCCTTCGAAGATGTTGAAGTCCACCTGCTGATGGTGGGTCTTGGCGGAAATGGTCCGGCTGCCTTGCGGATCCCACAGCACCAGATCGGCATCGGCGCCGACGCGAATCGCACCTTTGCGCGGATAGAGATTGAAGATCTTTGCGGTGTTGGTGGAGGTGAGAGCGACGAAATCCTGCATCGACAAACGACCACTGTTGACGCCTTCGTCCCACAGCACCGCCATGCGATCTTCGATACCCGCCGTACCGTTGGGGATCTTGCTGAAATCATCGCGGCCGGCGGCTTTCTGCTCGGCGCAGAAGCAGCAATGGTCAGTCGCGGTGGTGTGCAGATTGCCGTTTTGTAGTCCGTGCCACAGCGCCTCTTGATGGCCGCGCGGACGGAACGGCGGGCTCATCACGTAACCGGCAGCGGTCTGCCAGTCCGGGTGTTGATAGACGCTGTCGTCGAGCAACAAATGCCCGGCCAGCACTTCGCCGTACACCGGTTGGCCCTTGCTGCGCGCATAAGTGATTTCGTCGAGGGCTTCCTTGGTCGAAACGTGCACCAGATACAACGGCGTGCCGATGGTTTCAGCAATACGAATCGCCCGGCTCGCCGCTTCACCTTCAACCTGCGACGGCCGCGACAGCGGATGCGCCTCCGGCCCGGTGATGCCCTGGGCCATCAACTTGCGTTGCAAGTGATAAACCAGCTCGCCGTTTTCCGCGTGCACGGTCGGCACCGCGCCGAGTTCCAGGCAGCGCTCGAAACTCGCCACCAGCGTGTCGTCGGCGGCCATGATTGCGTTCTTGTAAGCCATGAAATGCTTGAAGCTGTTGATCCCGTGATGGCTGACCAGCTCGGCCATTTCCTCACGCACTTGCTCGCTCCACCAGGTGATTGCGACGTGGAAGCCATAGTCGGAAGCCGATTTTTCCGCCCAGCCGCGCCACTGATGAAAGGCTTCCATCAGCGACTGCTGCGGATTGGGAATCACAAAATCGATGATCGATGTGGTGCCGCCGGCCAGACCTGCCGCTGTGCCGCTATAGAAATCTTCGCTGGCCACGGTGCCCATGAACGGTAGTTGCATGTGCGTGTGCGGATCGATGCCGCCAGGCATCAGGTATTGACCACTGCCGTCGAGGATTTCGGCGCCGGCGGGAATATCAAGGTTTTCACCAATGGCTTTGATCACGCCGTCGGCGCAATAGACGTCGGCGCGGTAACTTTCATCATGGGTAACAACGGTGGCGCCACGGATCAACAGAGACATTCCGAGTTCCTCGCAGGCATTGACCGACTTGTGCCGGTTCTAGATGTTTTATTGATGTACGGCGATGCAGGGCGTATTCCTGTCAGCGCTGTCAGGAATAGAAACTAGTCGCAGATTTGCAATAGAGCAAGATTATTTTTTATAAGCTTATTGCTGTTTTAAGTGTATGAAAAATAACGATAAAAAACGTAAATCACCAAAATGGTGAGGCCGTTCACCATTTTGACGCACTTGACAGGATGGAAATATGAGCAAGATTTCCTATGTGAAATCAGCCGCTTGAAGTTGAGCTGCGGCTGCTCGCTCACGATGAAAATAAATGCAGTGCACCAGTTTGAGTCCTGTCTGTTCGGACAACTTGCTAAGTGTTTAGCCTGAGCACCCAGACAAATTTCCGCGAACTCACCCGGTGAATAATTAAAACTGATGAATATCAGAAAGTTGCAAAGCGTTTGACCCTCGGCCCGATGCGTAAGCGGGGCACCCGGCACGTTTATTGATGCCGCCGCTGACACCATGGCCGGTGCACGAAAGTTGTCAGTTCCTCCGGCCATCGTCCGGCTCGCGCACTCGTGTGCAAGCCGCCTGATGAGCAAAAAAATAATCAGAAGAACAGTGGAGCGGCCATGCAACAGATCAGATCGCAAGTGACCGAGCGCGACGGCTTGTTCGAACTCGAAGCCGGCAGCGACGTCCTCGACAGTCCCCGTTACAACCACGACATGGCACCGACCAAGGTGCGCGAACGTACCTGGAACAAGTGGCACATCACCGCGCTGTGGGTCGGCATGTCGATCTGTGTGCCGACTTATACCCTCGGTGGCGTGCTCACGGCGTACTTCGGCTTGAGCGTCGGTGAAGCGCTGCTGGCGATTCTGTTCGCCAACATCATCGTGCTGATTCCGCTGACACTTAACGCTTTCCCCGGCACCAAATACGGCATTCCGTTTCCGGTGTTGCTGCGCTCGTCGTTCGGCATTCTCGGTTCCAACGTGCCGTGTCTGATTCGTGCGTTGGTGGCGTGTGGCTGGTTTGGCATTCAGACGATGTTTGGCGGGTTGGCGATTCACCTGTTTCTCGGCTCGGTGTTCGAGGGCTGGAAATCCCTCGGCGGCACGGGGGAGGTGATTGGCTTCATGGTGTTCTGGGCGCTGAACCTGTGGGTGGTGATTCGCGGCGCTGAGTCGATCAAGTGGCTGGAAACCTTGTCGGCGCCGCTGTTGGTGGCGGTCGGCATTGGCTTGCTGGTGTGGGCGATGCCCAATGTATCGATGAGTGAATTGATGGCGATTCCGGCCAAACGCCCGGAAGGCGCGAGCGTGTACGGCTACTTCGCCGCCGGACTGACGGCGATGGTCGGCTTCTGGGCGACGTTGTCGTTGAACATTCCGGACTTCAGCCGTTACGCCAAGAGCCAAAAGGATCAGATTCTCGGGCAGATCATCGGCCTGCCGCTGACCATGTTCCTGTTCGCCGCGCTGGGTGTGGTGATGACTGCCGCGTCGGTGAAACTGGTCGGTGTGACGGTGTCCGATCCGGTGACGCTGATCGGCCATATCCAAAGTCCGGTATGGGTCGCGGTGGCGATGGCATTGATCATCATCGCCACGCTATCGACCAACACTGCCGCGAACATCGTTTCGCCAACCAACGACTTTCAGAACATCGCCCCCAAGGTGATCAACCGCACCAAAGCGGTGTTGCTGACCGGGTTGGTCGGGCTGTTGTTGATGGGGCATGAGCTGTTGAAGAAGCTCGGCTGGATCGTTTCCGAGGTCAGCCTGGAAAGTGTCTACTCCAACTGGCTGCTCGGTTATTCGAGCCTTCTCGGACCGATCGCCGGGATCATGGTGGTGGACTATTTTCTGATCAAGAAACAGCAATTGGACCTCGCCGGGCTGTACCGCGACGACGTCTATCCAGCGTGGAACTGGGCCGGTTTTGTTGCCTTTGGCGTACCGGTGGTGTTGACCGTGATGTCGCTGGGCAGCGATGCGTTCAGCTGGTTTTACAGCTATGGCTGGTTCACCGGTTCGGCGCTGGGCGGGATTATTTATTACGGGTTGTGCGTGATGCGCGCGCAGCCTTCGGTCGTGAAGTCGGCGGTGTAGCACATGATCATTCCCACGCTCTGCGTGGGAATGCAGCCCGGGACGCTCCGCGTCCCAACAGCGGACGCAGAGCGTCCATGGATGAGTTCCCACGCAGAGCGTGGGAACTATCGGTATCAGCACTGAGGAGATCCCCATGAACGCAGCCGTAGACGTTCTGCAATCGACCCATCAGCACATCAACCGCGATCGCCTGTGGGCGTCGCTCATGGAACTGGCCAAACTCGGCGCGACGGTCAAGGGCGGGGTCTGTCGCCTGGCCCTCACTGACCTCGACCGCCAGGCCCGCGACCTCTTCGTGCAGTGGTGCAAGGACGCCGGGTGCAGCGTCACGGTCGATGAAGTCGGCAACATCTTCGCCCGTCGCCCCGGGCGCAATCCGAATCTGCCACCGGTGATGACCGGCAGCCACATCGACACCCAACCCACCGGCGGCAAGTTCGACGGCTGCTTCGGCGTACTCGCCGGCGTCGAAGTCCTGCGCACGCTCAACGACCTCGGCGTCGAAACTGAAGCGCCGCTGGAAGTGGTGGTCTGGACCAACGAAGAAGGCTCGCGCTTCGCCCCGTGCATGATGGGCTCCGGGGTGTTCGCCGAGAAATTCACCCTCGAAGAAACCCTCGCCAAAGTCGATGCCGATGGCGTCACCGTCGGTGAAGCGCTGAACGCCATTGGCTATGCCGGTCCGCGTAAAGTCAGCGGGCATAAGGTCGGCGCCTATTTCGAAGCACACATCGAGCAAGGCCCGATCCTCGAAGACGAACAGAAAACCATCGGCGTTGTGCTCGGCGCGCTGGGGCAGAAGTGGTTCGACCTCAAGCTGCGCGGCGTCGAAGCCCATGCCGGTCCAACGCCGATGCACCTGCGTAAAGACGCGCTGGTCGGCGCCTCGGTGATCGTCGGTGCGGTCAACCGCGCCGCCCTCGGTCATCAACCCCACGCCTGCGGCACCGTCGGTTGTCTGCAGGCCTATCCCGGTTCGCGCAACGTCATTCCGGGCGAAGTACGCATGACGCTCGACTTCCGGCATCTGGAACCGGCGCGGCTGGATTCGATGATCGCTGAGGTGAAGCAAGTCATCGACGCCACTTGCGAAGAACATGGCCTGACTTACGAACTGACCCCGACTGCCGATTTCCCGCCGCTGTACTTCGAAAAAGGCTGCGTGGAAGCGGTGCGCGGCGCAGCGAAAGGGCTGGGTTTGTCGAATATGGACATCGTCAGTGGCGCCGGGCATGACGCGATTTTCCTCGCCGAACTCGGCCCCGCCGGGATGATCTTTGTGCCGTGCGAAGGCGGCATCAGCCACAACGAAATCGAGAACGCCGCGCCGGATGATCTGGCGGCGGGGTGTGCGGTGTTGTTGCGGGCGATGCTGGCGGCTTCGGCGATGGTCGCGGGAGGGCAGCGGGCGGCTTGAAGATGAAAAGATCGCAGCCTTGCAGCAGCTGTCGAGTGTAACGAGGCTGCGATCTTTTCCTGTCACCCAAACGTCACAAACCTGTGCGATGTTGCCGGCCCATGAAAATCATCACCTCCGGCGCGTCCTATCTGGACATTGACGCCTACGCCTGCTGCATTGCCTATGCCGAATTGCTCAACCTGCAAGGCATTCCCGCCCGCGCCGTCAGCAGCGCGCCTGCCAACGCCAGCGTTTCGCCAAGCGTGCTCGGCTGGGGCGCGGCGTTTCACGACTACCAGCCGACATCGGACGATGAGTTTGTCTTGGTCGATGTCTCGGACTATCACCATTTCGACCCGTTGGTGGTGCTTGAACGGGTGGTGGAGGTCATCGACCATCATCCAGGCTACGAAAACTATTGGCAGCAGAAGCTTGGGTCTGCTGCCGATATTCGCCCGATCGGCGCGGCGGCAACTCAGGTTTTTCAGCGCTGGCAGGCGGCCGGTGTGCTGCCGCAGATCAGCGTGCAAAGTGCCGCTTTGCTGGCCACCGCGATTCTCGACAACACGCAGAATTTCACCGGGCAGATGACCACGCCAGCGGACATCGAGGCTTACGTCGACCTCGCTTCACGGGCAAAACTGCCGGCAGACTGGCCTCGGCAATATTTTCTCGAGTGCCAGGCCAGCATCGAATCGAACCTTGCCGCTGCATTGGCAGCCGACTCGAAACGGATGAAACCCGAGAGCAACCTGCCATGCTTTTTCGCGCAAATGACTGTTTGGGATGCCGACACCTTGCTGCAAAAGTACCGGCCGATGATCAATTGCTGGATGGCAGAGCAGGGCGATGACTGGCTGCTGAATGTGATCAGTATCCGCGATCGTAAAAGCTGTTTTCTTGCGCCAGCCGAGGTCAGCCAGCAAAAGCTCAATCGCTTGTTGCCACTCGACTGGCAGGGCGGATTGGCCGTGCGGGCACCCTCAATGCTGCGCAAGGAACTGTTGAAATTGGCACTGGACGCTGGCAGTCACTGCGCACCAAACACCATCGTCCAGTAAACCCCTTCATCACTGCGCGCTTCACTGGCAAACCCGGCACCGACCTGGGTAAACATCGGGTTCATCAGGTTGGCGCAGTGCCCGGGGCTGGCCAGCCATCCGACCATGGCTTTGCCCGGTGAACTCTGTCCGGCGGCGATGTTTTCACCGATTTGCCGACCGCGATAGCCGGCTGCACGGGCGCGATCGGCAGGCAGGTCGCCGTCCGGATCACGGTGGGCGAAGTAGTTGCCGTAAGCCATGGCTTTGCTGTGCCCCTGCGCGGCAGCGCCCAGTGCTGCGTTCCAGCTCAACGGCCGGGCGGCGGCGAAGCGCTGGCGTCCGCACATCCGTGGCCGGGCGCGCGCGGCATTGACCTCAGCGAGCAAAGCCTTGCCGACGCTGCGGTTATCGCCAACGCGGCTGTCGAGCACCGGTTGCGCCAGCACCACTTGCCATTCATTGCGTGAGCGACTGATGCCGATGTCGGCGTAGCTCGCATCCAGCAGCGCGGCGCAGTGTTCGTCTTGCAGCAGGTCGAAAGCCTCTTCGGCGTCCTCGGCCCCGATCACGCGAATACTGCGTACCGCAACGGCGGAGTAGCCGGATGACTTCAGCGCTTCACGCATGCCGCCGGCGTAGCGATAACCGATCGGCAAGGCCAGGTTCGACTTCAGCGCCAACGGCGCCAGGCGTTGTGCCGGGCGTCGATCGCAGCGCTGCGGATGGGCACGATAGTCGTTGATGGCGGCCACCAGTTGCCGCTCGGCACCGGCATGGGCGGTTGCAGCGAACAGCGGCGAAAGGATCAGCAGGCACAGCGAAACGAAGCGAGACGAACGAACGGCGTGGCGCATGAGACGGGCAGCTCTGAAGAGGGACAGCGCAAAAGTTGAGTGAGCCGCAGAAAGCGGCGCGAGTAGGACTGGAGAATCGGGACTTGGTTCACCGATTCAAAACATCCCCCATCCACTGCAAATACTGCGCACGATCCGAGATCGAGTTATGCCCCGAATCCGGCACCACCCGGAGCACCGCCACGCCTTGCGGGAAATTCTCCAGCAAACGCTGGGTGCTGGCGCGCGGAATCACCTCGTCATCACTGGCCGCGAGCAACAACGTCGGCACGCGGGTATGCGCGGCGTACTTGCCGGATTCAAATCGGTCCTTGAGCAACCACTGCACCGGCACCCACGGATACTGGCGCGCCGCGATTTCTTCGAGGCTGTTGTAAGGCGTCACCAGAATCAGCTGTTGCACCGGCCGTTGACTGGCCAGACGCACGGCCACGCCGGAACCGAGGCTGCGCCCGACCACGGCCACCTGCGGATGACTGGCGTAGACCTGATCGAACAGCGCCAGCGCATCCTCAGCAATCGCCGCCTCCGACGGTGAACCGCCGCTGCCACCGAAACTGCGGTAGTTGAGCAAATACACTGCGTAATCGGGAAACGCCTCGGCAAACTCCGGCAGATTGCGCGACACGTCCTCGGCATTGCCGCCGAAATAGATCAGCGCCCGTGGCCCGACACGCTCGCGGGTGATCACTGAAACCCGCGCGTCCGGCATCGACAGGATCAGTTGTGAGTCGCTGCTGCTGACAGCATTGGGCTGCGGAAAATAGATCAGCGAGCGCTGAAAAAAGAACAGCGCCGCGCACAGCACCAGGTACACGGCAACGATCAATGCGACGAGTGACATCAAGGTTCGGGACATTCGGCTACTTTTAACGGTGTGTGAAGGATCGCTGTCGCAGTGTAGTTCAGCCCTGCCACCGGGCCGCTCGCACACACACACACAACAGGCAACAGATCCACGCAGCAGGGGAACCAGCATGAGCCACACTGAGGGTTACTCCCGTCGCCGATTGCTCACGCTGGCTGCCGGGGTTTCGGCGGTCTTCACCTTTGATCGGGCGCTGGCCACAACCACCACGTCCACGACCACCGGAGGCCAAACCATGCAGACCCGTGCCATCCCGTCCAGTGCCGAGTCGCTGCCAATCGTGGGCCTGGGCACCTATCGCGGCTTTGACGTCGCGCCCGGTGACCCGGCCTATCGGCAATTGTCGGCGGTGCTCGATGAGCTGTTCAAAAAGGGCGGCACGCTGATCGACAGTTCACCGATGTATGGCCGCGCCGAACAGACCACCGGCGAACTGCTATCGATCCACGAACCGCGTTCGCCGGCGTTTCTGGCGACCAAGGTGTGGACGCGCGGGCGCAAGGAAGGCATTGCGCAGATGGAGCAGTCGTTCAACCTGCTGCGCACCGAACGCATCGACCTGATGCAGATTCACAACCTGCTCGACTGGCAAACCCACCTGCCGATCTTGCGTGAATGGAAAGCTCAGGGACGGATCCGTTACATCGGCATCACCCATTACACGCCCTCGGCCTATGACGAAGTCGAATCGGTGTTGAAGGCCGAACAACTGGACTTTCTGCAAATCAATTACGCCCTCGATGACCGAGGCGTGGAGAAACGTATTTTGCCTTTGTGCCGCGAACGCGGCGTCGCGGTGATCTGTAATCGACCGTTCGGTGGCGGGGGACTGCTGGCCCGGCTCAAAGGCAAACCGCTGCCGGGCTGGGTGTCGGATGTGCAGGTCAACAGCTGGGCACAATTGGCGTTGAAGTTTCTGCTATCGCATTCGGCGGTGACTTGCGTGATCCCGGGCACGGGCAATCCGCGCTATATGGCCGATAACGCCAAGGCCGGGTTCGGGCCGATGCTCACCGATGCGCAACGGCATCAGTTGATTGCGTTAGCAGCGGGATAATCGATCTCGTAGACGGCGCTTAACCGCGATAGCGCAACGCCTCCAGCAACAATGCAAACGCCGGCGCCGCCTGGCGTCGGCTCGGGTAGTAGAGGTGGTAACCGGCAAACGTCGGGCACCAGTCTTCCAGCACTTGCAGTAAACGGCCGTCGGCCAGATACGGTGCGACGATGTTTTCCGGGATGTAACTCAGGCCGAAACCGTCCAGCGCAGCGTCGAGCAACGGGTAGACACCGTTCAAGGTGATTTGCCCGGAGACCCGCACTTTCAGGCTTTCGCCATCCTTCTCGAACTCCCAGCTGTACAACCCGCCATTGGTCGGCAGGCGCAGGTTGTTGCAGGCGTGGTCGGTCAGGTCGCGGGGCGTTTGCGGCTTGGCGCGTTTGGTAAAATAGGCCGGTGAACCGACCACCGCCATGCGCATGTCGGGGCCGATGCGGGTGGCGATCATGCCTTGCGCGACGTCTTCGCCCAGGCGCACGCCGGCGTCGAAACCCTGGCCGGCGATGTCGACGAAACCATAATCGCAGCTCACCTCGACGCTGATGTCCGGATATTTGGGCAGAAATTCCTTGAGTACTGGGCGCAGCAGCCAGTCCAGCGAATGGTCGGTGGCGTTGAGGCGGATCTTCCCCGCCGGGGTGTCGCGCAGGTTGCTCAGCGCCGCCAGTTCCAGTTCGATTTCTTCGAAGCGCGGGCCGATGGTTTGCAGGAGGTGTTCGCCGGCTTCGGTGGGCGAGACGCTGCGAGTCGTGCGGGTCAGCAAGCGCAGGCCTAAACGCGCTTCAAGCGCGCGAATAGTGTGACTGAGCGCCGATTGCGAAACGCCGAGTTTGGCCGCCGCTTTGGTGAAACTGCGCTCGCGGGCCACGGCGAGGAAGGCGAGCAGGTCGGTGGCGTTTTCTCGAAGCATTGATGAGAGTCCTGCATAAGTTTTTTCGAATTCTAGTCGATTATCTGAAGAGTTGACGGCGGTAGAGTGCTGACATTGTTTATCCGGAGGAACCGCCATGAACCCAATTGCCGCTTCTGCATTGACCCTTTCCCTGTTGGCGGGTGAGGTGCAGGCCAATGAAAATCCCCGAGTGACCGTCACCCCGAATGGTTCGCAACCTTCGGCCAAGGGCCCGGCTGACTGGTTCACCGGCACTGTGCGGGTCGATGCGCCCTTCAAAGGCACCGAAGCAGCGCGGGTCAGTGGTGCGACGGTGACGTTCGAGCCGGGCGCGCGTACCGCGTGGCATACACATCCGTTGGGACAGACCTTGATCGTCACGGCCGGTTCCGGTTTTGTGCAGGAGTGGGGGCAGCCGGTTCGTGAGATTCGTCCAGGGGATACGGTGTGGATTGCGCCGGGGGCCAAGCATTGGCACGGTGCGGCGCCTGGCACTGCAATGACTCATATCGCGATTGCTGAAGTGCTCGATGGCAAAGTCGCGGATTGGATGGAGCAGGTGAGTGATAAGCAATATCCGCGAGCTGACTGAAAGCTGTTGGTAGCGCACTAGCACCCCATGCTGGTGCGCTCCTGATTTCCCTCACCCCAGCCCTCTCCCGGAGGGAGAGGGGGCCGACCGAGGTGTCTTGCGCCATACATCGACCTGAGAGACCGAGTCGATTATGGGTTCACAGCACTTCGACCTGAAAGTGCCGTGTCGATTACGGATTCACAGCACTCCGACCTGAAAGTGCCGTGTCGATTACGGGTTCACAGCACTTCGACCTGAAAGTGCCGTATCGATTATGGATTCACAGCAAAACGTTCAGGTCGGTGCAGTTCCCGAACATCCCCGGATCGGTTCCCTCTCCCTTTGGGAGAGGGCTAGGGTGAGGGGCTTTTCAGGGGGCGCTCAGATCATCTCCGGCAACGACGAGAGAATCTTGTCCAGCGTAACCGGATACTCCCGCACCCGCGCTCCGGTGGCGTTGTAAATCGCATTCGCCACCGCCGCACTGACCCCGCAAATCCCCAATTCACCAACACCCTTGGCCTTCATCGGCGAAGACACCGGGTCGGTCTCATCAAGAAAAATCACCTCTTGATGCGGTATGTCGGCATGCACCGGCACTTCATACCCGGCTAGGTCATGGTTGACGAAAAACCCAAGTTTCTTGTCCACCGCCAACTCTTCCATCAACGCCGCACCAACGCCCATGGTCATCGCACCGATAACCTGGCTGCGCGCCGATGTCGGATTAAGAATCCGCCCTGCTGCACACACCGCCAACATGCGCCGCACGCGCACTTCACCGGTGGCAGCGTCGACAGCGACTTCGACGAAATGCGCACCGAAGGTCGACTGCTGATACTTCTCGGCCAGATCACCGAACTCAATGCTGTCCTCGCCGACCAGCGCGCCGCCTTCAGCCGCGTTGCGCAATGGCACGCTCTTGCTGCCGACGCGCACCTGACCGTCGATGAATTCGGCCTGGTCCGCCGCCAGCCCCAGTTTGCTCGCCACCGCTTCACGCAGTTTTACGCACGCGGCATAGACCCCGGAGGTCGAGCAGTTACCGCCGAACTGGCCGCCGGAGCCGGCCGACACTGGGAAGTTCGAGTCACCCAGCCGCACCACCACCGCGTCGAGGCCAACGCCCATCATCTCGGCGGCAGTCTGCGCGATGATCGTATAGCTGCCGGTGCCGATATCGGTCATGTCGGTTTCCACAACAATCTTGCCGTCACGCTCCAAATGCACGCGGGCGCCGGACTTGACCAGCAGGTTGTTGCGAAACGCCGCCGCCACGCCCATGCCGATCAGCCAGCGACCTTCTCGACGGCTACCCGGTTGAGCCTTGCGCTGGTTCCAGCCGAATTTCTCGGCCCCGGTCTGCAGGCATTTGATCAATTGCCGCTGGGAAAACGGCCGTTCGGTCTTCACCGGATCGACCTGCGTATCGTTGAGAATGCGGAATTGCACCGGGTCCATCTTCAGTTGCTCGGCCATCTCGTCCATGGCGATTTCCAGCACCATCAACCCCGGTGCTTCACCCGGCGCACGCATGGCGTTGCCTTCGGGCAAATCGAGCGGCGCGAGGCGCATGCTCACGCGACGGTTTTCGGCGGCGTACAGCAACTGGCTCGGTTGTGCGGCGAGCTCGACCTTGCCGTCGGCGAGGTTGCCCGACCAGCCTTCGTGAGCGATGGCGGTGAGCTTGCCGTCCGCCGTGGCGCCCATGCGGATGCGCTGAATTGTCGCCGGACGGTGCGTGGTGTTGTTGGCCATCTGCGGGCGGGCGAGGGTCACCTTCACCGGTCGGCCAGCCATGCGCGCACCGAGGGCGGCAAGAATCGCGTCGGCGCGGATGAACAGCTTGCCGCCGAAACCGCCACCGATATACGGCGAGACCAAACGAACTTTTTCCTTCGGTAGGCCGAGGGTTTTCGCAATGTCGCCGACACTCCAGGCGACCATCTGGTTGGAGGTCCACAAGGTCAGTTGATCGCCTTTCCACGCTGCCAAGGTCGCGTGGGGTTCCATCATCGCGTGGGACTGGTCCGGGGTGGTGTAAGTCTGATCAAACTGCACCGGCGCGGCGGCAAAGGCCTTGTCGAAATCACCATGATTGACGTCGGGCAACTCGTCTTTCGGCTCGACGCCCAAGTCTTTCACGCTGGCCAGATCGAATTTGCCTTCGACGGCTTCGTAATCGACCTTGACCCGTTGCGCGGCGGCGCGGGCCTGTTCGAAGGTCTCAGCGACCACCAGCGCGACGGCCTGCTGATAATGCTGCACTTCGGGACCGGCGAGCAGGTGGGCGGCGTTGTATTGACCCTTCTCGAGCTTGCCGGCATTCGCGGCGGTGACAATCGCCAGCACGCCCGGCGCGGCTTTCGCCTCGTCCAGATGAATGGCTTTGATCCGCCCTTTGGCGATGGCCGCATCGACCATGACACCGTAGGCCTGATTGGCGGCCGCTTCATGTTGCTCGTAGGCATACGTGGCCTGCCCGCAGGTTTTCAGCGGGCCTTCGATGCGCTCGGTGGGTTGGCCGATGACTTTCAACTGGTCGATCGGATTGGTAGTGGCGGGCGTGTCGAATTTCATGCTTGATCCCTCGCTTGCGCCAACACCGAACCGAGCGTGCGCTCGACCAGGGTCAGTTTGAACTGGTTGTCGTGGGTCGGCGTGGCGCCGTCGAGCAGGCGTTCGCTGACGGCTTTGGCGCCTTTTGGCAGCAGCGCTTCGGCCGCTTCAACCCGCCACGGTTTCGGCGCGATACCGCCAACGGCAACGCGGCCACTGCCGTCCTTTTGCAGGATCAGACCAACCGAGACCAGCGCAAACGCGTAGGACGAACGATCACGCACCTTGTGATAAATGTGGGTGCCGCCGACGGGCGCGGGCAGTGTCACCGAGGTGATGAACTCGCCGGGCGTCAGGCTGGTTTCGATGTTCGGCGTGGTACCGGGCAACTGGTGAAAGTCGACCATGGCGATGCTGCGGGTGCTGCCGTCGGGTTTCACCGTGTCAATCTGCGCATCGAGGGCACGCATGGCAATCGCCATGTCACTCGGGTGCGTGGCGATGCACGCGTCGCTGACGCCGATGATGCCGAGTTGCCGACTGACCCCGCCAATCGCCGCGCAACCGCTGCCGGGATTGCGTTTGTTGCAGGCTTGATGGGTGTCGTAGAAATACGGGCAGCGCGTGCGTTGCAGCAGGTTGCCGGCGGTGCTCGCCATGTTGCGCAACTGTCCGGAAGCCCCGGCGAGCAAGGCGCGCGAGAGCAGGGCGTAGTCTTTCCGCACGCGCATATCGGCCGCCAGATCGGTGTTGCGCACCAGCGCGCCGATGCGCAAGCCGCCCTCGGGCGTGGCTTCGAGCTGATCCAGGCCGAGGTGGTTGACGTCGATCAGGTGCAGCGGGGTTTCGATATCGAGTTTCATCAAGTCCAGCAGGTTGGTGCCGCCAGCGATGAAGCGTGCGCCTTCGACCTGTGCGGCTTGCGCAGCGGCAGCGGCGGGGGAGTCGGCGCGGCTGTAATTGAACGGTCTCATGCCGGTACCTCCGCGACTTCGGTGATGGCTTCGATGATGTTCGAGTAGGCACCGCAGCGGCAGATATTGCCGCTCATGCGCTCCTGAAACTCTCTGGCGATCAACTGCGGCGCCTCGGTGAGGCTCTCACTGACGTGGCTGGGGATACCGTCGCGGATTTCCTTGATCACTGACACCGCCGAGCAAATCTGCCCCGGTGTGCAATAGCCGCACTGATAGCCGTCGTGCTTGATGAATGCGGCCTGCATCGGGTGCAGATTGTCGGGCATGCCGAGGCCCTCGATGGTGGTGATCTCGCTGTCTTCGTGCATCACTGCCAGGGTCAGGCAAGAGTTGATGCGTCGACCATCGGCGATCACCGTGCAGGCCCCGCACTGGCCGTGGTCGCAGCCTTTTTTGGTGCCGCTCAGGTGCAAGTGCTCGCGCAAGGCATCGAGCAGTGTGGTGCGGGTGTCGACGTCAAGCGCACGCGGCTTGCCGTTGACGTTGATCGTCACTTTGCTCATAGCCGGTTGCTCCAGATTGGCCGCGTAGGCCTTGAGGCTGATAAACGGCGGCATCGCGAACGCGGTGGCGGTCACGGCGCCGAGGATCAGAAATCCGCGTCGGGAAATCGTCATGGTTCGATTCCTTTTCTCTCTTCATCAGGGCAGCAGGGTCGTGAATGGCCCAAGCGGGCAGCCAGCGTCATCGCCGGTCTCGTAAAGGAGTGACTGCCGGAAAGAGGAAAAGGTTTTTGCGGATATGCGCTATAGAGTTATGCGTGTGGTTCATCAATCGCCTGACTTGGCACAAATCCCTGTGGGAGCGAGCTTGCTCGCGAAGAGGCCGGCACATTCAACCTCTTCATCGACTGAACGGACGCCTTCGCGAGCAAGCTCGCTCCCACAGGGGAATGGGGTCTACCTGGCTAATGCGAGCCAACCACCATATGCGTAAACGGCGCTACATACGCCTGCAACGTCACCAGCCCGCCGACCAGAATCGCCAGCACAATCGAGTGGAAGAACACATAGCGCAGAATCTCGCCCTCATGCCCGTACCAGCGCGTCGCGGTGGAGGCGACCACGATCGATTGCGCATCGACCATTTTGCCCATCACCCCGCCGGAGCTGTTCGCCGCCGCCATCAGGATCGGACTGATCCCGAGCTGTTCCGACGTCACCCGCTGCAAGCCGCCAAACAACACGTTTGACGCGGTATCCGAACCGGTCAGCGCGACGCCCAGCCAACCGAGCAACGTGCCGAACATCGGATAGAAAATCCCCGTCGCGGCAAACGCCAGGCCCATGGTCGCGTCGAGTCCCGAGTAGCGCGTGAGAAACCCGAGCGCCAGCATCGCCGCAATGGTGATCAACGAAAACCGCACCACCCACAACGTGCGCAGGTATTGCTTGATCAGTTGCGGGATCGAATAGCCCATCAGCAAACCACCGACAATCGCCGCCAGCAGAATCCCGCTGCCGGTGGCGGTCAGCCAAGTGAATTTGTACACCGCTTCTTCCGCTTTCGGTGCCGCGACCACCGGCGGTACTTTTTCGATTTGCAGGTGCAAAGTGGTAAAAGTCACGGCCGGGGCGAAGACCGGGTTGGCTTCGCGCAGCGGCTTGCCCTGCGGGTCGAGCTTGGCCGAGTGGGTTACCGGATCAATGGCGGGGCGGGTGTCGAACATATTCTTGAAGCCCTGAGTACCCCAGGCAAACACGAACACGGTGAGGATGATCCACGGCATCCACGCGCGCATCACCGCCGGGCGCGCCTGATCGCTGAACGCAGCGCTGGCGGTGACTTTTTCTTCCTCGACTTTGGAATTGTCGACCCGCCCCGAAAGCGCTGCCGAGGTGTGAATGGTCGCCGGTTTCCACACCTTCAAAAACAGCGTCAGACAGGCCATGGAAATCAGCGCGGCGATCACGTCCACCAACATTGGACCGTGGTAGTTCGACACGAGAAATTGCGGGATCGCGAAGCTGACGCCGGCCACCAGAATCGCCGGCCAGATCTCCAGCATCTTGCGCCACCCGGCGAAGGCCCAGATCAACCAGAACGGCACCAGCACCGAGAAAAACGGCAACTGCCGACCGACCATCATCGACAGCTCCATTTCATCCAGGCCGGTGACTTTGGCCAGCGTGATGATCGGCGTACCGAGTGCGCCGAATGCCACCGGGGCGGTGTTGGCGATCAGCGCCAGACCCGACGCGGCCAACGGCGAAAACCCCAGCCCGATCAGGATCGCCCCGGTCACCGCTACCGGCGTGCCGAACCCCGCCGCACCTTCAAAAAACGCACCGAAACAGAAGGCGATCAGCAGCAACTGCAAACGGCGGTCATCGGTGATCCGCGCAAGGGAATCCTGCAGCACTTTGAACGAGCCGTTCTCGGTGGTCAGACGGTGCAGAAAGATGATGTTGAGGACGATCCAGCCGATTGGCAGCAAGCCATTCGCCGAACCGAACAACGCCGCAGAACCGGCCATGCTCGCCGGCATGCCGAAGGCAAAAATCGAAATCAGCAGGGCGGACGCCAGCGCCAGTAGTGCCGCCAAGTGCGCCTTGACGTGGAAGAACGCCAGCGCCGCAAGCATCACCACCACCGGTACGGCGGCCATGAGCGTGGAGATCACCGGGTTGCCGAACGGGTCGTAAATTTGCTGCCAGACCATGGTCCACCTCTGCTTGTTGTTATTGAGGGCGCAGATCCATTGCGTGGGGCTTGGTTGCAAGGAGTATAGGTGGCATTTCGCCGCTGCTCGGGCAGCGCGGGCGGGGCGACAAACGGTCGATAGTGGCCAGTGAATCAACGGCGTTTTGCCCGGTCGTATCTGCGGCTGCGCGCACCGCGTTCTGAAGGCGCGGGCAGCGTCGCCGATTCCGTCGTCAAGACCTTGGTTTTAGGGAAGCGTTGAATGAAGCGCGCAACAACGATGCTGCTGACCGTGACCGCCGCCGTATTGCTCGGCGGCTGTGTCGCGGATTTTGATGATGACCACCGCCATGGCCGGCATTACGACCGCGATCATGGCCGCAATTACGACCATGACCGGCGCTGGGATGACCGCGATGATCGCCGCGACGGGCGTCGCTACTACCGTGATCGGGATGATGACTGATTGAACGCAAGAGGGCGTCCCGCGATGGGACGCCCTCTTTGTTTAACCCTCGATACTCAAGAAAAGTGAGCGCTCGCCCGGACGCTGGATCGCGCAGGCACGGAGGCCTCGATGTCCAGCAAATGGGTGGCGAGAATGTCGCTCAGAAAACGGAACTGATCGTTGATGCCGACCACTTCATTGCTGAAATGATTGGTGGCGGCGGGCATCAGCAGATCTTCGAAATCTTCGTTGAACACCAGTGCCTGCGCCTTGTGCGACACGGCGTGCTGGTCGTAATAGTTGCTGCCGAACACCGGGAAACTCACGGAGAGTGTGACGTGGGTGTGAATCATGTTGTGAACTCCTCGTTGTGTTTCGGATGGGTCAATCGTGCCTTTGATGGGCGGTGGGCGGAAGGCAATCGTGGCGATGGTGAATATCGATGGCAGTGATGGTTGTCGCAGACCACTGTGGGAGTGAGCTTGCTCGCGAAGGCGTCGAGCCAGTCGATTCATATGTGTCTGATACACCGCATTCGCGAGCAAGCTCGCTCCCACAGGGGATCTGCAGTGTTTTCGCGATAGCGGACAAATAGTCCGACGCCCACACCTATACTCAAATCTGACTCCTCCTTATTGAAAGGAAACCGCCACCGTGAACTCGCGTGCGCTGCTCGTCGCCGCACTGTTGTTGCTGGCCGGCTGCGCCACTTCCGCGCGGGCGCCGGTGTCAGCGCCGCAAGCCGTGTTTGTCTCGCCGCAGACCTGGCAGCAGATCGACCGGGAAATCGTCAGCGCTTCGCAGCAAGCCACCGAGCAAGTCAAAGTATTCGCCCGTGGCTCGATGGAACATTGGCGCACTCGCGTCTATCAGCAAACTGAAGAAAATTTCATCCCGTGGTTCAGCAGCTACTGGACCCAGGAATGGCTGTCGATGAAAGTCAGTTGGTACACGATCAATGCCGGCGGTGAGCAAGATGCGTCGGCCAAGCGCTTGGCGGCGTATCTGCTTGAGCAATATCAGGAAAGGGTGCTGGCGCCGGTTGCGGTGGAGATCGATCCGGATGCGATTCTCGGCCAGGCCACGGCGTTCTATGCGCAGTTGATGGCGCAACAGATGCCGCTCATCGCCCAGCGTCATGGTGTGCCTGTCGCTCAGCTCAACGGGCGTTTGCAGAAAATCCCCGCCATTGCACTGGGCCCGCCGCCAGCGCGGGATGCTTCGTTGTTTCAAGTGATCAGCACGGAACCGTTGAACACCTTGCCGGCCTATGCCGCGTTGATCGACAAGATCCACACTGACGGCGGCGCCAAGGGCATTGCCTCGACCGATGCCGGCATGGCCCCGGTGGCCAAGCGCGCCAGTCAGCGGATGGAAGCGGAAATGGCCCCGCGCGGGGCAGCCAGTGCTGTAGCGGCTGCGGCGGGGAAACTGGCTGGAGGGCTGATCTCGGTGGGTGTGGCGGGGATCCGCGCGATCATCCAGGCCAATGACCGACCCGACAGCGAAGCGCTGATTCGCACCAGTCTGGGCAGCACCTTCGACAAAGCCTGGCTGAAACTGGTGCAAAGCCCGACGACTGGCGTTATGGCCGGCACGTTGCACGTGGCCGGGCAGGTCGAGCGCAATCTGGGTAGGGGTGATGAACCGTCGGTCGGCTTGGGCGTGAATCCTGTCGAATGGCAGCCGCCGCAATCGACTAACCAGCAGATCGAACCCAACGTGCAAGGAGAGTGATCATGGCTTACATCGATATTTTTGTAGCGCCGGTGCCGACTGCCAACCTTGAGCAGTACAAAAAGCACTGTGAAATCGCGGCGAAACTGTTCAAGGAATACGGTGCACAGGATGTGATGCAGTGCTGGGGCGATGACGTGCCGGAGGGCAAGGTCACGTCATTCCCGATGGCGGTCAAACTCAAGGAAGGCGAGACGGTTTCGGCTGGCTGGTTGATCTGGCCCGACAAGGCCACTCGCGACGCTGGCATGGGCAAAATGATGGAAGATCCGCGCATGCAACCAGACGTCAACCCGATGGGGTTTGATGGGCAGCGGATGATCTTTGGTGGCTTTAAAAATATCCTCGAACCCTGAAACCAGCGTAAATCTTTTGTAGGAGTGAGCCTGCTCGCGATCGCGGTGGGTCTGTCAATGAAGCATTGAATGTGCGAACGCCATCGCGAGCAGGCTCACTCCTACAGGTATTGTGTTCACTCCGAGGGGGTGATGCGACAGCTTTTGCGGTTGCGGATCTGCTCATCGGTGGGGCGTTCGCGGACGAATTCGAAGCGCGGCTCACCTTCGCTGTAATGCACCAGCCAGCCCCATTCCAGTTCACTTTCATCCTGCCCGGGATTGGGCGGGCGGGCCCACCACGGTTCTTTGCTGAGGATCGCGCGCATGACGGCCTCCGGTTGATGGCAATCCTTGAACTATAGCTTCCTGTCACGAGTCGTCAGATCAGGCTGTGTAGAATCCGGCGGATCACTTTGAACAGGGGAGCAGGGCCATGACCGAAGAAGCGAAGCGACTGTTTTTCGCCCTCGATTGCCCGGCGGTGCAACGCAAGGCAATTGCTCATTGGCGCGGGGAGTTGGGTTTGCGAACCGGTAAGCCGGTGCCGGCGGACAACTTTCATCTGACGTTGCTGTTCCTTGGCGCGGTGCCATTAGCCCAGATCAATGAAGTCTGCGAGGCGGCCGGGCAAGTGCGCACACCGGGTGAGGCGTTGAAAATTTCGCTGGATCGCTTACAGGTCTGGCATCGCGCCGGGGTGTTGTCGCTGGCGCCGGAGCAGGCGCCGCCGGCGTTGTTGCGACTGGTCTATGCGCTGGAACAGGCGATGTTGCCGTTCGGTTTTGAAGAGACGCCCCGCGAGTTTCGTCCGCACCTGACCCTGGCCCGAGACTTTCGTGCGCCGGAGCCGGAATCCGTCACGCCGCCGGAGTTTTTCCTGCGCGCTGAACGTTTTGCCCTGTTCGAATCACACAAGGGGCGCTACCGGATCCTGCAGGATTGGCCGCTGATTTGAGCGCACAAAAAAAGGCGCCCGAAGGCGCCTGAAATTCACCTTGACCGAGGAAGCCAGGTGAGGCCGTTCATTGCAGGGTGCAGCGGTGGTAAGGCGCTGCGTGAACGGGAAATCATAAATTTCTTCGAGTCAGCCACTGACCCTGTGGGAGCGAGCTTGCTCGCGAAGGCGTCGGCACATCCAACATCTTTAGCGGTTGTTTACCCGCTTTCGCGAGCAAGCTCGCTCCCACATTTGGATTTGTGCTTGTCCTATTTACCGAGTTTCACCCGGGTCCAGCCACGGGTCATGATTCGCTGTGTGGCAATCGGCTGATCCGGCACCGCATACAGCGTCGCCATCACCGCTTGCGACGGGTACGAACCCGGGTCGTTGCGGATCGCTTCATCCACCAATGGCGTTGCCGCCGCGTTGGCGTTGCTGTAGCCGTTGCTGTTGGTGATCTCGGCGATGATCTCCGGGCGCATCAGGAAGTCCATGAACAGGTAGGCGTTCTCGACGTTCGCCGCATCGCGCGGGATCGCGACCATGTCGTAGAAGCTGCCGGCGCCTTCCTTGGGAATGCTGTAGTCGATGACCACGTTGTTGCCCGATTCCACCGCGCGGGCCTTGGCCTGCAGCACGTCGCCGGAGTAACCGACCGCGACGCAGATGTTGCCGTTGGCCAGATCCGAGATGTATTTCGAGGAGTGGAAGTACGCCACGTTCGGGCGGATCTTCATGAACAGCGCCTCGGCTTCCTTGATGTGCGCGGTGTCCTTGTCGTTCACCGGGTAGCGCAGGTAGTGCAGGGCGGCCGGGATCATTTCGGTCGGCGAATCGAGGAAACTGATGCCGCAGGCTTTGAGTTTTTCAGCGTTTTCCGGTTTGAACAGCAAGTCCCAGGAATTGGTCGGGGCGTTGGCGCCGAGCACTTCCTTGACCTTGGCCGGGTTGAAACCAATGCCGATCGAGCCCCACATGTACGGGAACGCGTGGGCGTTGTCCGGATCACTGGCAGCGGCGTTTTTCAGCAGCACCGGGTTGAGATTCTTCCAGTTCGGCAGCTTGGATTTGTCCAGCGTCTGATAGACGCCGGCCTTGATCTGCTTGGCCAGGAAACTGTTCGACGGCACGACCAGGTCGTAGCCGGATTTGCCCGCCAACAAACGCGCCTCAAGGGTTTCGTTGCTGTCGAAGACGTCGTAGGTCACGCGGATACCGGTCTCGTCTTCGAACTTCTTGACCGTATCCGGCGCGATGTAATCGGACCAGTTGTAAACACGCAGCACCTTGTCGTTGGCCTGGGCGCCCATGACCATCGCGCCCATTAAGGACAGTGTCAGCAGAGTCCTGCCAAACATTTTCATCGGTACAACTCCATTCTTTTTATTCACGTTACGCAAAGCCCCCTCACCCTAACCCTCTCCCAGGGGGAGAGGGGACTGACCGAGGGGCTGACTACAGGTTAAGCGGTTGCTGCGGATTGCTGAGGCTGCCACGACTCGTTTGCGGTCTGATCCATCGCTTCCTGAATCGCTCGTTTGCGATTGGCTTCTGCCTTGCGGCCGAAGTACCAGACCAGGAAGGTCACCAGCGACACCGCCAGCAGAATCAGGCTGGCCACGGCGTTGATCTCAGGCTTGACGCCCAGACGCACCGCCGAGAACACTTCCATCGGCAGGGTCGTCGAACCCGGCCCGGAAACGAAGCTTGCCAACACCAGGTCATCCAGCGACAGAGCGAACGACATCATCCCGCCCGCCGCCAGCGACGGCGCGATCATCGGAATGGTGATCAGGAAAAACACCTTGAACGGTTTCGCGCCGAGATCCATCGCCGCTTCTTCGATCGACAGATCCAGCTCGCGGAGGCGGGCGGAGACTACCACCGCGACATAAGCGGCACAAAACGTGGTGTGGGCGATCCAGATCGTGACAATGCCACGCTCCTGCGGCCAGCCGATCAACTGCGCCATGGCCACGAACAGCAGCAACAGCGACAGACCGGTGATCACTTCAGGCATCACCAACGGCGCGGTGACCAGACCACCGAACAGCGTGCGACCCTTGAAGCGCGTGACGCGGGTCAGCACGAAAGCGGCGAGGGTGCCCAGCGCCACGGCAGCAATCGCCGTGTAGCAGGCGATTTCCAGCGAGCGCACCACTGAGCCCATCAGTTGCGTGTTGTCGAGCAGCCCGACGTACCACTTCACCGACCAGCCGCCCCAGACTGTCACCAGTTTGGATGCGTTGAACGAGTAGATCACCAGAATCAGCATCGGCAGATAAATGAACATCAGACCGAAGATCAGCATGAACTTGGAAAAACCGAAGCGTTTCATCCCCGTGCCTCCATCTCTTTGGCCTGGCTGCGGTTGAACAGCAGAATCGGCACAATCAGGATCAACAGCATCACCACCGCCAAGGCAGACGCCACCGGCCAGTCGCGGTTATTGAAGAACTCTTGCCACAGCACGCGACCGATCATCAGGGTCTCCGGGCCACCCAACAGTTCCGGAATCACGAACTCACCGACCACCGGAATAAACACCAGCATGCAGCCGGCAATAATCCCGTTCTTGGCCAGCGGCACGGTGATTTTCCAGAAGTTGTTGAAGTTGCTCGAACCCAGGTCCTGCGCGGCTTCCAGCAGGCTGCCATCGTGCTTGACGAGGTTGGCGTACAGCGGCAACACCATGAACGGCAGGTAGGCGTAAACCACGCCGATATACACAGCCGTGTTGGTGTTGAGGATCTCGATCGGGTGATCGGTCAACCCCGTCCACATCAAAAACGCGTTGAGCAGACCGTTGTTGCTGAGGATGCCCATCCACGCATAAACGCGGATCAGGATCGCGGTCCAGGTCGGCATCATGATCAACAGCAGCAGGACGTTTTGCGTTTCCTTGCCGGTCTTGGTGATCGCGTAGGCCATCGGGAAACCGATCAGCAGGCACATCATCGTGCTCAGTGCCGCCACCTTCAGCGAACCGAGGTAGGCCGACAGGTACAGCTCGTCTTCGCCGAGCATGGTGTAGTTGCCGATGTTGAGCATCAGCTGGAATTTCTGTTCGGCGTAGGTGTAGATCTCCGAATACGGCGGGATCGACAGCGCGGCTTCCGAGAAACTGATCTTCATCACCAGAAAGAACGGCAGCATGAAGAACAGGAACAGCCAGATGAACGGAATGCCGATCACCAGTTTTCGCCCGCTGGGCACCAGGCGCAGGAATTGCTGATTGAAGGTTCTCATGAGCGCAGTACCACGCCGCTGTCGTCTTCCCACCAGACGTAAACCTTGTCGTCCCAGGTCGGACGCGCGCCACGGCGTTCGGCGTTGGCCATGAACGACTGGACGATTTTGCCGCCGGGCAATTCGACGTAGAACACCGAGTGACCGCCGAGGTAGGCGATGTCATGCACCTTGCCTTCGGACCAGTTGTAGCGGAACTCCGGCTTGGTCGTGCTGACAAGCATTTTTTCCGGACGGATCGCGTAGGTGACCGATTTGTCCTGCACGGAGGTGCTGACGCCGTGACCGACGTAGATCTTCTGCTGCAAGTCCGGGCTGTGGATGATCGCGTGACCTTCAAGGTCTTCCACCACGGTGCCATCGAAGGCGTTCACGTTACCGATGAACTCGCAGACCATGCGGCTGACCGGCGCTTCATAAATGTCGACCGGGCTGCCGATCTGGGCGATCCAGCCGAGGTGCATGATCGCGATGCGCTCGGCCATGGTCATGGCCTCTTCCTGGTCGTGAGTCACCATCACGCAGGTTACGCCGACGCGTTCGATGATCTGCACCAGTTCCAGTTGCATCTGCGAACGCAGCTTTTTATCCAGCGCGCCCATCGGCTCGTCGAGCAGCAACAGCTTCGGACGCTTGGCCAGCGAGCGGGCGAGGGCGACGCGCTGACGCTGACCGCCGGACAACTGGTGCGGACGGCGTTTGGCGTATTGGGTCATGTGCACCAGACGCAGCATTTCATCGACACGGGCGTCGATTTCACTGGCCGGCAAACGGTCCTGCTTGAGGCCGAAGGCGATGTTCTGCGCGACGGTCATGTGTGGGAACAGCGCGTAGGACTGGAACATCATGTTGATCGGCCGCTCGTACGGCGGCATGTCGGTGATGTCCACGCCGTCGAGCAGAATCCGCCCTTCGGTCGGTCGCTCGAAACCGGCGAGCATGCGCAGCAGGGTCGATTTTCCCGAACCGGAGCCGCCGAGCAGGGCGAAGATTTCGCCCTGATGGATCTCCAGGGACACATCGTCCACTGCCACGGTTTCGTCGAACTTCTTGGTGACACGATCGACTTTCACCAGCACCTTTTTCGGTTGCTGATGACCTTCAAGTGCCTTCCTGTAAGTGCTGGAGGCGTTTGCCATGTGAAACTCCCAACAGGTTTCGTTCGCCTGGCCAATGTGGCCGGGCTTAAGTGGATTGCAAGCCTGCAGGTGCATTCCCGGTCGGATCACATCCCCCTGTGGGAGCGAGCTTGCTCGCGAAAACGTCGTGTCAGTCGACGTCGTTGTTGCCTGACAC
>NZ_JBQYFW010000042.1:0-48260 GCF_056313565.1 Pseudomonas sp. 3B-A001-10F
ATTCGGCAGTGGTGTCGCCGCGTGGCTGTTCGTCGACCTTGAAGGCAACCGGTTCGCCTTTGCGCTGCGGGATCAGGATCGGCGTGATCTCATCGACAAAACGACCGGCCTCAATCGCGGCGGCGGCTTTCTGCTGCGAGGCTGCGGCGAAGGCATCCTGCTGTTCGCGGCTGATCTCGTATTTGTCGACGAGGTTCTCGGCAGTGATGCCCATGTGGTAGTCGTTGAACGCATCCCACAGGCCATCGCTGATCATGGTGTCGACGATTTGCGCGTGGCCCATACGCAGACCGGTGCGTGCGCCCGGCATGACGTAGTTGGACAGGCTCATGTTTTCCTGGCCGCCGGCGATGATCACATCAGCGTCGCCGCAACGGATCGCTTGCGCTCCCAGATGCAGGGCTTTGAGGCCCGAACCGCAAACCTTGTTCAGGGTCATTGCTGGCACGGCGTGGGGCAGGCCGGCCTTGATCGCGGCCTGACGCGCCGGGTTCTGGCCGGCGCCGGCGGTCAGCACCTGGCCCATGATCACTTCATCGACCTGCGCACCGTCCAGACCGGTTTGTTCGAGCAACTGGCGGATCACCGCCGCGCCCAGATCAACGGCGGACACGCTGGCCAGGGAGCCCTGGAAACTGCCGATCGCGGTGCGCGTGGCGGCAACAATTACGACGTCTTGCATTTTCGAATTCCTCACTGGGCAGCGAACTGCATTTCCGGTACGTGATCCGGGACGATCAGTTTACCAGCGGTTTTGGCGACGATTTCCTCGACGCTGACGCCAGGTGCGCGTTCCTTGAGGACAAAAGCGCCATTTTCGATTTCCAGGTAGGCGAGGTCGGTCAGCACGCGCTTGATGCACCCGGCGCCGGTCAGCGGCAGGCTGCACTTGGATAGCAGTTTCGACTCACCATCCTTGGAGGCGTGGGTCATGATCACGATGATATTGTCGGCGCCGGCCACCAGATCCATCGCACCGCCCATGCCCTTGACCAGTTTGCCGGGGATCATCCACGAGGCGATGTTGCCTTCGACGTCCACTTCGAACGCGCCGAGCACGGTCAGGTCGACATGACCGCCACGGATCATCGCGAACGATTCGGCGGAGTTGAAGATCGACGCGCCGATGCGCGCTGTCACGGTCTGTTTGCCGGCGTTGATCATGTCGGCATCGATAGTGTCTTCGGTCGGGAACGGACCCATGCCGAGCAGGCCGTTTTCCGATTGCAGCATGACTTCCATGCCTTCGGGAATGTAGTTGGCGACCAGGGTCGGAATGCCGATGCCGAGGTTCACATAAAAGCCGTCCTGCATTTCGCGGGCGACGCGCTGAGCCATTTGTTCGCGGGTAAGTGCCATGGTTTTATTCTCCGTCAGCCTGAATTATTTGCGGATGGTGCGCTGTTCGATGCGTTTTTCGAACGTGCCGCAAATGACCCGATCGACGTAGATGCCCGGGGTGTGGATCTGCGAGGGGTCGAGTTCGCCGGGTTCGACGATTTCTTCGACTTCAACCACGGTGATCTTGCCGGCGGTAGCCGCCAGCGGGTTGAAGTTCTGCGCGGTGTGACGGTAGATGACGTTGCCGAAGTGGTCGGCTTTCCAGCCTTTGACAATGGCGAAGTCGCCGGTGATGGATTCTTCCATCAGGTACTTACGACCTTTGAATTCGCGTACTTCCTTGCCTTCGGCGACCGGGGTGCCGACGCCGGTGGCGGTGAAGAAGGCCGGAATGCCGGCGCCGCCTGCGCGCATCTTCTCGGCGAGGGTGCCTTGCGGGGTCAGGATGACTTCGATGTCGCCTTTGAGCAGTTGTTCTTCGAACAGCTTGTTTTCGCCGACGTAGGAGGCGATGACTTTGCTGATCTGACGATCGGTGAGCAGCACACCGAGGCCGAAACCGTCGACGCCGCAGTTGTTGGAAACGACGGTGAGGTCGCGGGTGCCTTTGCGTTTGATCTCGGCGATCAGGTTTTCCGGAATGCCGCACAGACCGAAGCCGCCGGCGATAACGGTCATGCCGTCCTCAAGCCCGGCCAGGGCTTCCTCGTAGGAACTCACGCGCTTGTCGAAACCTGCCATATGCACCTCTTTTATTATTTGCGGGCGGCTGGCTAGCCGAATGGTTGGAGTGTCTCGCTGGAGGATATATTTGTTAAGTTGATTTTTAAGGTTGATTGATAGATAAAACTCAATAATAGCGTTATGGCGTGCTGCTTTGATCGTTCCCACGCTCCGCGTGGTAATGCCTCTAGGGACGCTCCGCGTCCAGTGACGCGGAGCGTCACGGGCTGCGTTCCCACGCAGGAGCGTGGGAACGATCATCATGGCTCGCCGCTTAACGCTTGTAGCTTACAACTGGAGCGAAGCGAGTATGACCATCAAACAGATCCGCGCCTTCCTCGCCGTGGCACAGAGCCTGAGCTTCGCCGTGGCCTGCGAGCGTCTGCACCTGTCGCAATCGGCGTTGAGCCTGACCATCAAAGCCCTGGAAGAGGGCCTGGGCGGGCGCCTGTTCAGCCGTAACACACGCAATGTCGCGCTGACTGCGGAAGGTGAATCCTTGCTGCCGCTGGCGCGGCGGCTGATCGCCGACTGGGATAACGCCGAAGACGAAATGCGCCAACGCTTCAGCTTGCAGCGCGGGCGGGTGACGCTGGCGGCGATGCCGTCGTTTGCCGGCAATCTGCTGCCGCCGATCCTCAAGACGTTTCGCGCGCGCTATCCGAACGTCAACGTCACGGTCAATGACGTGATCAACGAGCAAGTGCTGGAAATGGTCCGGGACCGTCAGGTGGAACTGGGCGTGGCGTTTGAGCCGATGCAAAACACTTCGATGACGTTTACGCCGTTGTACGTGGATCGCTTCGTCGCGGTGGTATCGAAGGATTCGCCGCTGGCGCAGCGCGACGAGATCGATTGGCAGACGTTATTGCAGGAGCCGTTCATCACCTTGCAGCGGCCTTCGACGGTGCGAGTGATGCTCGAAGAGCACCTGCAGGCGCGAGGCATGAAGTTGCCGGTGGAATTTGAAAGCCATCAACTGGCCACGGTCGGGCGGATGGTCGCCAGCGGTCTGGGCGTCAGTGCCGTGCCGGCGTTGTGCGCCGAGCAGATGCAGGAGCTCGGCGCCCACTGCCTGACCCTGGATGACTCGGTGCAGCGGGCCATCGGCGTGCTGACTGAGCCGGGCAATGAACTGTCGGCGGCGGCGCAGGCGTTGTTCGATATTCTCAAGGCTGAAGATCTCGGGCGACTGTGAGATCTACCCCCTCACCCCAACCCTCTCCCCCAGAGGGGGCGAGGGGGAAGGGAGCTGATCGGGGGCATTTCAAAAAATGGGTTCGGCTCGAAATTTTCAGGTCGCAGTATTAAGTCCTGACAACTCGGTCAGTTCCCTCTCCCTTGGCAGAAGGCTAGGGCTAGGGCTAGGGCGAGGGGAAAGGGAGCTGATCGGGGGCATTTCAAAAAATGGGTTCGGCCCGAAATTTTCAGGTCGCAGTATTAAGTCCTGACAACTCGGTCAGTTCCCTCTCCCCTAGCAGAGGGGCTAGGGCGAGGGGGGAAGGGAGCTGATCGGGGGGCATTTCAAAAAATGGGTTCGGCTCGAAATTTTCAGGTCGCAATATTAAGTCCTGACAACTCGGTCAGTTCCCTCTCCCTTGGGAGAGGGCTAGGGTGAGGGGCTTGGGTCCTGAGCCGAGCGCAAAGTGCAGCAACTCACCGATCCAGCACTTCAACCAACAACGGCAAAAGCTGTTCACACGACGCTTCAATCTTCAAATCCAGCAAGTCATCCGCGCGGGTCTTGCCCAGATTGATCGCAATCAACGGCTTGCCACGATCGGCAATCACCCGGCACAGGCGAAACGCGGAATATGCCATCAACGACGAACCCACCACCAACATCCCCGCTGCATTCTCTGCCGCCGCCATCGCCCTTGCCGCCGTGGGTTGCGCGACGTTCTCGCCGAAAAACACCACGTCCGGTTTCATCCGCTCGCCAGCGCAATGCGGGCAGCGCGGCACCTGAAAGCGCGCTTCGAAGGCCGGGTCGAGCAGGGTGTCGCCATCCGGCGCCTGCACGGCATCGACCCCGGCCAGATACGGGTTGTGCATTTCCATTAATTGTTGAATCGAATCGCGCTCACTGCGCTGGCCGCAGTCCAGGCAGAGGACGCGATGCAGGCTGCCGTGCAGTTCGATCACATCGTGACTGCCGGCTTGATCGTGCAGGGTATCGACGTTCTGGGTGATCAAAGCGTGGATCAGCCCATGGCGCTGCAATCCGGCCAACGCTTGGTGCGCTGCATTTGGCTGCGCCTGACGCACCCTCGGCCAACCCAGCATGGCCCGCGCCCAGTAGCGGCGGCGCGACTCGGGGGCGGCGAGGAACTCCTGGTACATCATCGGCTGCCGGCCACGGCGCACACCGTCGCTGTCGCGGTAATCCGGAATGCCCGACGGCGTGCTGATGCCGGCTCCGGTCAGGACGAGGAAGTCGCCATCGGCCATCACCTCTTGCAAGGTATCGAGGTGTTCGCGGGTCGGGCTGTCGAGCATGGTCAGCGCTCCGAAATGGGCAGTGCCAGCAGGTTAGCACGCGACCCGCGCGGGTTACTTGCGCGCCTCCAGAATCAGGTTGAACGGCGTTTGCGTGGCCCGGCGGAACTGCTTGAAACCGGCCTCGGTAAACACCTTGCGCAAACGCATTTCCCCTGCTTGCGCGCCCAGGCCCAGGCCGACTTCCTGCGATAGCGAGTTGGGTGTGCAGATAAACGTCGAGGCCGCATAGAACAGCCGCCCGACCGGGTTGATGTTGTCGTCCAGCGTGTCGTTGGCGAACGGCTCGACCAGCAACACCGTGCCATCGTCTTTCAGCGATTCATAGGCGTGACGGGCGGCACCGACCGGATCGCCCATATCGTGCAGGCAGTCGAAATAGCAGATCAGGTCGTAGTCGTCGCCGGGGTAGCTTTTCGCCGAACCCTGAAAGAACTTCGCCCGGCTGCTGACGCCACCTTCCTCGGCGCGCTGGGTGGCGACGGTGATCGAGGGCGCGTGATAGTCATAGCCGACGAAACGCGAGTTGGGAAACGCCTGGGCCATGATCACGGTCGAGGCGCCATGACCGCAGCCGATATCGGCGACTTTCGCGCCTTGCTCAAGCTTGGCTACCACGCCGTCCAGCGCCGGCAGCCATTCAGCGATCAGGTGGCCCTTGTAGCCGGGCCGGAAGAACCGCTCGGTTCCGGTGAACATGCACGGGTGGTGATCGCCCCAGGGCAGGGCACCGTTGCCGCGCATGGCTTTGACCAGTTTGTCCTTGTCGTGGAAAAACGATGCCACCACCCCGAGGCCACCAGCGACATACACCGGGGAATCTTCAACGGCCAGGGCCAGTGCCTGTTCTTCGGGTAAACGGAACTGACCGTCGTGGTGCTCCATGTAGCCGGACGCCGCATGAGCGCTGAGCCATTCGCGCACCAGACGCGGGTTGCAGGTGGTTTTGGCAGCGAGGGCATCGGCACTGATCGGCTGACTGTCGGCCATTGCCCGGTACAGCCCGAGCTCTTCGCCGACGATGACATTGGCCAGCATCGCCGCGCCGCCCATGTCGTTGACCAGTTTGCCCATGAATTGGTTGAGCTTCGCCTCATCCATCATGTGTGCTCCTGAAACAGGATCACGGTCCGGCGGCGTCGAAGGTCGAGGCGTGCGCCACCGGGCGGTGGTCACGGAGTTGGGCAGGGCACGGCTGACGTCCTGCGGCCCCCTCGACTGGGTAATAAAGGAGTCTAGCCCCGGTCCGGGAGCGGCGCTGTATTTGTGAGCAACGAAAACCTGTGGGAGCGAGCCTGCTCGCGAAGGCGGCATTTCAGGCGATTCTGGTAATGGCAGTGCTGACGCTTTCGCGAGCAGGCTCGCTCCCACAATATTGATCGGCAGAGAATCTGTATCACTGTGTATCGCCGTGATGGTGGGACACACAGGGCTGCAAATGCCCGGTCATCTGCACACAACCGCAATACATCCGGCGGCTCAAATGTGGCAAACCCACTGCTGAGGTACATCCCATGCATACGCCGCCCTCATCAATGCCACCCAGTGTTGGCCTCGGCCTGCGCCGTGGTCTGCTGAAAGACCTGCAGGCTGACCGTAGCGGCGCCTTCGACTTTCTCGAAGTCGCCCCGGAAAACTGGATCGGAGTCGGCGGCGCGCACGGTGCGGCGTTACGTGAACTGGCCGAGCGCTATCCGTTGTCCTGTCACGGCTTGTCGCTGTCGCTGGGCGGGTCGGCGCCGCTGGATGTCGGATTCTTGCAGGAGGTTCGGGTGTTTCTCGACCATTACAACGTGCCGCTGTACAGCGAGCACCTGAGTTACTGCAGCGATGACGGGCATCTGTATGACTTGCTGCCGTTGCCGTTCACCGAAGAAGCGGTGCAGCACGTTGCCGCGCGGATCCGTCAGGCTCAGGACATTCTCGGCCGGCGCCTGGCCGTGGAAAACGTCTCCTACTATGCCGCCCCGCGCCAGGACATGGACGAGCTGAGCTTCACCAATGCCGTGTTGCGCGAGGCCGATTGCGACCTGCTGCTGGACGTCAACAATGTCTATGTCAACGCGATCAACCACGGCTTCGATCCGCAAACCTTCCTCGCCGGTATCGAGCCGGACCGGGTGGTCGGGATGCATGTGGCGGGGCATTTCGATGAGTCCGACACGCTGAAAATCGACACCCATGGTGCCTCAGTCAAACCGGTTGTGTGGTCTCTGCTGGCGGAGGCTTATAGGCGGTTTGGCGCGCAGCCAACGCTGCTTGAACGGGATTTCAATTTCCCGGCATTTTCCGAACTGGTCGCCGAGTTGCAGACCATTCGCCATTTGCAAGCCGGAGGTCGCCCTCGTGGATAACCTGATACTGCAACAACAGGCGCTGACCCGGTATTTGCGCGATCCCGAACATCAATCGGCACCGGCCGACATGAACGTGGCGCGGGTCAACGTTTATCGCGATCTGGTGTTCAACAACGTTTCGCAATTGTTGAGCGGCACGTTTCCGGTGTTGATCCGGATCATCGGCGAACAACGCTGGAGCCTGCTGGTACGAGGCTTTTTGCGCGAGTGGCGGGCGCAGACCCCAAAGTTTGGCGAGATTGCCGAAACGTTTCTCGACTATCTCGCGTCGCCACCGCAGGTGTTGCGCGAGGGCGAGTGGCCGGCGTTTCTGCTGGAGCTGGCGCATTACGAATGGGTCGAGATGATCTTGCAGCAGTCCGATGCTCAGGCGCTGCCGCCAAGCGATCCGGCGCTGTTGCTGGAGCGTCCGCTGCAGATCTCGGCACTGGCCTGGCCATTGGCGTATGTGTGGCCGGTGCATGCACTTGATCCGAACCATCAGCCCGCCACACCGCCGGCGCATCCGACCCTGTTGCTGGTGCGGCGCACGGCAGACTGGAATGTGCAGTTTTCCGAGCTGAGCCCGCTGGCCTGGCGCCTGTTACAGCGCATTGAAGCGTTTCCTGACCTTAATGGCCGCCAGCAATTGCAAGATCTGGCAGTAGAAGCAGGGGTGCCCGACACCGAAACGTTCATGGACAGCGGATCGGCGTTGTTGCGGCAGTTTCACCAGGAGGGCGTGCTCGCCAGCGTCCTGTAAGTCATGCGGCAGGCAGCCACGACGGCGGGCAGGGATGCAGACGATAGAAGTCGCGCAGGTGCGCCACATCGCGTGCGAATCCTGCGTTCAGCCATTGGCGATATTGCGCCTGCGCCGCTGTTTGCAAGGCCGGTTGGCGCAGACCATCCGCTACGGCTTGCGCGGCTTGCATACCGCTCATCAACGCTTTGAGCACGCCGTGGGAGGACGCCGGGTCGAGCCGGTTGGCAGCATCGCCCACCAGAAAATAACCAGCACCGGTGACGGCCGGGGTGATGCGCCAGGTTACATCGGCGCCGCGTATCCGCCCTACGGCTGGCAATGCTTGCAGGGCCTCGGGAAGCCTCGTCGAGCGCCTGTTGTTCTCGAACGTCAGGTGCGTCCAGTGCAGCAACTGCGGCTCGACCTGGGCGATCCAGGTCCATCCGTCAGGATCGGCGAGCAAGTGCGCGGTTGTTGCATAGGTTGCGCTGTGACCTTGCAAGTAGCCGTAACGCGCCACCAGCGGCGGTGAACAATGGCGAACCGGCAGACCGAGTTGGCGAGCGAACCAGTCGCAAGCGCCACTGGCATCGATCAGGCAGGTCGCGTAAAGGCGTGCGCTGTCGGTCTCCACGCCGATCACCCGATTGGCCTGAGTCAGCACTCGCCGTGCCCGGCAGGGCTGACTGATCTCCACCCCTAACGTGGCCGCTTGCGCCAGTAACGTCGCGTCCAGTTGCGCCCGCTCCAGATGAAAACCCTGCCAGGCGCCGCGATCATCGGCGCCAAAGACATTGAAGCGCGGCGCACCGTTCCAGTGCACCCAGTGGCCGTCAAAGCGCCGGGCCCCGCGGCCACACAGCTGCTCGGCGACCCCCAGTTGTCGGAGCAGCGGTTCAATGCCCGGATGCAGGCTTTCGCCGGGGCGAAACCGCGGGAACGCCTGCCGTTCGATCAAGGCCACGCGCAACCCGTGACGGGCGCAACTGATTGCCGTTGCGCAGCCCGCAGGGCCGGCACCGACGACCACAACATCAAAATGTTTCATGGGCGACCCGCCATGGCAGGGTGTCGCGTTTGATCAGGATTGCATCGGCGCTGATCAGCAAGATCACCAGCTCTTCGACTTCGACGTGGCGCAACCTGAAATCACTTGCAGGGATCTGCACGGCACCGCGCTTATACAGCAAAAAGCGCTGCACCCAGCCGTCGAGGAGCTGCCCGGCTTGCGCCTGCGCGCTGTCCAGTTCCGCGTTCGGCCGCTGCACGTCAACGAACGACAACAGTGGCCAGGCATTGCGCAGGGATTTATCGCTGGCGGCGCCGAGCGCACGGTACACGCGATACATCGAACGCACGCGCTGCTGATAGACGGTTTGCGCAGTGTGGCCGGTCGTGCTCAGGGAGAACTGGCCATCGAGGGCCACCTGTGTGTAATCGGCATGGGCGTACGCGTGGTACTGGACGATCAGCCGATCGTCTTGAGTGATCAGTTGTGGGCCGCGCTGATTATCCCAGGCCACGCCGCCCATGCCGATTTCCTCATCGGTCAAGGGAATGATGCTGTGCAGCGTCGAGCGCGGCTCAAAGACCCGTGCCGAATCCGGTGCCACGCCGGGCCAGAAAGAACCTAGCGCTGCGCAGATCTTCGCATCCTCGGGAAACGGGCTGGCCATCTGATAGCCAGCGAGGACGTTGATCCACTCGTCGTCTGCCGTACGCTGGCGAACCCAGCCGACCTCCCAGCCAGGCCCGAACACCCCGGCGGCGCCGTCGGGCAGCGAGGTCGGCCGCGATGACGGTGGTAGCGGGGCAGTGGATTGCACCGTGTCGGTTTGATCGGCGAGGGCAACGATGGCGCTCACCCCTCGGTCAGTCGGGGTGAACAGTTGATCCTGCAGATCGAGGTTGGCGCAGTAGCGTACGTTGGAGAGCGCTTCAAGTCGGGCGTGCCAGAGACCGGAACTTGGTAACGCTGGTTCGTCGCTGACCCAGTGCAACAGCTTGCGTTGACTGCATAACGGATAGAAGTCCGGAGGGCCGATCAGCGAATAGGCGGCGACGGCCGGCAAATGGTTTTCCAGCATCGGGCAGCGTGGCAACACCCAGCCATCGGCAGTGCCGTCCTGATAATGCAAGGCGCGATAACCGCCCTGACGTACCAACGCCTCGACACCTTCATGCTCGTTCAGGTCTTCGATGCTGCCATCCGCTTCGACCCGGTGACGTCCGTGCACCATGCCGCCGGTATTGGCCGGCAGCACAAAGGACAAGGGCTGCCCCTGATATTCGACGGGCGCCACCAGCCGGGCTCTGGCTTCAGGCACCAGCAGACCGGGGCCGAGATCTACAGTCGAGGCCCAATGCGCAAGATTTTCCGTGACGACGAAGGGTGGCTGGCTGATCTGCGGTTCCTGCCAACCGGTACCGCTGTGGCGCAAATGGACATGCCGCAGTTTTTCGTTGATCTGGTGGTTGCCCAGCGTCACCGTCAGGTTCAGACCCTCCAGGCACTGCGAACCATTGAACAGCTTGTGCACGGGCACCCAGAAATCCAGTCCGGGGTCGAGGTCCACCTGAAAATCCATCGGCCCGAAGCGCTCGGCATCGCCCTTGAGTTGCACGGCAATGTAGGCGCTGTAGCGCACTGGCATCACCCGGATGCCGTGCGGGTCATCGTCGACGAAGGGCAGGAAACTGCGCAGCGTTGCGTCATAGCACGGGGGGGCGGTGCCGACGCGGGCGATACCGGTACGCGAGAAGCACAGGTCGGCATGCCGGCCATGCACGGTGTCGGCGGCGCAGCGATATTCACTGGCAAACGCGACCACCGCTAACGGCGCGCCCCGGGCTTTGTCGCGCAGGCTGTCGAGCGTGGGCGGACTGACGCTGTAGACATAGTCGAGCACGGTCTCGATCTCGGCGGCAGTGGGAAACAGCTGTAATGTCTGGCCGTTTTCATCGCTGAGCACGTTTGGCGAGGCCAGCGCGTGATACAGCAGGCTGTGCGCCGGTGCGCCAGCCTCGATCGCCCGGCTGCCGGTCGTTGCGAAATCGGTAAATCCGGGTATTGACCGGTCGATTTTCAGGGGCTTGTGCAGTTCCGCCGCCAGCGGTTCAGCCAGCAAGTCCAGGCCGTGGGCGAGCATCAGCGAATGCCAGCCGCCGGGCGCCAGGCGCGTACACACGTGGGTAACGGATTCGAGCAGAGTCATGTTGCGCCTCGACAGGTTGGGCCAATTGTCATGGAACCGTAGCCCGGCGCTGACTTGCTACTGTCAGATCTGACAGTGGCGACCAATGGTGAACAGTGCGAAACGGGCAACACAACCATAAGCGCATCAGCCAAGGCGCACAGTCAGTGGATTCTGATGAAGTTGTAGGCATTGGCGCGGCGGTGTGCAGGCCACCGACCGGTACTGGTCGGTAGCGTTTAAACAGGCGCCGTTAAAGCGTTTATGGATGCAGCGGCAGCTTCAGTTCCGCGCACAACCCGCCACCCTGGCGATTGCTCAACGTCAGCGAACCACCGAGCGCCATGGCCAGTTGCTGGGCGATCGCCAGTCCCAGCCCGGTGCCGCCGGTATCGCGATTGCGCGAGTTTTCCACGCGGTAGAACGGTTGCAGCACCTGCGCCAGTTCGGCGTCGGCGATGCCCGGGCCGCGGTCCATGACGGTGATCGCCAGGTTGCCTTTGTTGGCTTCAACCCAGACTTCGGCGGCGCCGGCAAATTTCAGTGCGTTGTCGGTCAGGTTCACCAGCACCCGGCGCAACGCATGAGGACGGGTGTCGATGACCGCCGCACTCTTGCCGACCAGTTGCACCTGCTTGCCCATGTCCTGATAGTCGAACACCAGGCTTTCGAGGAAGGAATCCATATTGGTGCGGCGGCTTTCTTCGGTCGAACCATGGATGCTGCGCGCATACGCCACGCCTTCGCGAACCAGGTGTTCCATCTCGTTGAGGTCATTCCACAGTTTGTCTTTCTCGGCGCAATCGTCCATGAGTTCGGCGCGCAGTTTCATCCGCGTGATCGGCGTTTGCAGGTCATGGGAAATCGCCGCCAGCAGTTGCATGCGCTCCTTGAGATAAGCGGCAATGCGCGCCTGCATCGCGTTGAACGCCCGCGCCGCGTAGACCACTTCGTTCGGGCCGCTTTCGTCGAGGTTGATCGGGTGGGCGTTGGGGTCGAGTGTTTCCACCGCGTTAGCCAGCCGGGTCAGGGGGCGAACCGCAATGCGCACCGCCAGCCAGGTGCAGACGAGCATCAGCGCCAATTGGCCGAGCAGTACTACCGGCAACCAGGGTGACAACGGGACCATGGCGGGGCGCACGTCGATGGTCACCGGGCTGCCGTCGCTCAGGAACAGATGGCCTTGAAAGTGTTTTTTCGGTCCGGGAATATCGGTGAAGGTCAGCGGATAGCGTTCACCAATGGCTTCGGTGATCGAGGTGACCGCCACCGGCACATCACTGGCCTCGATCGGTGTGCCCGGTTCGCCTTCGCTCAACAGGTAGCCATAATTTTTTCGCGCCAGACGCTCGAGCCAGGCAGGGCGCTCTTCGGCAGGCAAGCGATCAAGGATCGCAATCGAGGTCGAGACGTCGGTTTCCAGATTGCCGAGCATGGTGTTCTTGGCGCTTTGGTAACGCTCGTAATACTGCGCACCGAACGACAGCGCCTGAGCGAGCAACAGGCCGATCAGGAAAATCAGCGACAGGCGCGAGGCGAGGGTGCGCGGCCAGTGCAGATTGACGCTCATGCCGGGGCCCCGAGAATCTCGACCGGCAGTGAGAACACGTAACCTTCGCTGCGCACGGTCTTGATGTAGGCCGGCTCGCGCGCATCATCCAGCAGGCGCTGACGCAAACGGCTGACCAGCAAGTCGATCGAGCGGTCAAACAGATCGGCGTCGCGGCCCTGGGTCAGATTGAGCAGTTGGTCGCGGCTGAGCACCCGCTGCGGGTGATCGAGAAACACCCGCAGCAAGCGATATTCGGCACCGCTGAGGGCGACCATGGTGCCGTCCTTGTCCAGCAGGTGACGGGCCGAGGTGTCCAGTTGCCACCGGCCGAAAGCCAGCAAGCGCCCGGCCTCGGTCACCACCAGATTCGGCGGCAGCATCCGCGTGCGGCGCAGCACAGCGTTGATCCGCGCGAGCAATTCGCGGGCGGCGAACGGTTTGGTCAGGTAATCATCGGCGCCCATTTCAAGGCCGATGATGCGGTCGGTTTCATCGTTGCGCGCGGTCAGCATCAGGACCGGCGTGGCCTTGTGTTTGCCCACCCGCAATTCGCGGCACAGCTGCAGGCCATCGTCGCCGGGCATCATGATGTCGAGCACGATCAGGTCGACAGTGTTGGCTTCGAGAAAGCTGCGCATCTGCCGGCCATCGGCGACCACCGTGGTGCGCAGGCCGTTTTTCTTCAGGTAGTTGCCCACCAGTTCACGGATCTCGCGGTCGTCGTCGACGATGAGAATGTGATCGACATGATCCATCGGTGCAAACCTCTATCAAAAGGGACTGCCGTGCAGTGTATCGAGCCTGCGGTGGGCCGCCTGCCTGCCTTTGTATTGCAGTGTATCTGCCGTCACAACGGATACACGGGGACGCAAAAACGCGAATTTTCCAGGGTTTTGTATCGCTGTGTATCCCCCGATGGCAGGGATACACAGCGATTGAAACGCGCCAGTTCCTGACACAGAGGCGATACCTCGCGAGCCTCAAATAGGCTCCATCGAGGCCCACACAGATCGCCTCGGCTCAACCCCCACTGAAGCCTTGAGGAAAACGCCATGAACAACAAATCCGTAATTGCCGCCTGCCTGTTTGCCGCCCTGAACATCTGCACGCTGTCGGCCCGGGCCGAAGCCGCTGTCACCCCGCAAACCTACACCTACGGCACCCACCTGGATATCCAGAAAGTCATCTCGCTGAAACAGGACAACTCGGTGTCCTGCGGCATCGTCGAGGCGCGCATGACCTACCTCGATTCTGCAGGCAAAACCCGCGTACTCGATTACAGCAAATTTGCCGACGGCTGCAACAACGACAACTGAGTCATCAAAGGCAACCAAGCCAACTCTTTATAGAAGGAACAACACCATGAACAACGTCGCGCGCTTTTTCACCGCCATTGCTTTCTCCCTGGCCGGCGTCGCCGCCCATGCCAACGCTGCGGTTGAACAGCATAGCTGCCACAGCAGCACCTGCTTCCAACTGACGCCGGTGGCCCAGCAGGGCAGCGACGGCCTGATTGCAGCGGACGGCTCCAGCCGCACGCCACAAGGGCAGATGTTTACCGAGAACGGCGCCAGCCGTACGCCGCAGAGCCAATGGCTGGAAAGCCAGAGCGTCTGAACGGCTCGTCACAATCATTGATCAAGGGTGACTCACTATGTACCTCATCGCATTTCTCGGCGGTCTGCTGACCGTGCTCAGCCCCTGTATTTTGCCGGTGGTGCCGTTTCTGTTTGCCGGCGCCCAACGCAGTCGCGCTTCGATACTGTTGACCCTCGGCGGCATGGCCCTGACCTTCGCGCTGATCTCCAGCCTCGCCGTGGTCAGCAGCGAATGGGTGATCCAGGCCAGCAACAGTGGCCGGTACGTCGCGCTGATCGTGATGAGCGTGTTCGCCCTGTCGCTGATCTCGGCGCGCATCGGCGGCTGGCTGACACGCCCCTTCGTGATGCTCGGCAATCGTCTGGACCCGGACACCCGGAAAAAGGCCGGGCCGATGGGTTCGGTCATGCTCGGCGTGGCCACTGGACTGCTTTGGGCACCGTGCGCGGGACCGATTCTCGGGGTGATTCTCACCGGTGCCATGCTGCAAGGCGCCAACGCGCAGACCAGCCTGTTGCTGCTGGCTTACGGCGCCGGCAGTGCATTGTCGCTGGGCACGTTGATCTTCACCGGGCGCGGGTTGGTCAACCGTTTGAAACCGTCGATCCCGTTCACCGGTTGGTTGCGTCGTGGTGCCGGGGTTGCGGTACTGGCGACGACAGCGGTGATTGCCACCGGCTTCGATAAAACCTTGTTGGCCAACACCTCCTCCGAAGGCGTCGCCAGTGTCGAAAAACGCGTGTTGGAAAACGTGCCGAAAGTGGTCGACTACTTTGTCAGCAAAGTCCGCGCGGACTCGCCGATGGAGGAGGGCAAAGGCGCGATGCCGTCACTCGCCGGCGCCGTGCAATGGTTGAATTCGCCTGAACTGAACGCAGACGCCCTGCGCGGCAAAGTGGTGCTGGTGGATTTCTGGACCTACGACTGCATCAACTGCCAGCACACCCTGCCGTACGTCAAGGACTGGGCGAAGAAGTACGAGAAGGACGGCCTCGTCGTTATCGGCGTGCACACCCCGGAATACGGCTACGAGCGGATCATCGACAACGTCAAGGATCAGGTGAAAAAGCTCGGTATCACCTACCCGGTGGCCATCGACAACAACTACGCGATCTGGCGTAACTTCGACAACCAGTACTGGCCGGCGCATTACCTGATCGACGCCAAGGGGCAGGTGCGTTACAGCCACTTCGGCGAAGGTCGCTACGATGCGCAGGAGCAGATGATCCAGCAGTTGCTGGAGGAGGCTAAGGCGCCTGCGGCGTGATCAGCAAACCACTGGCTCAGAGGTCGCGGACCATGAGCCATTGTTCATTGCCCCAGGCGCGAAAACGCTCCAGGACTTGCCAGCCGCGTTTGGCGTAGTAGTCCTGCTTGGTCTGCGTATGCAGATACAAACGCGCAAACCCGCACTCTTTCGCTTCTTGACAAATCCCTTCAACCAAGCGCTCCGCCAGCCCTTGCCCGCGCGCTTCAGGACTGACGAACACGCAGGCCAGCCAAGGACCAAGATCAGGGCGCAGGGCGAGGTCATCGCGTGCCAGCGCCGCGCCGCCGACCAGATGTTCACCGTCCATGGCGATCAGGCAAGACCAGTCGCCATTGCCTTGGCCCTCGGCAAATTCACGCTGCCATTCAGCCAGCGGTTGGTCGATGTATTCGTAGGGGAATTGCTGGTGGATCCATTGAGCATAACGGTCGCTGTGGTGCATGTGATGCGCGAGCCAATCGAGTTTCAGTGACATCGGTAGAGTCCGTTCCAGAAGCGAGCGGGCATCAGAAACCAATCCTCGAACGTTGGCAATCTTCCAGGTGTTCCAGACGCTTTACAGAATCCCACCATTCATCGGCAAACCCTCGGTTTTCGCGGCTTGCCGGACGATCGGCAGGGACGCCAACCGGCAGCAGCGCGATAGTGCTTGAGCAGGGTCACTGCCGGCCTTGCCCCATAACAAGAGCGCGAGGTTGCCATGCCGAAATTCGTGATTGAACGCGAGATTCCAGGGGCCGGGAAGCTGTCCGAAGCCGAACTCAAAAACGTCTCACAAACGTCCTGCCAGGTGTTGCGCGAACTTGGGCCACAGGTGCAGTGGCTACAGAGTTATGTCACTGCCGACAAAATCTATTGCGTGTACATCGCGCCTGACGAAGAGCAGGTACGCGAACACGCCAGGCTTGGAGGATTTCCTGCCAACAGTGTGGCGCGAGTGATGACGGTCATCGATCCGACGACGGCCGAATGATCACCGACCCCACCTGCAGCGGAGTTCACTCTTATGAGTACCCCGATTGATCTGACAGCCCTGAAGGAACGCCAGAAAGTCGCCTGGGCCAGTGGCGACTACGCCGTGATTGGTACGACGTTGCAAATTGTCGGCGAAAACCTTGCCGAAGCCTGTGACCTGCGTTGCGATGAAGAGGTGCTGGATGTCGCTGCCGGCAACGGTAATGCGACGCTGGCGGCGGCGCGCCGTGGCTGCCAGGTCACCTCGACCGACTACATCGCGGCTTTGTTGGAACGCGGCCAGGATCGGGCCCGGGCGGAGCATCTGGACGTGACGTTTCAGGTGGCTGATGCCGAGGCACTGCCGTTCGCCGATGAGAGTTACGACGCGGTGCTGTCGACCTTTGGTGTGATGTTCGCGCCGGATCAGGACACGGCTGCGGCCGAGCTGGGGCGGGTTTGTCGCCGTGGTGGGCGGATAGGTCTGGCCAACTGGACGCCGGAAGGTTTTGTTGGGCAGATGTTCAAGACGCTCAGCCGTCATCTGCCGCCGCCTGCCGGCGCCCAGCCGCCCTCGAATTGGGGCTCCGACGCCTGGCTGCACAAACATTTCGATGACCGTGATTTTCTGCTGCGGGTGACACGGCGTGACTTCAATTTCCGCTATCGCTCGGCGGCGCATTTCATCGACATCTTTCGCCATTGGTACGGGCCGGTGCACAAGGCCTTTGCGGCATTACCGCCGGAGAGCGGGCAGGCACTGGAGAGTGATCTGGCGGATTTGCTCAATCGGTTGAATCGGGCGGGAGAGGGTTCGCTGGTGGTGCCGAGCGAGTATCTGGAGGTGGTGATTACTAAACGCTGATTCACCCCCGACTTTCGAATCTATTGCGATCCTTGTGGGAGCGAGCCTGCTCGCGAAAGCGCTGTGTCATTCAACAAAAATGTTGTCTGACACTCCGTCTTCGCGAGCAGGCTCGCTCCCACAGGGGTAGGTATTTTGGTAGTTGAGCCTATTTCACCTGCGGCCGATCAAACCACTCCAGCGCCGTGCGCCAGATGCAGATCCCCAGAAAGTACGCCGACATCAGCAACCACAAGCCCATCACCAACGGGTTGATCACCGGATGGTTGAGCACCAGCGACAGACTGCATAGCAGCCAGATCGCCGTCACTGCAATGTTGATCGGCATGAACCGGCGTACCCGAAACGGGTGCAGGAACTTCATCCGCGTCACGGTCAACAGCGCCAAACCGATAACCGTCAGAAAAGTGATCCACGGTCCCGGTCCGATGATGTACAGGCACAGGGCGACCACATTCCACGCCGCCGGAAACCCGACAAAGTAGTTGTCCTTGCTCTTCATATTGACGTTGCAGAAGCAGAACAACGACGACACCAGAATCAGCGACACGGTCAGCAGCAGGGTGTAGTCGGGCAACGGAATGTAGCGATAGATGAACAGCGCCGGGATGAACACGTATGTCAGGTAATCGATCACCAGATCGAGGATCGAACCGTCGAAACTCGGCAGCACCGACTGCACGTTGACCTTGCGCGCCAGTGCGCCGTCGAGGCCGTCGACAATCAGCGCCACGCCCAGCCACATCAGGCAATGGGTCGGCTGGTTTTCCAGCAGGGCGAGGGTGGCCAGGAAGGCTGTGACCACGCCAGTCGCGGTAAAACCATGGGCGCCCCATGCTTTGAGCCTGGCGATGTGTACGGTCGATATCACGGGGGCGTTCTCCAGAAAGTGAAGCAAGCCGGGTATCACCCTTGAGTAGCAGGGCGCCGGCAAACCGGGTCGGGGTTGCAGCTATCGACCGGTCTGGCCGGGATAAGGTTCACCACTGATCAATCTTAGCTGGCCGGCGAAAAAATACGCGGGCGAAATCCGTCAGGGCTTCGAGCGTCAGCCAAACGGTGCTGGCGCTATGGCTTAAGGGGTCTATCGTTGCCAGACGCAGTCACTGCCAATGCCTGAGGATAACGTCATGAACACCAGCGATTTGCTCGAAAAACTGCTGCGAGGCCAGGCCTCGACCGGCCAACAATCTTCAGCGTCTGCCGGCGATGGTTTGGGTGGTTTGCTGGGTGGACTGCTCGGTGGCGGCTCGGGCGCGGCCAGCGGCGGCGGATCTGCCGGTGGACTTGGCGGCTTGGGCGGCTTGCTCGGTGGTTTGCTCGGCGGCGGTGCCGGTGGTGGACTTGGCGGCGCTTTGGGTGGGGCGCTGGGTGGCGGTGGCGGCACGCAAAGCCGCTCCGGCGGCACCAACTATGCGGCGCTGGCATCGCTGGGAATGATGGCCTTTCAGGCGTATCAGGCCTGGCAACGCAGCCAGGCCAGTTCGGCACCGCAACAAACGCCGCAAACGGCTAACCTCCTGGCCGGCCCGGAGATTGAAGAGCACAGCCACGCGGTGCTGCGTGCGTTGATCGCCGCGGCCAAGGCTGACGGGCGTATCGATGAATCCGAAAAACACCTGATCAGCAGCGAAATCGGCAAACACACCGATGATCCGCAGTTGCAACAATGGCTCGACGCTGAAGTCGCCAAGCCGCTGGATCCTGAGGAGGTAGCGCAATCGGCAAACGGTGACCCAGCCGTCGCCGCCGAAATGTACCTGGCCAGCGTCATGCTGGTGGATGACCAGCAGGACGCCGAGCGCAGTTATCTGGATGAGCTGGCAGCAGCGTTGCAGATCGACCCGGATTTGCAGGTGCATCTGGAACAGCAGGCCAAAGGACAGGCCTGAAAGCAACATCAAAAGATCGCAGCCTTCGGCAGCTCCTACAGGGTGTACATCATTCCATGTAGGAGCTGCCGAAGGCTGCGATCTTTTGATCTTCAAAACCAGATGGCATCCCAAAACGGGTAGTCCCCCACACGCCGAACCAATCCGGCGCGTATCGGGTTCATAACGATATATCGGGCCGCCGCTTTAAGATCTTCATCGCGACGCAACGCCCGGTCGTAGTAACCGCGTTGCCATAACCGTCCCTGACTGCCGCGCTTGAGATTGATCGAACGACAACTGCGCGATTTCACGCGGCACATGAGCGCTGCCAATGAACCTTGTTTCAATTCAATCAGCCAATGCAGATGATCCGGCATCACCACCCACGCCAGCGACTGAACCATTCCCTCGTCATTGGCTGCACGCATTTGCTCTACCAGCAGTCTTCCCAAACGCCAATCCGAAAATACTGACTGACGTTCGTAAACGACGGCGGTGAGCAGATAAATACGTCCAGCCTCGCTATAGCGTCCCTTGCGTAATCCACACGCCTTTGCAGTAACAGGCATTCCTTTGCCCTCCCAAAAACATCGTCCCTGAACGTTAGCCATCCCTCACCGTTACGCGAACTCAACCCATTGCACGATGTAACCCTGTAGGAGCTGCCGAAGGCTGCGATCTTTTGATCTTGTTTTTAAAATCACAATCAAAAGATCGTGCGATCGCGGACCGAGCCTTCGGCAGCTCCTACACGGTGTTTCAGTGCATTCGACGGCCGTCCGTCCGGGCAATTTTCACGTCGATTGAATTTTTCGCAGGCGCCGCCTCTCTGCTGCTGTAGAGGCGTGTGGAACAGCGCCCTGCCAACCGACCGAGAATTTTGCCATGACTGTCCTGACACCCCTGCAAGCCGCGCCTGCCCAACCGCACCTGATGAACGCCGCCGGGAACATGCGGCAGGTCTATGAAGCGTTGTTGCGCGATGACGATTCCCAAGACCTCGCGCAGGCGTTTTTGCAGGAGCAACTGCAACACGCCGCGCAACTTAGCGATTCGTTGCCTGAAGACCCGGCAACGTGGCACGCCTGGGTGGCCGAACATTGCGCCGATGTCGCCCGGCAATACGCCGACTATCTGCAGCAGCGCAAGGCCGGCGGGCCTCGGCAATTCTTCCGTGGCAAGGCGCAGGCGCTGTATTTCCTGCAAGCGGTGGCACCGACCAAACTGGTCGACGGCGCTTGGCTCTATGGTCTGTTGCCGCGCTGGCAGGACCCACGTTTCCAGAGCCTGCTGCGAACCTTTCTGGAAGAGCTGGGCGAAGGCAATCCGGCGCAGAACCACGTGGTGATTTATCAGAAATTGCTCGCCGAGCACGATCTGCAGGACAGCAGCGCCATCGACGATGAACGCTACCTGCAAGGCGCGATACAGCTGGCCCTCGGTGTCTGTGGTGCTGATTATTTGCCCGAGGTGATCGGCTACAACCTCGGCTATGAACAACTGCCGTTGCACCTGTTGATCAGCAGTTACGAACTCAGTGAGCTAGGCATCGATCCGTACTATTTCACCCTGCACGTGACCATCGACAACGCCAGCACCGGCCATGCGCAAAAAGCCGTGCAGGCGGCGCTTGACCTGCTGCCGCTCGAGGCCGATCGCGCTGAGTTTCTGCGCCGGGTAGCGCTGGGCTATCGGCTCAACGATCTGGGGCAGGGCAGCCGCGCAATCATTGAAGGCTTCGACCTTGAGCAGCAATTGCTGGCGATGCTCGAGCGCAAGTGCCCATTCGCCCAACACATGCATTCCGATTACTGCCGTTTCGAAGGGCAGACCGTCAATCAGTGGCTGGCTGCACCCGAGCAATTGCCCGGTTTCCTCCAAGCGTTGCAGAACAAGGGCTGGATCAAGCGCCACGAAGACCCGCAGGCCAGCCGTTTTTGGCAACTGATCGCGGGCGACGGTGCGGCGATGTTTGGCGTGTTCAATGCCTACGAAAAACAACTGGTGCACGACTGGATTGCCGGCGACTGGACGCCGTCGGATAAAGCGAAACCCGTTCGGCGGCACAGTCAGACCGCAGCGCCCATCGAAGGGCTTGCACAGGACCCCGACGTACAGGCGCTCAACACCGCGCTGCAAGGTCAGGATGCCTCGGCGCAAATGGCGATTTTGATCCCCTGGCTCGCCCCGGCCCGCCATGCACACCCGGCCGGGCTACTCGCCACCCGGCGTTTTATCGAACTTAAATCCCGCTTGCCTTAAGGACACCGCCGATGAATCAGGAAGAACAACTCTGCCCCAACGACCTCGTGCTGCTGCAATTGGGCCGGCGCTTGTTGGCAGACGGATATCGGTTCACCACGCCGACGCCGTTGACCCATCAACGGGTCAACCAGCGTGACGAGGGCCAGATGGCCGACTCTTTGCGCGATGTGTTCGGCTGGTCGCGTCCTTTCACGCCGGGGTTGTTGTCAGCCGATGAACAGCGGCAACTGCAAGACGCACAGATCATTGATCACTACGAAGGTGAGCTGAAGAGTCGGGTACGCTGGTCGAGTCTGGATGATTTGCTGTTCGTCCATTCGGCATTTCCCACCGAGGCCGCTGACGCGGTGTTTTTCGGCCCCGACACCTACCGTTTTGCGCAATTGATCCACGCCCATCTGCAGCAGAACTTCGCGCCGATTCATCGCGCGGTGGACATCGGCTGCGGCGCTGGCGTCGGTGCGATTCTGATCGGCCGGGCCCGTCGCGAGACAGAGGTGCTGGCGCTGGACATCAACCCTGCGGCGTTGCGTCTGACCGCGATCAACGCGGCACTGGCGGAAGTCGCTAACGTCGACGTGCGCGCCAGTGATCTGTTGCAGGGCGTCGACGGCGAGTTCGACCTGATCGTCGCCAACCCGCCGTACATGGCCGACCCGGCGGAACGCGCCTATCGCCACGGTGGCGGGACGCTGGGGGCAGGGCTTTCGCTGCGCATCGTCGAACAGGCCTTGAATCGATTGGCGCCTGGTGGCTCGCTGCTGCTCTACACCGGTGTGGCGATGGTCGATGGTCGTGATCCGTTTCTCGACACCGTGCTGCCACGCCTCGATGAAAAACGTTTCGGCTGGACGTACCGCGAACTCGACCCGGATGTTTTTGGCGAAGAACTGCTCAACCCCGGCTATCAACGGGTCGACCGCATCGCAGTGGTGGCGCTGACCGTGACCCGAATGGGCTGAAACAAGGCAGGTGCACGATGAACAGGAACCTCGACGACTACAACCGCATGCGCGATTTTTCGGCGACCTCGGAACCGGCTGCCGTCAAGCGCTCGGGACGTAAAACCGCTGCCGAGCATGCTTTGCAGTTCTGCATCCAGAAGCACGACGCTTCACACCTGCATTACGACTTTCGCCTGGAACTCAATGGCGCACTGAAGAGCTGGGCGGTGCCAAAAGGGCCGTCACTCGACCCCAAGGTCAAGCGGCTGGCGGTGCATGTCGAGGATCATCCGCTGGATTACGCAACGTTCGAGGGCAACATTCCCGAAGGACATTACGGCGCCGGTGATGTGATTGTCTGGGATCGTGGCGTGTGGATACCGCTGGAAGATCCGCACAAGGCCTACGCCAAGGGCAAGCTCAAGTTCGAGCTGCAAGGCGAGAAGCTCGGCGGTATCTGGAACCTGGTGCGCACGCACATGCCGGGCAAAAAAGAACAATGGTTTTTGATCAAGCATCAGGACAGCGCCGCGCGGCCGCAGGATGATTACGACGTGTTGGTGGCCGAACCGGACAGTGTGCTGAGCGAACGCACGTTAGTGGGCAAACCCAAACTGGCCGCCGAGCAAAGCAAACCGCTGAAAAAGCCCGCGGCGAAGACACGCAAAACTGCGACCGGCAAGCTCAACGGTGCGCAAAAAGCCAAACTGCCGGCACAACTGAAACCGGAACTGGCAACGCTGGTCGACAGCGCGCCGGAAGGGCAGTGGAGTTACGAGATCAAATTCGATGGCTACCGGATCATGGCGCGCATCGATCATGATCAGGTGCAACTGTTCACTCGCAACGGTCATGACTGGACGCACAAGTTGCCGCAACAGGCCGCAGCCCTGGCCGCGCTGGGATTGGAATCGGCGTGGCTCGACGGCGAAATGATCGTCGCCAACGAACACGGCGTACCGGACTTTCAGGCCCTGCAAAATGCTTTTGAAGCTGGAAGCAGCGGCAACATTCTCTACTACCTGTTCGATCTGCCGTATCTCAACGGTGTCGACCTGCGTGAAGTGCCGGTCGAGGAACGTCGCGCTGCGCTGGCCACGGTGCTCGGCAGTCATGAGCAACGGTTGTTGCGCTTCTCCGAAGCCTTCGACGAAACCCCGGATGCGCTGCTCAACAGCGCCTGCCAGATGCAGATGGAAGGCCTGATCGGCAAACGCCTCGGCTCGCCCTATGTATCGCGGCGCAGCAGTGACTGGATCAAGCTCAAGTGCAAACATCGCCAGGAATTCGTCATCGTCGGCTACACCGATCCGAAAGGTTCGCGCAGTGCCTTCGGCGCGTTGTTGCTGGGGCTGCATGACCGCGACAGCGGCGAGTTGCGCTACGCCGGCAAAGTCGGCACCGGTTTCAACGAGTCGACGTTGAAAAGCATTCTGGCCCAGCTCAAACCGTTGCAGGTGAAGAAGCCGGCGGTGGTCAATCCACCCAGCGGCTTCGAAGTCAAAGGCGTGCACTGGCTCAAGCCGAAACTGCTGGCGGAAGTCGCATTTGCCGAAATGACCAAGGACGGTTCAGTGCGCCACGCCGTGTTTCATGGCTTACGCAATGACAAACCGGCCAAAGCCATCACTGAGGAGCGAGCGAAACCGGTGAAGAGTGCAGCGAAGAAATCAGCCACGAAGAAAGCGCCGAAAAAAGCCCCGGCGAGCAGCGCAGAAACCGCGCCGTCACAAACCGGACTGGCCAACGGCAAGGTGCGCATCACTCACCCGGATCGCGTGATCGACGCGGTCAGCGGCACCACCAAGATGCAACTGGCCGAGTATTACACCAGCGTTGCCGAATGGATTCTGCCGCAGCTCAAGGATCGTCCGGTGGCATTGGTGCGCGCGCCGGACGGCATCGCCGGTGAGTTGTTTTTCCAGAAGAACGCCGAACGCCTGGCGATCCCCGGCATTACCACGCTGGACAAAGACGTCACCGGGCAACCGGTGATGCTGATCAACAATGCCGAGGCGCTGATCGGCGCGGTACAGATGAGCACCGTCGAACTGCACACCTGGAACGCAACCACGGTCGATCTGGACAAGCCCGATCGCTTCGTTCTCGACCTCGATCCGGATCCGGCACTGCCATGGAAAAGCATGGTCGAAGCGACGGCACTGACATTGACCGTACTTGATGAACTGGGCCTCAAGGCGTTTCTCAAAACCAGCGGCGGCAAGGGTATTCACCTGGTGGTGCCGCTGACCCGCAAACTCGGTTGGGACGAGGTCAAGGACTTCAGCCACGCCATCGTCAGTCATATCGCCAAGCTGTTGCCGGAGCGCTTTTCTGCGGTGTCCGGGCCGAAAAACCGCGTCGGGCGGATCTTTATCGATTACCTGCGCAACGGTCTGGGCGCCACCACTATCTGCGCTTACGCCGCGCGCACCCGCGAAGGCTTGCCGGTGTCGGTGCCGTTGTTTCGCGAAGAGGTCGCCGAGCTCAAGGGTGGCAATCAGTGGAACGTGCACAACGTTCATGAGCGGTTGGCTGAGGTCGGTGACGAGCCGTGGGCCGACATGAAGAAAACCCGCCAGAGCATCACCGCCGAAATGCGCAAACGCCTGGGGCTGAAAAAGTGATCAGGTGTCGCGCAGCAAGTCGTGAGCGTTGAGCAATTCGAAGGCGATTTCCGGGTGGTTTTCCAGTCCGCGGCGAATGGCGGCCGGGATCGCTGCACGGGTCTTGCGGCACAGGCCCGGTAACTCGTCGATTTGAATAGCGATCCCGCGCATGGTGCGCACTTCGTTGAAACCGGGAGCGACGTCGACGCGAATCCCCAATTGTTCGGACATGCGCTGTTGCAGATGTTTGAGGTCATTCAGGTCTTTGAGCATTTCGAGGCGAGCGAGCAGGCGTTTTTCTTCCTCTCGGGTCAGGCGCAGGATGCGCAAATCCGCGCCGGGTGTCTCCAGCAACGGATCGCGCCCGCAGATGCAGGCGCCGGGCGGGCAGGGGGAGCGCAAGGGCACAGAAGTCGTCATGGCCTCCATCATAGAGGCCGTCGGACAGTTTTGCCTATGCGCCTTCAGCAGCCATCCATCGGCTGCGTTTTCCGTGACGGCTACTGATTCAGGCCTTCGTAATGCACCAGAATCGCGTTGGCCAGATCTTCATCACTGGCATTGAGTCCAGGATTTTCCTGGCGAGCCTGTTGCAGCACCGATTCAAGATAAACCCCACGAATGGCCCCGCCACTGGCGACAAATGCAGACAAGTCGTCACGGGCCGGAATCACCATTTTGTGATCCTTGAAGGTCGAGTACAGCGACGCGGAGACACCGGCCGAAGTGGCGACATCTCCGGCATCGACTTTGGCCAGAGCGGAACCAACGGGCAGGCATAGGAGTAAAGAAGAAACGAGCACTAACTTGCGCATGACGGTGTTCCTCCACAAGCGCGAAGCAAAAAGGGAAGGATTACATAATGTGAGAGGGGCGCGCGCGGCGGGAGTTCCGTGGCGCAGCAAAGTCTGCGTTATTGCAAAACAGACGCGGGCAACGCCATGGCGGGTTGCCCGTCTTTCACGCTGGAATGAGTCAGATCACCCCGCAGGCCATGCGATCACCGCCACCGCCCAGTGGTTTGGGCATGTCGGCGTGGTTGTCGCCGCCGGCGTGGATCATCAGGGCGTGACCTTTGATCTCGGATATCTTCTTCAGGCGCGGCGCCAGTACCGGATAGTTGGCGATGCCGTCCGCCGTCACGTAAACCGCCGGAAGATCACCCAAATGGCCGTCGGCGTAAGGGCCGAGGTGCTTGGCGGTTTTTTGCGGATCGAAATGCCCGCCCGCAGCCAGTGCGGCGCCTTTCACGCCATCCTTCATGCCGGCCTCGCAGCTGCCGTTTTCATGCACGTGGAAACCGTGCACGCCGGCCGGCAGAGATTTCAAGTCAGGCGTGAACAACAGGCCATACGCCGTTTCACTGATGGTGACCGAGCCGATCGCCTGCGGCGCGCCGTCAGCGCTGACCAGATTGATCGCGACTTTTTCCGTCGCCGCGTGTGCGGTACCGATGGCGAACGTGCCGAGCAAACCCAACCACAATGCGCGTTTCATAGGCGTTTCCTTTTGCTGTACGAATGTTCAGAGCGACGGACTCAATAGCCTGCCGGCATTAACCGGTGATGAAGGCGTTGGCCGTGCGCGTTGAAAAGTGAGACTTGCCGCGCAATCCGAAAGTTTTGCTGCCTTTGGCCAGCACGCCGACACCTGCTGACACGCTCTGGCGCGGCAGACCTGCGCAAATAGGCTTAACTGAAGGCTGACAAGCGTTTACGGGCGTGATGAGTGAGGAAAATCCGGTGTCGATCAAACTGCGTTTAGTGTTGCTGATTGTGACAAGTCTGCTGACAGCCTTGATCGTGAGTCTGGTCAGTTACGTCGGCAATCAGCGGATGGCCTCGGCGGTCAGCGATAACGCGGTCAGCATGAGCGCGCTGCGCAACCACATGGAAGCCGACATGATGCACGACGCCCTGCGCGCCGATGTCTACTCGGCGATGCTGGTCGGGCTGGGCAAAAGCACCAGCACGGCAAGCGAGGTACGCGATTCGATCAACGAGCATGCCGGGCATTTTCGTGAGGTGCTCGAGGAAAACCTCAAATTGCCGATCAATCCGGCATTGCGCACGGCGCTGGAGCAGATCAAACCGAGCCTCGATACCTACATCAACGCGGGCGAACGGATTGTCGGGCTGGCGCTGGACAACCCTGATGCGGCTCAACAGGAACTGGGCACCTTCAACACGGCGTTTGGCCAGCTTGAAGAACAAATGGCCGCGTTGAGCGAGTTGATCGAGTCCAATACGCGGCAGACCAGCGCAGGCACCGAGTCAGCCATCCGCAGCGCCAACGTCGCGCTCGGCGTGGTGTTGATCGCCAGTCTTGTGTTGCTCTTGATACAGGGGCGCTGGGTCATTCTGAGCATCATGGGGCCTTTGAAGACTGCCAGTCGCATCGCCGAAAGCATCGCCCACGGCAATCTCAGCGAGTCGATTGCCGAGCCATCCGGCAAGGACGAAGCCAGTACTCTGATACGCACACTGGCAACCATGCAGCGCGACTTGCGCAACATGATCGACGTGGTGCGGCGCAATGCTCACGGCGTCAGTGGCATGAGCGAGCAACTCAGCCACGGCTGCCATCAGGTCGCCGACAGCAGCCAGCAACAAAGCGTCGCCGCCGGCACCATGGCCGCTGCCGCCAGCCAGATGACCGCGAGTATCGAGGAAATCACCCGCCACGCCGAACGAGCCCTGAGCATGGCCAGTCAGGCCGAAACCCTGGCCAAGGAGGGCGGCGGTGTCATTCATCAAGTGGTCAGCGACATGGACGATATCGCCCGATCAGCACAACAGTCGGCGCAGGTGATCCGCACGCTGGATCAGGAATCCGAAGCCATTTTCAACATCATTCAGGTGATCAAGAGCATTGCCGACCAGACCAATCTGCTGGCGCTCAATGCCGCCATTGAAGCGGCCCGTGCCGGCGAGCAGGGTCGGGGTTTTGCGGTGGTCGCGGACGAAGTGCGTAGTCTGGCGGCGCGCACCAGTGCCTCAACCCAGGAAATCGCGGCAATGGTCGCGCGCATTCAACACAGCACCCGCGAGGCGGTCAGCAGCATGGAGGCGGGTGTCGCGCAGGTCGACAAGGGCATGGCGGTGACGGCGGATGTCGAGCGGGCCATCCGCGAAATTCTCGATGCGACGTTGAGCACGACGCAACTGGTCAACGACATCACTCGCACGATTGGCGAGCAAAGCCAGGCCAGTAACGAGATCGCCCATCAGGTGGAAATGATTGCCGGGATGTCCGAAGGCAACAGCCGGGTGATCGGGCAAACGGCGAATACCACGGATGAATTGTCGAGTCTGGCGGGGCAGTTGGCGCAGTCGGTGGATCGGTTTCGGTTGTAGTGGTGAAATCCATCGTATTTGTGTTGGCCGGGCTAGCGCTTTCGCGAGCAAGCTCGCTCCCACAGGTTTCGTGGTGTAAATGCAATATTCGCTGCGCCACCGAACACAGTGGGAGCGAGCTTGCTCGCGAAGAGGTCAATTCAGCCAACACTAATGCTGGATAAATTCACCACGATCAGAACTTGAACGCCTGCCGTCCCACCAGCAACCACTTGCCATCCTGCTTCTGCCAGATCTGAAAGTTCTCGATCTCCGTCGGCACCACCTCGGTCCCCTTCAGCGCCTGTGCGGAAAAGTGGTGGCGGACCAGCGCGGTGTCGCCGGACAGGGTGATGGTCTGGTGCTGCATTTCCAGGGTCTTGAACGCGCTCTTGCCGGTTTCGATGTCGGCGATGAACTCTTTCTTGTCCTGGATCTTGCCGCTGGAATGGCCATAAGTCAGGTTGGGCGCGGTGAGCGCGTTCAGTTCGGCGATGTCCTTGTGCAGCATCGCCTGGGTCAGATGATCCACCGCTTGGGCAACGTCTTTTTCCGCCGGAGCAGAGGCGGCCATCGCGTAACCGTTGAAGGCACAGAGAAAGCCGATCAGGAGTCGGGTCTTGGTCATTGAGGTTGTTTCCCTTGTTGTTATGGGGTTGACGACTAATTTGTCAGTCGTCGTACAACGTAGCAGATAATGCTTGAGCAAGGCACTGCCCAAAAGTGCTCAATGTCTGGGCAACTACACTTGAATGCAGGATGGTCTGCGTCGACGCACTCATCAGAGGGTCATGTTCAGCGACTGGCGGCCGATAAGTCCCTGAGCGGAAAAAGACTCTCAAGTCGGGAACAGACGCGCGGGTTTGCCCTGACGTGATATTCTTCGCGCCAACTTGGTTTGACCTTATTCAGTTTGCTTGCCTTCGGGCGGGCTGACGGAATCCCTGTCGCTCAAGTAGCTGAGCCAATAATGATAAGAAGTCAGTTCAGAAGGGACATTAACTGAGGTCGATGCAGCATGTCGGCCTTGTGTGCCCACCCGTCAAAATTGAAGTGTGCCGGAATCTGCGACGCGAGCCTGAGCGTCATCAAAGCGGATCGCATACAGATAACAGCGGCGGGCGGAAGGCGTTTTATCATAGGTGCAACAGATGTTTAAGAAAGTGAACACAGCCCTGCTGGGTCTGGCTTTGGCGATGGGGATGACATCCGCCAATGCTGACGAAGCAAAGAAAGTCGACGTCCTGCTGATCGGCGGCGGCATCATGAGCACCACCCTCGGTGTGTGGATCAATGAGCTGGAGCCAAGCTGGTCGATGGAAATGGTCGAGCGCCTCGACGGCGTCGCCCTGGAAAGCTCCAACGGCTGGAACAACGCCGGTACCGGTCACTCGGCGCTCGCTGAGCTGAACTACACCCCGGAAGACGACAAAGGCAACGTGACGATCCCGAAAGCCGTCGAGATCAACGAAGCGTTCCAGGTCTCCCGTCAGTTCTGGGCCTGGCAGGTTCAGCAAGGCGTTCTGAAGAACCCTCGCTCGTTCATCAACACCACGCCGCACATGAGCTTCGTGTGGGGCGATGACAACATCAAGTTCCTGAAAAAGCGCTACGAAGCCCTGCAAGCGAGCCCGCTGTTCGCCGGCATGCAGTACTCCGAAGACCCGGCTGTGATCAAGAAGTGGGTCCCGCTGATGATGGAAGGGCGTGACCCGAACCAGAAAATCGCGGCCACCTGGAGCCCGTTGGGTACCGACATGAACTTCGGCGAAATCACCCGCCAGTTCGCTGCGTACCTGCAAACCAAGCCTAACTTCGATCTGAAACTGTCGAGCGAAGTCCAGGACATCACCAAGAATGCCGATGGCACTTGGCGCGTCAGCTACAAAAACCTGAAAGACGGCACTAAAACCGAAACCGATGCCAAGTTCGTCTTCATCGGCGCTGGCGGCGGTGCACTGCACCTGCTGCAGAAGTCGGGCATTCCTGAAGCCAAGGAATACGCTGGCTTCCCGGTCGGTGGTTCGTTCCTGGTGACCGATAACCCGGCCATCGCTGAACAGCACTTGGCCAAGGCCTACGGTAAAGCGTCGGTTGGCGCCCCACCGATGTCCGTTCCGCACCTGGACACCCGTGTCCTGGACGGCAAGCGCGTCATCCTGTTTGGCCCGTTCGCGACCTTCAGCACCAAGTTCCTCAAGGAAGGCTCGTACCTGGACCTGCTGACCAGCACCACCACCCACAACATCTGGCCTATGACCAAGGTCGGCATCAAGGAATACCCGCTGGTCGAGTACCTGGCTGGCCAACTGATGCTGTCGGATGAAGACCGTCTGAACGCGCTGAAGGAATACTTCCCGAACGCCAAAGCCGAAGACTGGCGCCTGTGGCAAGCCGGCCAACGCGTGCAAATCATCAAGCGTGATGAAGCCGCTGGCGGCGTGCTGAAACTGGGCACCGAAATCGTTGCTGCACAAGACGGTTCCATCGCCGGCCTGCTAGGCGCATCGCCAGGCGCGTCGACCGCTGCACCGATCATGCTGAGCGTGCTGCAGAAAGTCTTCAAAGACAAAGTCGCGACCCCAGAGTGGCAAACCAAGCTGCACCAGATCGTTCCAAGCTACGGCACTCAGCTGAACAACGATCCAGCCAAAGTAGCTGCAGAGTGGGCTTACACCGCCAAGATCCTCGAACTGCCGACACCTCCAGTGATCGGTCAGGCTGCTGCCCCGGCCGCACCTGCAGCTGAAAAGGCTGAAGCTCCGAAGGAAAACGCTGCACGTGACATGGCGCTGTAACTAAACGCCTGACACACAAAGCCCACTGAACCGGCGACGGTCAGTGGGCTTTTTTATGGCAAATAGTTTTGTAGGAGCTGTCGAGTGAAACGAGGCTGCGATCTTTTGATCTTGATCTTGCTTTTGAAAGATCAAGATCAAAAGATCGCAGCCTGCGGCAGCTCCTACAGGGCTTTGGCGGACGCCAGATAAGCACCGAGCCGCCGGCCCATCTCTTCGCCCAAGGCCTGCAGACCGCTGAGTGGCCGCACCATCACCTCGAACTCGACAATCTTCCCGCCCTCATCAAAGCGAATCATATCGATGCCTTTCAGCTCCTTCGAACCCACCTTGGCGCTGAACTCCAGAATCACATTCAAGCCATCGGCAGTCGCCAGCTCACGGTGATAGGTGAAGTCTTCAAACACCTCGAACACGGTATTGAGGACCATCGATACCACCGGCGCGCCCGGATAAGGCGTGTGGGCCATCGGCGAGCGGAACACGGCTTGCGGGTCGAGCAGGCCGGGCAAGGCGCTGAGGTCGCCGGTGCGGATCATTTCGTGCCATTTGCCCAGCGATGCGGCGACGTTGGGTTGCAGGTTCAGGTCGGTCATGTTCACTCCAGGATTTTTCTTGTTGTTGTCGCGACGGCAATGACTCTAGATCAACCATGCCGAAATTGAACCCTTGTGCCGCGATCTGAATATCAGTCCATGGCCCATGCGGATCAGATGCGCATCTGATCCGTATTTTTTCGCCGGATCTGCCTCTGTTACCAGTTCAGTCATCCGCTCAAAATAGCCCCACGGTTCGGCACTCGCGGCAGTCCTTCATCCCGAAGCGCCCAGTGCACCGCAAGCTCAGCATTGAGGAGAGCAACATGAACAAGATGGCGTTTTTTCTGGGTGGCTTTCTGACACTGACCATTCTGATCGGTCTGCTCGCAACGATTTCTCCGGTCTGAAGCGACCCTTTTCCAGTGACGTCCACGGGTGTGTCGCGTAAAGCATGTTTAAATGCCGCGCCCCCACACTTGTAAATGGACTTCAGTCATGGCCGAACACCGCATTCGCGCGCTCGCACTTTGCGTTTTTCATCACCACGGCAAAATTCTGGTTAACGAATTTCGCGACCCGGCCAGCCAGCAAACCTGCTTTCGGCCTATTGGCGGCGGTATTGAATTTGGCGAGACCAGCGCCGAAGCAATCGTGCGCGAAGTGCAGGAGGAGTTGGGCCTGTCCATGAGTGACGTGCGTCTGCTCGGCACACTCGAAAGCCTCTTCGTCTACAACGGCGAACCGGGTCACGAAATTGTCCAGGTATACGACGCGACGTTCGTCGATCAGGGCGTCTACGACAACGCACAGATCGATGGCCATGAAAGCGACGGCGCGCCCTTCACTGCACGCTGGCATGACAGCTCAAGCTTCAGCGAGCAGGCGCCTTTGGTGCCGAATGGCTTGCAGGAGCTGCTGAAAAGCGCCGGATTGCTCGGATGAATTCACTCACGCTTCCCCCGACCAATACCAAAGCGTATCGCCCCAATTCGAGCCACTGAACCCAGGCATGGTTTCCCCCAAGTCGAAGTAACGTCGGGAGTTTGCCTGTGCAGGGCTGAACCAATAACCCGCGGCGCTACAAGGCTGACCGGCCTCTATTCGTGCTGGAGTTTTCGAATGCGCATCGTCTTGGTCGAATCGCGCGTACCAGCGCTCGGTACTGTCTTGTTCGAAGCAGTTACCGTAGGGTGAATAAGTGTGCAGTTGATCGGGTTTTGGATTACGAAGCTGTTTCAAAACACGGTTCACCGCTACATAGGTGACGGGTAGAGGTTCATGGATAGCGCCCAGTTCGGGTAAAGCGCCGGCGCGAATGATCACTCCGCCCTGATAATCCAGCATCTCGACGTCGCCACGTCCGCTGAAGGCGTGGCGTAATCCGTCTTTGCCTCCCAGTTGCTCGGTAAATCGAGTGCCAACAATGGTGTACCAGTTGACACCTTTGATGTGATCAAGCAGTTCTCGTTTGAAGTTGTGCACCATTGAGTCAACTTCCAGACCGACATATTGCTGCGCCAGTTGAAATTCCATGGGCATGTAACGATCGAAGTCGTAGGGCAGTATGCTCGAAAGTCCGCCGTAGCCATGTTCGGCTTCAACCTGATCGCACAAGTAAACCAGCCATTCTTGAAAGCGCGCGACGCCATCGGGCTCTTTCAGGAAACTCCAGGGCAATGTCATCTTCAGGTATGAGCGTTTTTGATCGCCATGCACCTCGAACGAGTTCAGTGCGGACAGGCTGTACGCAGCAGCTTCGTTCGCGGTTGCGGCGCTGCTGATGTGCCATTCGTATTGTTCGTTCGGCCCTGACTCGCGGATTTTTTCCTGGGTTTTGCTGAATCCGGAATCTGTCAGTTTCTTGTAGCGGTCGTCGAACTGTCCCTTCAGATGCTGGCCGAACTCTTCCTTGAATCGGGTGAAGCATTGCATGACATTGCGCTTGCTTTGCAGCGAGTAGCCTTCCTTGAAGTAGAGGGTTGCGATCAACCCGAGTCGTACAACGGGGGTGTTATCGGGTAGCTCAAACGTCAGGTCTGGAGCTTGTTCGCTCAGTTTTTCCAATGTATTCATAAAGCTCTCTTTTATCAGGCTGTCGCCGCAGCAGTGATAGCAGCGCCGCCCAAAATGGTGACCAGCACGGCCCATGAAAGCTGAGCCAGTCGAACGATAACCAAAATTGCTGCGACGATAGCAGCAGGCACACCGGCAGCAACCAGTGCCGCTCCAATAGCAAAAGCCACCACAACGGTGGCAACGACTGTTCCTACGTCAATCAATACTTGCATCCAGTCGATTTCCTTGAGCTTTTCCAAGGTCAGGTCGGTGAAATGCTGAATTTCCTTCCACGCAGCCCTGAGTTGCTCATCCGTCCAGCGAACGACCTTCGCACCTGTTTCACTGACCCATTCCCAGGCTTTTTGAGACTCACGTCTAATCCATTGACCCTTGATTCCGAGCCACGTAGCGGCGTCTTCGAGGTGTTGTTGCATTTCTTGCGATAGCCTTCGAATGCCCTGAGCACCTTGCTCCAAGAGCCCTTCAACGGCCTCTTGAAGTTGCGTCCAGCTTTCGACCCGCGCCGGTCTGGGTGTCGCTGTTGGGCCGTACGCGGGAACAGGTACCGGAGCGGGTCTTGGGGCTTGCCCCGGGCCTCCGGCCGGGGGCAGCAAAACAGGCCATTGCTGTGGGTTGAACTCACCAGTCGGCTTATGTTGTCTGTTGTATTCGCGGTCGCGTTCACGCTCGCCGTCATCTCGACAATCATTGATTTCGAGTACAGAAAAACGGTTTGGGCCACCTGCTATATCCAGATAAGCCTCTCGCTGTGCCATACCGAGGACGTCCCCGGGAAACTTCACTTCCACTAGCCTCTCCAGATTATCCGGGTGCGCAACACCTTGATGATCCGTTCCAGCTTGTCCCGGCCAACGTAAGCTGCGTGTCTTGACGATGATAACGTCGGGACGCCGTAATAATCCTTTGACTGAACCTTTAGGGAATGGAAAGAGTGAATGGCGTCGCGTGGGATCTGGCTTCACGTCATCGCCCAGCCATGAGGAACTCAGGAATGGTTTGGGGGGGAGGGACGACATGTCGAAGCAGACTTCAGCTTTGTAATCCCATTTGAAATCCCAGCGGTATTCATCTGCCCGAATCAATCCACTCATTACCAGCTGTTTAAGCTCCATGCCGGTGAAGTCACCATCTTTGGCTTTTTTTATCGTTAATCTGGGAAACCGCGATGCGTAATTGGCTTTTTCCATCAGATAAGGTTTGTTATCAGGATTGGGCAGCGGTGCTTGTTTGACCGTACCTTCGATACTGGTGTTCGTGCAGCCTTGTGGCGTTTGAGGTGGTTGCATGACCGGCATGATTCAGCCCTCCGAGTTGGCGTTTTTGAAGTCCAGGGTCATTTCCTTGGGTGCGCTTTCCCCGGCCCTGATCAACGGTTCTTCAGGCTCGGGTTTGCGAACAGGTGTCAGCAGTTCGACCTCTGCCGGGCTGCTGCTGAGTGCCTGAAAGGTTTTTCCTTCTTCGTTGGTATAACCGGCAATTCGGGTGCCATCAGCGAGCTTCAACGTATATGGGGTGCCCACCAGAGGTTCACCGGTTTTCTCATCCAGCAACAGGTAGCGCGCCTTGTGACTGCGCGGCGCGCTGTCAGGCAATTGGCCGAATTTATCGGTGTCAACTGCGCCGGGAGTCAACGGCACCAAAATCCCGATGCCGCTGCCCACCCCAGGCGAGCCGCCAGTGTTGACCTTCACCTCGGCGCCGCTGATGGTTACGCCACCAGCGTCGACTTTCACGAAATTGCCGCCAGCCTTGGCGGTGAGTTCCATGCCGGCGTCTACCACGACCTTGTCGCCAGCGTGGTAGTGGATTTCGCTGCCGGCTTCGACGAATTGAGCAGTGCCGACTTTTACATGCTGCGTCACACCCACCGTCAGGTGATCATCCGCGCGCATCTCGCTGATTCGATCCAGATGGGTAATCCGGTGTTCCTCAACCTTGAACTCGCTCAGCGTATTGGCTTCAACGGTGTCGTGCCGTTCGTTACCGACGCGGATCTTCTGGTCGTGCTCGATGTTTTCGTCCCAGTCGCGTTGGGCATGGATGTAGATTTGCTCGACGCCTTTCTTGTCTTCGATGCGGAACTCGTTATAGCCCTTGCCGCCCGGTGAGCTCAGGGTTTTGAACGTGCTGCGGGTCTTGTTTGCCGGCAGGTCGTAAGGGACGACGTTTTCCTTGTGGTACAGGCATCCGGTGACCAATGGCTGATCGGGATCGCCTTCGAGGAAGGTGACGAGGACTTCCATGCCGATGCGCGGGATGGCGATGCCGCCGTACGCGGCGCCGGCCCAGCCGCTGGCGACGCGCATCCAGCAGGTGGTTTTGTCGTTGGACTGACCGTCACGGTCCCAGTGGAATTGCACTTTGATGCGGCCGTACTGGTCGCAGTGGATTTCTTCGCCTGCGGGGCCGGTGACGACGGCGGTCTGGCTGCCGAGGACTTTTGGTTTCGGGTGTTCGAAGGCAGGGCGGTAGTGCGCGTCCCACGGGGTGGCGAGGAAGCTGTTGCGGTAGCCCTGGTGGAAATCGCTTTTGTTGTCGGTGACGTCGCTGGTGACGTTTTCGCCGAGCACTTGCGGTTGTTTGCCTTCGTGGAAGACTTCCAGCAGCAGCCACAGGTCGTTCCATTCGGCGCGCGGGTGTTCGGCGAGCGTGAGGAAATGGCCACTGGTGAGGGTTGGTTCGTCACCTTTGCCTTCGGCGAGTTTGTAGTCGCTGCGATGGCGTTCGAGGGCGCGGGTGGAGAGGAACTTGCCGCGCTCGCGGGTGGTGAAGCGGCCGGGGTAGTCGTAGTCTTCGAGGTCCGGGGCAAAGGTGCTTTTCGCGGTGCCTTCGGGGAGGATCTTCGGTTTTTCGAAGTCGTAATCGCGGCGGCTGACGCGGGTGGTGCGGGTTTCCAGGCGCAGGTTGAAGCGTTTGATCACCGGTTTGTCAGCGGCCATGCCGGAGTCTTGCTGGTAGCTCACCGGTTTCAGCTTGCGGAATACGGTCTGGTCGTCGCCGAACACCAGTTTGTGGCCGCTGCTGCTGTGCTGGAAGTGGAAGTGAATGCCTTCTTCCTCGCACAGGCGCTGGATGAAATGCAGGTCGGATTCGTCGTACTGCACGCAGTAGTCGCGTTCCGGGTACTCGGCGTTGAGCTGGAAGCTGTAGGCGTCGGCAAGAATGCCGCGATCTTCCAGCACCTGAGCGATGATCTTCGGCACCGTCAGTTGCTGGAAAATCTGCTGATCGTGGTTATGCCGCAGGTAGGCCAGTTGTGGCACCAGGCTGAGGCTGTAACGGGTCAGGGTTTTGCCGGAGTCGCCTTGCTCGATGCGATAGACCAGACCGTGGATCTTGCCTTCGCCGGACGGGCCGAAGGTCAGGACGCCGGGCTTGTGCAGCAGTTCTTCGAGATTGAGGTCGGGGCGGGCGCTGACGAGTTCGAGATCGAAACGGAACGGTTGGTTGAGGGCTTCGCGACCGGTGAAGCTGAGGACTTGCAGGTCGGCGTTGGCGCCTTCGACAGTGAAGGTAATGTGGCTAGCGTTTGCATCCAGCATGCTCGACTCCATCCATTGGAAAAGCTGTGCCGATGTTGCAACAACTGAAACAGCCGATCAAGCGTCCAAACGCGCCATAATCAGCGATCAGACTCAGCTCACGATTCAGCCACCGAGGGACGGACGAGCCATGGATTCGCTGATCAACGCCGCCGGCCGCGCGCTGTCCGCCGGTGATCCGCTAGGCGCGTTGAACTACGTCGCTCTGCGTGAGGATCCGCCGGCGCTGGCTCTGCGCGCAATTGCCATGGCTCAGCTCGGTGATCTGCCCCGCGCCAAGGCGTTGTTGCAACGGGCGATAAAGGCGTTCGGCAGCAATGAACCGCTGTCGCGGGCGCGTTGTGTGGTCGCCGAGGCCGAAGTGGCGCTGGCAGCGCGGGATCTGGGCTGGCCGGTGAAGGCGCTGGAGGCGGCGCGCCAGGTGTTGCAGGCGCACGGTGACGGCGTGAACGCGGCGCACGCGCGCTATCTGCAGATTCGCCGGTTGCTGTTGATTGGCGAGCTGCAAGAGGCCGAAACGTTGCTGGGTGAAACTGACCCGGCGCCGTTGCCGCCGGCGCTGCGTACTGCTCATGAGTTGATCGCCGCCGGAATCGCCGTGCGTCGGGTCCAGGCACACAAGGCCAGTGCGGCGCTGGCTCGGGCGCAGGCTGCGGCGCAACAGGCCGGGATCACCGCACTGAGCGCCGAGGTCGATCACGCCAGTCACATGCTCGCTGCGCCGGCAGCGCGGCTGATCGTTGCCGGTCAGGCGCAACGGGTGAATCTGGCGCAGGTTGAAGCTTTGTTCAACTCGTCGACACTGATCGTCGATGCCTGCCGATACAGCGTGCGCGGTGCCGGCATGACGGTGGCGCTGGCCACGCGGCCGGTGCTGTTCAGTCTCGCACGATTACTTGCGCAAGCCTGGCCGGACGATGTGGCGCGCGAAACGCTGTTCGCCACAGCCTTTGGTTTCCCCCTCACGGATGAATCGCACCGTGCTCGCCTGCGGGTCGAAATTGGCCGCTTGCGTGCGGCACTGAAGCCACTGGCGAATATCGCCGCAACGCCAAGGGGCTTTGCGCTGATGGCCGAGGACTTGGCACTGCTGACACTGCCGATCGAAGACAAATACGCGGCGTTACTGGCTTTGCTCGCCGACGGCGAGGCCTGGTCGAGTTCAGCGCTGGCATTGGCTTTGGGCAACAGCCAGCGCCAGGTGCAACGCGCCTTGGAGGCTCTGGCGCGGGCGGACAAAGTGCAGGCGTTCGGTGTCGGCCGGGCGCGGCGTTGGATGACGCCACCGCTACCGGGTTTCGCGACGATCTTGTTACTCCCGGTGTCACTGGGCAATGGCTAGGCTGGAGCCACACATCCACGAGGAAGTTGCCATGAAACACTCAAATGCAGAAGTCCTTCGCGAGTACGGTCCTTTTGATGACATCAAAGGCATTCACGGCGTGACATTCGATGGCCAGCAGGTCTGGTTCGCCAGCGACGGCCAGCTCAATGCACTGGATCCGGCCAGTGGCGAAACCGTGCGCACGATCAAGGTTGGCGCCGACGGCGGCACCGCTTTTGACGGCCAGCACCTGTACCAGATTGCTGATCGCCACATCCACAAGATCGATCCGGCCACGGGGCGCGTGCTCCACACCATCCCGGCCCCGGGGAATGGCGGCGACTCAGGCATGGCCTGGGCGGATGGCTCGTTATGGGTCGGGCAGTATCGCGAGCGCAAGATTCATCAGATTGATCCGCAGACCGGCAAGATCCTGCGCACGCTGGAATCGAACCGGTTTGTCACCGGGGTGACCTGGGTGGATGGCGGGTTGTGGCATGGCACTTGGGAGGCGGATGAGAGTGAGCTGCGGCGGATCGATTCGCAGGATGGCAAGGTCCTTGAGGCTCTGAAAATGCCCGCGGGGCAAGGTGTTTCCGGACTGGAAGCCGACGGCGCTGATCGCTTCTATTGCGGCGGCGGAGACACTGGGCGGGTGAGGGCGGTGCGTCGGCCCAAATGATGAAGACGTCTACACGGCCTCTTCGCGAGCAGGCTCGCTCCCACAGTGATTGCCGGTGAACACACGCTTTGTGAGTTACCCAAAACCCTGTGGGAGCGAGCCTGCTCGCGAAAGCGCAGTGTCAGCCACCGCTGTTGCGACGACGTTCAATACCCTCCGGGCCGCCGATGTCCAGCAACCTTCTTTCCACCAGAACATTCTCAAGGGCCTGACGCTCGACCGGCGCCATTTGGTGTTCACGTTTTTTCAGCTCCAGCAGAATCGGGCTGGACCAGGTGCGGTAGGTCTGTTCGATGTTGCGACGCGACGTCATCAGTCTCTCCTTGAAAAAGAGCCCTGTATTGCGGGCTGGGGCTCTGTCCGATGAGGTAATAACGTTAGTCGAGAAAGCCGAAAGTCGCGAATGCGACGGCTTTATGTGGAAGCGAGCTTGCTCGCGAAAGCGTTGGATCAGTCAATGTTGCAGTGGCTGACAATATGCCTTCGCGAGCAGGCTCGCTCCCACATTGAAGTTGTGGTGGATTGGAATCAGTCGTCGACGTTCATCAGTTGCTGCACACCTTCCCATGCTTCGGCGCGCATGCGTTCGATGTCCAGGCCCGGAATCACGCCGTTCTCCACGACCACGCGGCCGCCGACCAGGCTGTATTTCACCGTGATCGGTTCACCCGCTACCACGGGCGCGACGGCGCTGTCGTGGAAGCCATAGAAGCGTGGATGGTCGAGGCTGTAGATCACCAGATCCGCCGCCTGACCGACTTCAAGTGTGCCAACGGCGCCGAGGCCTAGCACTTGCGCGCCGCCCGCCGTGCCCCAGTGAATGACATCTTCCACCGTGGTCGCCGAGGCGCCTTGTTCTGCGCGGTGGATCAGCCATGCAGTGTTGGCTTCGCCAACCATGCTTCCGGACTCGTTCGAGGCTACGCCATCCACTCCCAGGGAAATCGGCACGCCGGCCTCATACATCTGCGGCACAGGCGCCACGCCGCTGCCCAGCCGAGCGTTACTCACCGGGCAGTGGGAGACGCCGGTGCCGGTCTGCGCGAGCATGCGGATTTCACCGGGTTGTAGATGCACGGCATGGGCGAACCAGACGTCCGGGCCGAGCCATTCGTGCTCGGCGACGAATTCCACCGGCAGGCAATTGTATTTTTCGCGGCAGAAATTCACGTAGTTTTGCGTTTCCGATAAGTGTGTGTGCAGGCGTAAGCCAAGGCCGCGCGCGGTGTGCGCGAGTTCGCGCAACAGGGTTGGCGGCAGCGAGAACGTTGGCGTGGTCGGGGCGACCACCACGCGGCGCATCGCGTCCGGGGTGTCCTGGTGGTACCGCGATTTCAACCGTTCGATATCGCCGACCATTTGCTCAAGGCTTTCCGGTTGCAGTGCGGTTTTCGAGAAGCCCGGATGGGCGCTGGCCGATTCCAGCGCGCCGCCACGGCACAGGACAAAGCGCAGGCCAAACTCATCCGCCAGATCGAACAGCAGATCACCGGTCTCGGTGCTGCCGTGGGCGTGATAGAGGTAATGGTGATCGGCGCAGGTGGTGACGCCGGACAGCAGCAGTTCGACCATGCCCAGCCGTGCAGCGATTCGCGCCAGTTGCGGGGTAAAGCGGTTAAGGCGCGGGTAGGGCACGCTCGCCAGCCAGCCTTGCAGATCCTGATTCAGGCCTTCGGGCACGGCTTTGAGCAGGTTCTGGAACAGGTGATGGTGGGTGTTGATCCAGCCCGGGTAGACCACGCAGTTGCGCGCGTCGATCACCCGTTCGCCGGGTTGTGGTTCAAGGTTCGCGGCCATTTCGGCGATGCGCCCGTTGACCACGCGGATGTCCACGGCGCCGGCCCGCGCGCGGGGGCCGCGCAGGCCGGTCATCACCGCGACCGGGTGCTTGATCAGGATGTTCTGAAGTTGAGTCATGGGCAGCTCCAAACTAAAGGATGTGCGAGGCGGATTTGCTGGCGGTGGTTTCCGCCACACTGACGCCATTCAGCGCGGCGTTGAGCAGCACCGACACCAGGCAGGCGATGACCACGCTGCTGTGCAGGAACGGCTGCGACCACTCGGGGAGTTGTTTGAACAAGGTTGGCGCGAGCACCGGTACCAGCGCGGCGGCGATGGTGAAACCGACGATCAGCACGTTGTAGCGATTGCGCTCGTAGTCGACTTTGGCGAGGGTCTGAATGCCCGCCGCCGCGACTACGCCGAACATCGCAATGCCAGCGCCACCGAGGGCAGCGGTCGGCATCGAGGCGATGATTGCGCCGGCCTTCGGCACCAGGGCAATCGAGCACATCAGCAGGCCGCTGACTGCGACCACCCAACGGCTGCGCACGCCGGTCAGAATCACCAGGCCGACGTTTTCCATGAAGGCGATAAACGGAAACGCGGCGAACATCCCGGCGATGGTGCTGGCCAGGCCGTTGGCGCGCAGGCCATTGATGACTTGTTTGTCCTCGACCGGTTTTTCAACGATGTCGCCGATGGCCACGAACAGCCCCATCGACTCGACCATCTGCACGATCATCACCACCACCATGGTCGCGATCGGGATCAGGCTGAAAGTCGGCAGGCCGAAATAGAACGGGTAGGGTACGGTCAGCCACGGCGCTTCTTCGACGCTGTGGAAACTGCCCATGCCGAGGCCATACGCGAGGCCTGCACCGATCAGCATGCCGATCAGCACCGCCATGTTGCGCAGTAGCGGGCTGCCGTAGCGGTTGACCAGCAGAATCGTCAGCAACACCACCACCGCCACACCGAGAAACGCCGGGGCGCCGAAGTTGCTCGCGTTGCGCCCGCCGCCGACCCATTCATAGGCAATCGGGAACAACTGCAAGCCGATCACGGTGACGATGCAACCGGTCACCACCGGCGGAAAAAATCGCCGCAATCGACCCACGAACGGCGCTATCAGCATGGTGAAAATCCCCGCGCCGATCACCGCCCCGCAGACCCCGGCAAAGCCCACCTCCGGGTTGCTGCCGATGGCGATCACCGGGCCGACGCTACTGAACGCCACGCCTTGCAGAATTGGCAGGCGCACGCCGAATTTCCAGAAACCAACGGTTTGCAACAGGGTGGCGATGCCCGAGCAGAACAGCGTGGTGCTGATCAGCACCACCGTGTCGGCATGAGACATTTTCAAGGCACTGGCGACAATCAACGGCACGGCGATGGCGCCGATGTACGACACGGCCATGTGTTGCAGGCCGAGGGTGAGCATCTGTCGCACCGGTAAAATGCGGTCGACGGGGTGCACGGTGGCGGCGGATTGCGTTGGAGATGGGGCTGACGACATGGGGAAACACCTCTGGCTGTTTTTATGCGGTAGAGAGGGGTATTCGTCTGATGCTGATCAGCTCAAGGACACAGTGGAACCCTGTGGGAGCGAGCTTGCTCGCGAAGGCGATATGTCAGTCAACTGAGAGGTTGAATGTGACGGCCTCTTCGCGAGCAAGCTCGCTCCCACAGGGACTTGTGCAGCCCCAAGTGGCGAACATCAGTCATTCGTGCTGCGAAGCCGCCATCCACCGGCTTCGATGCCTTGTTTCAGCCTGCCAGGCAGGCGGCGAAGCCCTGGTTCAGCGCCGCGCGGTCGAGGTCGCGGCCGATGAATACGATCTTGCTCGAGCGGGGCTCCGTGCCCCACGCGGTCGAGGCGCGGAATTCCACCAGACTGTGCACGCCTTGCAGCACGTAGCGCTGGTCCTCGTTGGCCACCGCCAGCACGCCTTTCATGCGGTACAGATTGTCGGCCTGGGAGGAACGTAGTTCGCTGATCCAGCGGTGGAAAGCCATCAGGTTGACCGCGCCGTCCACGGCGATGCCCACCGATGACACGCTTGGATCGTGTTCGTGATCGGGCGCTTCGTGATGATGATCGTGGTGGTCGTGGTGCTCAGGTTCAGCACCGATTTCCATGAGCTTCTGCGTGCATTCGAATGCGCCGATGCCGAGGATTTTCGTAAGATCGATTTGCGCGTGAGTCGAGGTCACCAGATCCGCTGTGGCGTTCAAGCCACGGATCTTGCCGCGCAGGGTTTCCACTTCCTCAGTGCTGACCAGATCGACCTTGTTGATGACGATCCGGTCGGCGCAGACAATCTGGTCCACCGCCTGATTGTCGACGCCATCGAGTTGCAGATCCTCCAGATGCTGAGCGATGTGTTTGGCGTCGACCATGGTTACGATCGCGTCGAGTTCTACTTCTTCGGCGATCGGGTCATTGATGAAAAAGCTCTGCGCCACTGGATACGGATCGGCCAGGCCACTGGTCTCGATAAGGATGTGATCGAGGCGCACCGGGCGCGCCACCAGTTCGCGGACGATGCGCACCAGGTCCTCGCGAACCTCGGCAGTGCAGCACACGCAGCCGTTGACCATCTCGTAGATTTCTTCGGTCTCGGAGCTGAGGACGAGGTCGCCGTCGATACCGACTTCGCCGAACTCGTTTTCGATCACGGCGATTTTGCGGCCGTGGTTTTCCTTGAGGATGTAATTGAGCAGGGTGGTTTTACCCGCGCCGAGGAAGCCGGTGAGGATGGTCACGGGGATTTTGCTGTTGCGGGTTGGGGCGTTGAATGGGGTGTTCATGGTGAGGCTCCTTTGATTGACCGGTGCACACTGAATTCGGGTGATGCTGCTTTTCTGTAGGAGTGAGCCTGCTCGCGATGGCGGTGTATCAGCCGACATTTATGTGATTGATACAACGTCATCGCGAGCAGGCTCACTCCTACAGGGGGTTGTGTGTTCTCGCCAGCGGGTGGCGACGCCCGCATCGAGGCCGAACAGGTCGAGCACGCGCCCGAGGCTGTGGTCGACCATTTGCGTCAGGTTCTCCGGGCGCGCGTAAAAGGCGGGCACCGGCGGGGCGATGATCCCGCCCATCTCGGTGACGGCGGTCATGTTGTGCAGATGGGCGAGGGTCAGCGGCGTTTCGCGGGCCATCAACACCAGCGTGCGGCGTTCCTTGAGCGTGACGTCGGCGGCGCGGCCGATCAGTCCTGATGACGTGCCGGTGGCGATTTCCGCCAAGGTGCGCATCGAACACGGCGCGACGACCATGCCCAGGCAACGAAACGAGCCACTGGCAATTCCGGCAGCGACGTCATCGGCGCGGTGGTAATGGCTGGCCAGCGCGGTCACGTCGGCCAATTTGTAGTCGGTTTCGTGGGCCATGGTCAGCAGCGCGGCACGGCTGATGATCAGGTGGCTTTCGATGTTCAGCTCGGCGAGCAATTGCAGGAGTCGCACGCCATAGATAAACCCGGACGCGCCGCTGATACCGACCACCATCCGCTGGCGGTTCATGATTCAAGTCCTTTGAGCAGAACCCGCGCGCGTTCGAGTACCTCTTGATCGAGCTGCGCCGTGATTCCGTCAAACCCGGAGCCGCGAGTTGCATCGAGGCCCATCCGCGAGGTGGTGCCATTCACCGAGGACGATGGATCGAGCGGACTGCCCGGCAAGCCATCAATGGTAAAAATATCCAGATGCGGCTGGAAATGCGTGGCCAGCGCCCACAGCACCTGGTTGTCATCGCTGATGTCGATGTCGCTGTCCACCGCGATCACGGTTTTCAGGTACGGATCCCAGCCGAGCAGCGCCAGCATGATCTGCCGCGCCTCGCCGTCGCGGCTCTGATCCAGCGCCACGTAGCAGTGAAAGTGCGTGCCGGAATTGGGGTAATGCACGGCGGTGACGGCGGGGAAACGCGCTTTCAGTTTCTCGCTCATTTCCGCTTCGCGCGGCAGGCGGGCGAGGGTCAGGTGTTCGGCGTAGCGGCCGCCCATGACGTCGACCAGCCAGGCGTCTTTGCGCTTTAACAGCGTATCCACGCGCAGCACGTTGTTGGTCGAACGATCCGAGGAGTAACCGCTGAACTCACCGAACGGGCCTTCCTCGGCGTATGCCGCCGGGTCGATCGCACCTTCCAGCACGAACTCGGCATACGCTGGTACACCGATGCCGTAGCGCGGGGTTTTCACCAGCTCCAGCGGTGCGCCGAACAGTCCGCCAGCCACAGCGCGTTCATCGCTGCCGTAGGGCAAACGTGCAGCGGCGGCGAGCATGAACAACGGATGCGCACCGACGACCATCGCCACGCGCAGTTCTTCGCCACGCTCGCGAGCGGTCTGCAACATCCGCCACAAGTGCCCACGGGAATGCAGGCTGGTCGCAAGTGCTTGCCGGGCGTGGCGCATCGAGCGGTGATAGCTCATGTTGGCGATGCCGGTCAGCGGGTCCTCGGCAATGATGATGGCGTTAGTGATGTATGGGCCGCGATCGCTGGCGAAATGCTTGAGCATCGGCAGCAGCGCCAGGTCCAGCGCTTCGCCTTCGAAGACCTCATCGAGGATCGGACCGCTCTCCACATAGCGTGGTGCGATGGGCTGGTTGGCGCGGGTCTGGAAGGTTTCGTGCAACTGCGCCGCAGTGATGCCGAACAGCCGGGCAATGCGGGTTCGGGAGGCAAACAGATTGGTCGCCACCGGCACACCGAGGTTGCCGACGTGTTCGCAGATCAGCAGTGGATCGCGACCTTGGGCGGCGAGGGCATCGACCAGGGCGGTGACGTCCTGATCGGCGGAAATCGCTGGGGTGACAGTCAGCACATCGTCCGGGTACTCACGGCGATAGGCGTCGATGAACACGTGAAAGTCCTGAGAATCGCCGAGCGTCGAACGGGTCATGGTGTCACCTCGTAAAAAGCAGGCACGCAGGGTTGAGAGGGCGATCGCGCGGCCAGCCGTTGGCCTGCCGGTCGAGCGAACGCCGGGTCATCTTCGTGCCTGTAAAGTCGCTGTGTGCCTGGGTTGAACACTGATCCCCTGTAGGAGTGAGCCTGCTCGCGATAGCGGTGTATCAGTCACTATCACCGCTAAATGACACACCGCTATCGCGAGCAGGCTCACTCCTACAGTGGGGTATGTGTATGGCTACAGATAGGTGGTGGTCAGGCGTATGTCGGCCTCGACCAGATTCTTGGGCGGTGGCGTCGGTTCGATCCCGCACAACCGGGCGATGTTGTTGCCCAGGTAGTCTTCGAGATGATCCTCATCGATGCCCAGGCCTTGCGGCGCCGGTGAGCACAACACCTCAAGTTCGCGCAGCCACATGCCCGGTTCGTTCGGCGGCGAATCGGTGCCAAACACGATCTTGTTGCGCGGCAGCTCCTTGGCGAATTCGACGATCCGCGACTGGAAGCACCAGCCCGATTCGCAGTAAACGTTCGGCGTGTCCATGGCCATCCAGAACGCTTCGAATGAGTAGTTGCCACCAGTCTGGATACCGAAGTGGCCGATGATGAAATTGACCATCGGAAACTCGCGGATGATCGGGTAGAACATCGTCGGAATCGTGTACGGGCCGTCGCCGGTGTGGATCAGCACAACGATGTTGTACTTGGCGCAGACCTTCATCGCCGGGCGCAACCAGTCGAGTGCGCGATCCGGGCGATAGCCGTGCATGTTGGCGTGCAGTTTGAGCATCTTGAAGCCGTATTCCTTGATGTGGAATTCCAGCTCCGCCGCACCGTTTTCCGGCCCCCAGCGCGGGTTGAAGTTGAAGTTGCCGATGAAGCGGTCCGGGTACTTCACACAGAGTTCGGCGACGTAGGACATGTAGTCGCGCACGCCCTCGCGGCCCCGGCGGTTGCCGTCGCGATAACCGGTGTTGCCCGGTGGCGGCTGGATGAAACCCATGTCGATGCGGCGCGGTTTGCCGTTGATCATGTACGGGCCGTCCATCAACTTGAGCATGCGCTCACCGGTGAACGGTTCGCCGGTGTGGCGCCAGGCCTCGTCGACCAGATTGGTGGGGTGCAGATGGGTGTCGATGATCATCGGTTCAGCTCCTGGCCAGTTGAGTAGTGACGGGACGCTTGAGTTGCGCCTCTGCTTCGGAAACGGAACGCGGTGGCGGGGTTGGCTCAAGGCCGATCATCCGCGCGGTGTTGTTGCCCAGATACTCTTCGAGGGTGTCCTCGTCGAGGTTCAGGCCTTGCGGCGGCTCGTGGCAAAGCACTTCGAGCAGGCGCAGCCACATGCCCGGTTCGTTCGGCGGGGTGTCGGTGCCGAAGAGGATCTTGTGCGTCGGCAAGACCTTGGCGAATTCGACGATCCGCGATTGCAGGCACCAGCCGGATTCGCAGTAGACGTTGGGCAATTCCATCGCCCATTGCATCGGTTCGAACACATAGACGCCGCCGGTCTGCACGCCGAAGTGGGCCATGATGAAGTTGACGTTGGGAAACTCCTTGATCATCGGCACCCATTCCGACGGGATGCTGTAAGGCCCATCGCCGGTGTGCAGCTTGACCGGAATGCCCAGCTCGGCGCATTTCTCGAAGCATGGGCGCACCCAGTCAAGTGCACGGTCAGGCCGGTAGGCATGCATGTTGGCCTGCATCTGTACCATCTTGAAGCCGTGTTCCTTGACGTAGCGCTCGATCGCCTCGACGCCGTTTTCCACGCCGCAGCGCGGGTTGTAGACGAAGCAGCCGATGAAGCGGTCCGGGTAGGTCTGGACCATTTTCAGGGTGTAGGCCATGTAGGCGTCGATGGATTCGCGGCCGCTGAGGTCGCCGTCGGTCCAGGTGTAAATCGTGTTGCCCTGCGGTGGCTGGATGAAGGCTTTGTCGATACGGCGCGGCTTGCCGTTGACCATGTACGGGCCATCCATCATCTCCAGCAGACGCTCGCCGGTGAACGGGTCACCGTCATGCCTCCAGGCGAGGTCCACGAGATCCGTGGGATAGCAGCTGATATCGATGATCATTGCAGTCGATCTCCTGATAGCGGGGAAGGGAGCCTTGCGGCTCTCGGCATCCACGTCCCGGGCAATCGGCCGTTGCTATGCGCAAGACATGCGCATTCCCTCGCCTGTTCGCATCCGGCCCGGGTGGGTGGTTGCTGAGGGCGAGTATTGGAAAGGGGGGTGGGTTCGTACAATATTAATTGGGCGGGGTGGTGATACTTGTTCGATATGGACTGTGGATTTAGATCCCGGTGCTGGATCAAGAGCCCCTCACCCCAGCCCTCTCCCGGAGGGAGAGGGGGCCGACTGCAGTGGTCAACTAATTCCGGACACCTCGATAGGTGGTTTTGACGCCATCGCCCGCTCGTAAGCGGTCGGTGGCAGATATCCCAGTTTCGAGTGCAACCGTTCGTTGTTGTAAAACCCAACGATGT